>NZ_JBMPPK010000017.1:0-164900 GCF_049339405.1 Undibacterium sp. Tian12W
ATTCTGCTTGTTTGGAGAAGCTGTCGGCGATTTGGTTCAGTGTGAAACCTTGAGCCATCCAGTAAGCCAGACCATTTGGGTCTGCTGGGCGGTTGAAGTATGCGATGTAAAGCTTTTGGATATCAGCAGCTGTATTAGCCATTTAAGAACTCCTAATTTAATTAATTTAAAAGATGCGAAGCTTGCTTTTTAGGCACTTACTCGCGTTACGGCATGCCGATAATCGCAGAAGCACCCAATCGAAGATGTGACTGAAATCACATTTTCAAAAAAAAGTAACACTTGACAACATTTGGCTTGTATTCCGAAATTTTTCATTTGCTCTGCAGAAACAGCTTTCAAATGAAAAGCCTAGATATGACTTTGCCAACCTACAATTATAAGGCTTGACTTGAAGTAAACCAAAATGAATATTTCGTTACATCAAATTACAAAACCATTTACATACTTCAGTATTAAAAATGATGCCAGAAAAGCCTGGCAATACACTGACCTGAACGACACTTTTAAGTTCAAAGCCTATATATAGGCATACATACACAGGCAAATACAGACAATATTATTTATGCACTTAATCGTGCCATAAAAATAAATAAGGGCTTCCGCAGAAGCCCTTATTTATTTAAGACTGGTTTGAACTAATTATTTAGCACAAGCTGGCACGACCATCTATTGCTTACCCCAATTCGTCACCCCGTACACCATGCGGGTGCCATCTTCATTTAACTTGGACTGGAATATATAAGCAGCAGTGCCGCCTTTTTCATTGGTCACCACACCTTGTACCGACATGTTGGCAGCAGGCACATATTGATTAGCACCATATAAGATACCCGTACTCGTCACAGAGCCCTCACCTTTCAGGGCGAATCTCTCACTACCAGAAACAACATCAAATCCTGTAGTGAAGGTCGCCTTGGCAAAATCCAGTTGCAATTTGGCATTTTCCAGCTTTGCCGCGGATTCCAGACTCTTGATATTATCGACGAGAACGGCTTGGCTATCTTTCAAGGCAAAGCCCATAGTGCCAGTGGTTGGTACTTGCCATTCAGTATTTTTGGCCTGGAAAATAGCAAAATACGCATTAGTACCGCGTGGCGAAGCCTCATTCTGATCTTGCTTGGTAATATCAAAATCAGCTTTCTTGCCAAAAAGCTCAAACCAGCGACCCCAGATAATGGTATTCGTCAGGGCAGCACCATTATTATTACCTGCACCAGTATTGTTAGGCGTCTTATTAGTATTCGAGGCCAATGTTTGCTTCACATTACCAACCTTGTTAGGGTCGAGATTAGGATCAGTTGCAGCAGGAGCGATCAAAGCAGCGCTACTATTATTAGTTGTAGTCTTGCTTGCAGGCTCATCTGCCCTTGGTGGGGCAATGGCATCTGGTGTCAAACCGGGAGCCGATTGCAATAATTGCGGCTTGTTCTGGCCTTTATTGATCTGCAACAAAACTCCTTGCTGACGGGCGAATAACTCGGCAGCAGCAACGCCTTCACATGGGCCGGCACCTTGTGGTGAGCAAGAACCGCCAAAACCACTGACAACTATGCCACCGTCAACCACGACTACCCGTGTTGTATCCTTGTCAGTAAAGACCGTAAAGTCAGTACCACGGACACCGATAGCAGCTACCGGCGTATTAAAACGGAAATTCTGCCTTGCCTGTTTCACGGCATTACCCGACACACTACGTGCCACGCCCGAGATCAATTCCAGCTTGACGCGGGTATTTGCAGGATTCTGTTGATCAATATGATAACTGACGATGCGCGCTTCACTATTCGGACGCACAATCAACAAGCCATCATCCATGGTTTTAAAATAAACGTAGCCATCAGCCCCGGTTTTAATACTGGAGCCTTCTGCAACGGCACTATCAATCATTGCCGGTTTACCATTTATCTCAACCTTACCCCAAACCTGGGACACCTTGACCGCGTCCTCTGCAAATGCCATCGCAGGAATCGCCAGCACAAATGCCAGCGTCCACCGGACCAGCTGGCTTAGAACATTCTGTGTTTTATTCTTCATATTTCATCCTCGCTTGCCATAACAACTGGCAAAGTCTTTCACACCAAGCGCACATTGCACCGGCTCGTACAGATTTACACCTGCACATATTTTCAGCATTATCCTCTGATATACAAAAAATATTGTGATGACGGTCACAATTTACAAATTCAGGCTACTATAACAGTTTTTTGCTAAGCCATTGAAATCAGAAGGTTTATTATGGACGGGCAAAGTAATACCGGATAGGCAAGTATTCTCGCCAGGATCGCCCCTTAATGTATTGCCGCTACGCAAAAAGATGTTCAAGTTTTAACACACTTCGTTTAATCCGGCTTATGATGCTGCCAAAATCATTTGATTGACATGAACATTCAGATCACCTCATTGCCCAGTGAATAATTCAACGGACCTTCTTACGCAATCATGAGGCCTGTATCTGAGTTTTTTTTGCGTATTTCTGCCAAATCCTACTTGTGGCTGCTGATCGCCATCATGGCCGTGGGCTTGTGCGCGCTGAATGAATATTTGCCAGAAAATGGCAGGCCGCTACCAGGTGATGAGTGGCTCAGGGATCAATTTGTGCAATTGCGCGCAAAAGACCGGGCAGAAGAGCGTCTGGCTTTGATCGATATTGACGACCACAGCATTTCCGTCCTGGGGGCAGCTCCCTGGCCCAGAGAACGCATTGCCGATCTGATAGAAAAACTCATTACTGAATTTGATGTGCGTGGCGTTGCCCTGGATATTTACTTTGAAGAACATAAAGACACAGTAGGAGACCAACGACTGGCCGCATTGGCTGAACATGGCCCGGTGGTACTGGCACAAGCCTTTGATTTTGACAAAAACAAACAGACACCGGCGCGCAATGGCCAGTTAACGGGTGGCAAATCAATTGCGGCTTTTAGCCAGCCTGAGCTTGCCAGTATGGCACGGGCTACCGGCTATATTGCCAATCACTCTGGCCTTAGCAAAGCGCGCTATGTCAGTAATATTGGATTTGTACCTGATCTTGACGGAACTTTAAGGCGGATTCCGGTTCAGACTCGCTTCGAAGGAAAAGTTTATTCAGAATTGTCGCGTGCTTTGCTCGAATGTTGCTCCAAATTGAACGCGAATCAGTTGTTTGCGCATAAGAGCCGATTTTCAGATGTAGATGAAAATGGATTTTCGCGCGTTGAATACAGCCGGACATTGTCTTCTTATGAAGTCGTACCTGCGTTGAGTGTCTTGCAAGATACTGTCCCGCTTGAGGCTTTGCGCGGCAAATATATCATCATAGGCTCCTCCTCCCTGGCACTGGCAGACCGGGTACCGACTCCTTTATGGTATTCAACCAGTGGTTTTCTGGTACATGCCCAGGCACTGAGCACCATGCTTGATGAGCACGAAGGCCGGTCGTACGTGAAGTGGCCAGGACGTTTGATCGCTTTATTGTTTACAGTGCTGACGGCAGGGATGGCGATGTTCATGTTTCCGCGCTTTTCTGCATGGACAAATACCCTGATGCTGGGCCTGGCCTCAGCGACCTGGGTAGCACTGGCTTATCTGGTGGTTGATCACGACATGTGGTTTTCCCCGGTAGGCCCTCTGGCAGCAAACTTTTTTTTATTGGCGGTTGCGGTGCCTTTTGGCTGGCAGACTGCGCAGCGCAAGTCGAGAAGATTATTGGGAACCCTGCAACAATATGTCGCCAAAGCAGTGGTGCAAGAATTATTACGCAGTGATTTGAAAGATCCCCTGGCACCAAGGCAGCTACATGTGACAACCCTGATTGCTGACATGGAGGGGTATACCAGCCAGGTAGAAAACTTGCCTATGGAAGGGGCGGCTAATCTGACAAGGGAATTTCTGGAATGCCTGACCGGCCCTGTGCTTGCCAAAGGTGGCACTCTGGATAAATATACCGGTGACGGCCTGGTAGCATTTTGGGGGGCGCCGCTGCCTGTCGAAAACCATGCTGACCTGGCCCTGGATGCAGCGATAGAAATCGTCAGAAATGTCAGAAAATTGAGTGCCCAATACGAACAACAAGGGAGAAAAAAGATTAGAGTCAGAATCGGAATAGAAAGTGGCATTGCAATTGCAGGTGATTTTGGCAGTTCTTTCCGCAGTATCTACACTGCCGTTGGCGACAGTGTCAATACGGCCTCACGTCTGGAGGACGCGGCACGTCACTACCCGCACGACATCATCATCGGCAAAGGTACGGTTGAGGGATCGACCAGACATCAATTCCAGGCGCTGGGTGAGCGCCTGCTGAAAGGCAAGGAAAAACCAACTACCATCTACACGGTAGAGGTTACTGCATGAGAATGATGCAAAGAATAGCGCGTCAATTGCCATTGCCGATACTATTGCTGATTCTATTGCTGATCTTTGGCAATACAGTCGCAAAAGCCGACAATGAAGCTGAAAGCGAAACCCTGTATCTGGAAGCATTAAAGGCCATCAGCGAAAAACGCAATGATGATGCCAAAACCATGCTCAGCACCCTGATAGAGAAAAAGCCCCTGCATGCCGGTGCCTGGCTGGATTTGGCGATGCTGCAATGCAAATTGGGCAACAAAGAAGAAGCCGATAAAGTATTGCTTAAAATGCGGCAAAACCTGCCTTTATCAGAAGAGCAATTGTATAAACTGGAATTATGGCAACCCAAGAGCTGCATTCCTGCCGCGCCAGAAAGGCGCATCGCGATTGCTATAGAGGCTGGATATGATACCAATGTGAATCAAGGTGCCAGCAATCCTTTTTTCACTTTCGGTAGCGGCACTGAGCAAATTACCTTGCAGCTTTTACCCGAGTATCAGCCCAAAGCAGACCGGTTTGCCAGTTTGTCTGGCAATATATCCCAGGAAATCAACAATAACGGCACGATAGGTTTTGCCCAGGCACGTCTGCGCAGTTATGACAGTCTGAGCGCCTACAATACACTGGCACTTGCCCTTGGCGTGGAAAAACCATGGAAATGGCGGGATTACGGCATCAGGGGCACTGCCCTGGTCAGCGCACTCAGCCTCGGTGGTACGCTGTATCAAAAGCAAGAGATTGTACAATTACGTTTGTCGCCAGCAGTCAGCCAAGGCAGCCCTTGGCGTTTCAGCACCGTGGCGGGGTTCACCAATGTACAGTACCCGACTTTGGGGAATTTCGATGCCCACACCTGGGAATTACGCGGCCTGTTATCCTATGAAACCCAGAAATACCAGCTGCAAGCTGGTTTGGCAGCAATGGCCGACCGGGCTCATGCAGACAGACAGGGCGGTCACAGGACTGGCTACTATGGAAATTTGAATCTGAGACGACAATTGACACAGCAAAGCGAGCTGGAATTAGGCTGGAGCAAACAAATATGGCAAAGTGCTGAAATTTACTCGCCCAACCTGATAGATGTAGCAAGGCGACAAGATCTACAGCTTGTAAAAGCGGGGTTGAATTGGTATTTCACGGACAAACAGTCGCTGCAACTGGAATTCCGTGCGATAAATAACAAGGAAAATATCTCCATCCTTCAATACAATAGCAAGTCGGTACAATTGAGCTGGCAATGGCAGAATTTTTAAAATTTGAATTTTCATGCCAGCATCACCATTTGTCATCTATGAATCAGGAAATATTGAAAACGAATGAAGGGCCATCACGATTGCAAGTCATGGGTTCTTTACAATCGGATTGACCAATGACGGTATCAAATAACGAAGTCGCTGTTATTCACAACAAGGCACCGGCCGGGGAGTCGCAAGCACCCCTGCCTGGGCAACTGCAATTAAATATTCCCATACAGACCAAAGTGCAGGTCAAGGTCAACCAGATCACGGTCAACTTGCGCAACATCCCCTTGCTGATGGGCTTGAGCGATGAAGACATGAACAAGGTCAAGGGTGACATGCGCGTACGTCACTTCAATAAACGGGATGTGGTATTGCAAAAAGGTGGCATCGGTGACAGCCTTTTATTTTTGCTCTCAGGGCAATTGCAAGTCGTCGATGTGACTGAAGATGGCCGCGCTATTGGTCTGCGCATGCTCAAGGAAGGTGATTTCTTTGGTGAGATCGCGATCATTAATGGCACGCCACGCTCAGCCTCGGTAGTTGCTTTGAGCAACGTGCTGGTCGGCTTTTTGCCTAGCGCCACCGCACTGCATTTGTTTTCACACTCGCCAGCCATGGCAAACATGATGTTGCGCCATCTGGCCGAAAAAATCCAACGCGATTCTGAATTCCGTGCTTTGCTCAGCATAGGCAATACCTCACGCCGCATCTATGCCTTCATCGCCCTGTTCAAAAAGATCATGCCTGGCAATCTCGAAGTTATAGAAAACCTGCCCACCCATCAGGACATCGCCATGATGATCAACACCAGCCGCGAAACAGTCACCCGCGCGCTCCTGCATCTGGCTCAGCAAGGCATAGTAGAAAAAGACTTGCATCGCCTGATTATCCGCAAACCCGACGAATTGCAGAAACTGGCGCTGGGCGCTACTGCGTGAACGCTTCACCGGCATCACCCCACGCCTGACTGCACGCCATGTTATTTAATTCCTTTGCATTCCTGTTCCTCTTCCTGCCCCTTACACTGGCGATATGGATGCTATGCAAACGTCAATGGGGATTAAGGCCCGCACTGGGATGGCTGGTGCTGACTTCTTTGGTATTTTACGCAGTCTGGGATGTACGCTATCTGGCGGTGCTTCTAGGCTCTATTAGCATCAATTTCTGGCTCGGTGGCCGTATCCTGAACGCCAGACAGCAAGCGCTGGATCTGCATGCGGCAAGATGGATGAAGGCAGGCATCGCTTTTAACCTGCTGGTATTAGGCGGTTTCAAATACACCTATTTCTTGCTCGCCAATCTGTTTGCGGCATTTCATGCGGTACCACCGATAGACCCCATCGTCCTGCCACTGGCGATCTCGTTTGTCACCTTCCAGAAAATCGCCTATCTGGTTGATTGCCGGCGCGGTGACGTGCACAGGCATAATGCACTCGACTACCTGTTTTTTGTTTCTTTTTTCCCGCAACTGATCGCCGGACCTATCGTCCATCACAAGCCCCTGATTGCGCAAACCAGGGCGGATGACAATCCACTGTTCAGACAAAAAGAAGCGCTCATCATCGGCGCCAGTTTTTTGGCATTGGGCCTGTTCAAAAAAACCATATTGGCCGACAGCATGGCTCGCTATGCCAGCCCGGTTTTTGAACTGGCCAGGCAGACAACACCGGGCGGCGAAGCGGCATGGCAAGCCATGCTGGCGTATACCCTGCAATTGTATTTTGATTTCTCTGCGTATTCCGACATGGCGATAGGTCTGGCGCTGATGTTTGGCTTCAAGCTGCCTGTTAATTTTTTCTCGCCTTATAAAGCCACTTCCATCATCGATTTCTGGCGGCGCTGGCATATGACACTGTCCAGTTTTTTACGCGATTATCTGTACATTCCCCTGGGTGGAAATCGCCACGGCCAATTCATGCGTTATCGCAATCTGTGGCTGACGATGCTGCTGGCAGGTGTATGGCATGGTGCAGGCTGGAACTTTTTTTTGTGGGGTGCCTTGCATGGCAGCATGCTGCTCATTAATCACTTCTGGCATCATGTACTGGAAGGTAGTTCAGCCTTGCGCAAACTCTGGGGCAAGTTACCTAAGTTCGTTTCCATCTTCATGACCTTCGTCCTGGTCGCCTTCGCCTGGGTATTGTTTCGTGCACCCGATATGGCAAGCGCAGCGCACATGTATGCGGCGCTGTTGCAACCGGCTTCAGGCACACATCTGCCCGCCCTGCCCTGGCAAAATCTCGCCCAAGTCGTTGAAGGTTTGTTAAGCACAACACCAGATGTCGGTTGGTTGTGGATAGGTATAGGCATGGCTGTCGTCTGGCTTTTGCCAAACACCACGGAATTACTGAATTACGATCCCAGCCCGAATATCACCATCACGCCACTCAACGAAAAAAGACAAATCGCTTTGGGCATCATTGCAGGCATCTGTTTGTGGTTTGCACTGAAATGGATGGCCGTCCGGCCAGCTACAGAATTTTTGTATTTTAATTTTTAGGCGAGCGAGGATATGAAAAAATTCTTGCTCGCTGTGACTGGCAGTTTCCTGGCTCTTAGCCTCTTATGGGTAGTCGGCATCAAATATCAGTTGGGCTCGCCGACCGCCAGTTCACGCTGGGTCTATGATGCTTATCAACATAAAATCCACGCAGCACAAGAAATCAAAACGCCACGTGTATTGATCGTGGCAGGTTCAAACGCCATGTTTGGCATAGATTCAGGCATGCTGGAAAATTACTGGCACAAGCCTGTCATCAATCTTGCAGTGAATGCCGGGCTGGGCCTACCTTATATACTGGATGTATCGCGTCGTGTTGCTCACCCTGGTGACACCATACTCATGCCTATGGAATATGCGCTTTACCTTGATGAGGGCAAAGCCAATTCACAGATTATCGACTATGTCATGGCCAGGGATCTGGATTACTGGCGCAGCCTGTCGCGCATTACTCAACTGCAGTATGCAGCAGGTTTGGGAGCAGACCGCTGGCTGCATGGTCTGCGGCATTTGCCAGATGGCCCGGTCACCAGCGGTACTTACGGTGCCCATCATCTCGATACCAGAGGTGATCAGACCCACACCAGCGCAGCAGAACGCAGCCCCGGCGATATTGCCGCTGTCAAAGCGACCAAGGCCTGGGATTACGCGCACAGGGCAGCCACAGAAACTGGCGGCTGGAAGCTCATGGAAAATTATGCGCAATGGGCAAAGGCAAATAACATCTGCCTGATCGCCATGCCCACGGTACTTTTGCATCATGCCAAATACGATACGAATGCAGAAGACCAGGCCTTTTACGTCGGACTGCCAGAACGCATGAATAAGCTGGGCGTAGAATATCTGGGAAAGCCAAAAGACTTCATGTATCCGGAGAGCTGGTTCTTTGATACTGACCACCACCTGCAAGACTGGGCCAGGCAAAAGCATACTGCAAAGCTGATCGCTTTACTGCAAACACGTTCTCAGGCAGCTTGCGGCCGACCATAAAAAACGGCGGAATATATCCGCCGTTTTCGTGTTCTCAGATGCGACCGATATCAATATCCAGTGCATTCGCAATACCATCAATCGTATTCAACAAGCGTTGCGATAAAGCTGGCCATTGTCTGGTGGCAGTCCAGGCTTTAGCCTGTATTGCTTTCTCTTTCAGCCTTTGTCCATCGTGCAAAATGGCAGTGATGCCTTCAGCAATGTCTGCAGGTTCAGTACCTGGCAATACATGCACCGCATCTTTGACATCATCAAAAATCGACAAAGGCGTCACTGCC
Organism: Undibacterium sp. Tian12W; assembly: GCF_049339405.1. NCBI lineage: Bacteria > Pseudomonadati > Pseudomonadota > Betaproteobacteria > Burkholderiales > Oxalobacteraceae > Undibacterium > Undibacterium sp. Tian12W. The sequence goes on from NZ_JBMPPK010000017.1 coordinate 9,342, forward strand.
ACCGGGCGGCCAGAAGCCAGCCCCATACGTACTGCAGCGCTCGAAGATTCTTGCGTTTGCTGATATGGATAAACAATCAGGTCTGCCTGTTGCAGCCATGATTGACTGATTTCATCCGTCAGGTAATCTGACAGAAAAGTCACATGCGCATCCAGGCCTGCTTCAAAAATCAAATGACGACATTGATGATATTCATTGTCGGACAATCCTGATGGATAGAGTGAATTCACCAGCAACAAATGATAATTCCCACCCTGCCCGCGCAATTTTATGAATGCCTTGATCAAGGCCTGCACACCTTTGTGCGGCAGCAAGAATCCATAAGCAGCAATCACGGTCTTGCCAGCCAAACGTGTAGTATCCACCCTGGTTGCAGCATGCTCTAGCGTCGGCATCAGACCCTGTGGGAAAAATACCAGATTATCGGCAACACCCAGTCCCTTGAGACGGTTCATGTCATCCAGACCATGCACGAAGATACGCTTAGCCAGCTTCAATTCAGCAGCGATTGTTGAAAGGCTGATCAGCCCATCTTCTCTTTGCACGTCGGCTGTCGAATGAAAGAATAAATGGATAGCCTTGCCATCTTCCTTGACACGCCTGATCAGGCGCGCCATGGCGGCCAGTGAAAAGAAACCGAAATTGTATTGAATAACAATCACATCGAGTTTCTGCTCCTGGATCATCAGCCAGGTATGTTCCAGGTCCTCGTCCATGTTGGCATCCCAGCTACGGATGACATTCTCTGCATCACGCGCCGTTCTTTCGGGAATATGGCTGCTCAGATAAACCACCCTGTCCTGCGGCATGCCAGCAGTCAGGAAAGATGAATACGAAGCGATACCACAACGCGCATTCCAGCTACTGATCCAGCCTATGCGTGGCTCTTTGCGTAACAGCGGCTGCTGTTCAAGTGCGGCAATCGCCTGGCGGGTTCTGCCGGCGACATCTGACCACGCATAGTGTGTCGATATAAACGCATGCGCTGCCGCCGTTTTGCTGGCAATGATATCTGCAGGGCTGGCATGTACTTCACGCATCAACGCCGCCAGATAATTGACATCAGGGTCAGCCCAGGCTGAATGCGTGGAACTGAAATGAGAAGTCGATTTGGCGTATTGATAATCACAGAGCCAGACCCTGCTGTCGTCGCAGAAATCCATTTGCCCGCTCCATGCAGTAGCAATCACTGGCAGTTTCAGCCACATGGCTTCTGCAATAGGCAAGCCATAACCTTCGCCACGGCTGGGGGCAACCAGCACATCACATGCCTCATACAGACCACGCATTTGCGCCTGGCTGTAATCATCCATGATGATCAGCACATGCGGGAAATCCGGGTCAGCGGCCTGCAGCGCCGCCAATTGTTCAGCCACATCATTATGCGGATTGGGGAAAGTCTTAATGACCAGGCTGACATCATCACTTGCCCTGAAAGACTGTCCATAGGCAAGCAACAAAGCATCCGGCCCCTTGCGCGGGAAGCAGGATGAAACATGCAGGAAACAATAAGTCTTGAGGCTATCCAACACAGCATGCGGTACCGGCAACGCGGCAACGCGCATGACATGATCAACCCCATTGCCAACAGCAGCAATCGGCACGCGCACGCCATTGTCACGCAAGACCGTACCGACAAAGCGCGACACTACCAAAATCAAATCCAGCTTGCGGTTGAATTCATTGACAAACTCTTGCGGAAAACCCGTCTCTTCCCAGCCATAAGAATTCACCACCCTGACAAGTGCCTGCATATCATCCAGTGTCGGCGGATAGCAGTTGCGCAAGGCAAGGTCGGGCATATTTACTGCCTGTTGCGATACGGTTTGCAATTCCGCGATATCGGGATTAGCTGCAAGGAAATCTGCCGAAGCGACGAAATCACCATAACCTTCCCGGCTGCGCAAACCCAGTTGCACAGCCTCGTCCTTTTGAGATGCCAAGGCACGCGCCAGTTCACGGTTAACGATAGCCAAACTATAAGTAGAATCGAAGGGCCCCTCTATCTGCCACAGAGGTTTTTGCTGCTCATTTGCAGCTATTGCAGTTTGAGGAATTTTTGCGCCTAGCTTTTGCAAGAAGTGCTGCAAATCTGCCTGAATCTTTTGACGCGAAAAACGCTGAATATTTTGTCGCTGACCGGCAATAATGCGGCGGCGCAAAGCAGGTTCCGTCAACAGCATATGCACATGCGCGGCACAAGTGGCAGGGGTCACGTCAGCATCCAGCAAGATGCCTGCACCACCCATGGTAGAAGTGACGCCTTCAGTAGCACGCGCAATCACTGGCACATCATGCAGCATGGATTCAATCAAAGGCATGCCAAAGCCTTCATGCTCGCTGAGGCTGACATAGGCGTCAGCGTTGCGGTACAGGGCCAGCAAATCTTCATCAGGGATTTTGCCTGTCATCAACACCTGCGCATCCAGCTTCAATTCAGCGATGCGGGCGTGTACTTCCTGCTCATACGGCATGCTGGTGACACCACCCGCCAATATCAGGCGCACTGGCTGGCGCGAGAAGTGGCGCAATTCATCGAGCATGTCCAGCAATTGCAACTGGTGTTTATGCTCGCACAGGCGGCCAACGAACAGGATATTGTGCGCGTCACGCAAGCTGTTCATCAGCGCCGTGTTATAGCTGTGATGCTGCCAGCGCGTCACATCGACCAGTAAGGGAATCGTCGTCACATCGGTATGACCAGCGGCACGCAACTCTGCACTGTTCAAATCAGAGTCACCAATCGCAGCCTGAAAATCCTGCGCCCACAAGGCCAGTTGCTGCCTGCCCAGGATGCTTAATTCTGGCAGACCATTGTCAGGTAAAAACTGCGGCGGCGTGATGTTGTGATACACCAGTACTTTGCGCGCCTTGATGTCTTTGAACCACGCGCAATTCTCATAGCCCAGGCTGTGATGCACCAGCAAAATGTCATCTTCTGCAAGCTGCAATTCACTATAGTGCTGCACTTCATCACGCACTTCATCCTGCACCAGATCGCAATAAATGCCAGAAGTAAAACCCATCTCGCGCAATAGCTTGCGGGTAAAAAACATGCCATTGCTGACGCCGTCACCTCTTCCGCAGGAAGGGCTGAATTGATGTATCTGCATCTTATTTACGACCTATGACTGCATAATCCTGGGCACCGAATAATTCCTTATTGAGCAGTGCTTCAACCTCGGTACCTCCGTGCAGCAAGTGATCATCAGGGTAAGGATGCAAACGCAAAATTTCTGCATGACTAAAGCCACGCTGCCGCGCCATGAATTCAGCCACCTGTGGCACGATAGGATGCAAATGGGTAGGATCAAAATAAAAATTGCAGGCACCCACCTTGAGGTTTTCCGGATTCGGCGTTTCAAAAATAATGACACCGCCTGGGCATAGTGCATGGCGTGCTGCATCAAACAGTGCAATCAATTGCTCGAACGGTAGATGCTCTATGATCTGGAAACCGGTCACTGCCCCTATGCTGCCTGCAGGCTGTTCGCGCAAATAGGCAATGGCGTCGGCATGACGGCACAAAAAGCCCTGATCAAGACAGGCGTTGACCATGGAGATATTCATATCCACACCCATGGCAGGTATGCCCTGCTCATCGAGCAACTCCAGCCATTCACCACGGCCACAACCAACGTCGATGACGAGCTTACGTTCGTCTTTTGCCTGTTCACTGATATGCGCCAGATACGGCAAATACACTTTCAAGCGCTCCTTGATATCAGCGCGTGAACCGCGGAACAAGGCTTCAAATTCCAGATAGAACTGATCCTGGTCAAAGTCGCTGGCAACTTTGACTACAGGCTGGATAGTGCTTGCGGTGGCCGTCTGACCCGCTGGCTCTACCGTCGCGACAACATTTTGCTGGATCTGCTTAGTCCCATTTTGCAAACCCGCACGCATCATCAGATTCATGGAACGCAATTGACGGCCTATATGCAGGCGGTCCAGCTCCATTAACCTGTTGCCGATATCAAGCGCATCGTATTTTTCCAGCCGTATGGCGAGTTTTTGCTCTTCCATGCGCAGGATTTTTTGCTCCTGGCTACGCAATTGCAGTTGTAGGCCATCAATTTGCTTTTGTAAATTTGTCAGCGCAACTTCGGTCTGGAAACGGGTACGCGGCAAGCGCAGCAATGCCTGGCACCAGGCCAATGCGTAACCCAGACCTGGTATGGAGCGCAATTTCTGGCGCAAGCCTTGCGGCGGCGCTGATACTTCAGCATTTTGTTGTGCAATATCTTGCTGATTCAACATGATTTCCCTTGCATCATCCTGCACTGCCCCCATCTCATTTGAAGGAATATTGACGGGTGTTGAATGCTTTCTGCTTTTCAATATCAAACTGGTCTTGTCAGCCAGTAGCTGTGCTTCGCATTCAGATTTGTTCTGTGTTGCCATATTCACCATATAATCCGGATGTTTTATTCATAATTGGCGGCAAAGGATTCGTGTTTAGACCGCTAAAAGGCTAGAAAAAGGGGTAGAAGTATAAATGATGATGTAAACTGCGACGAAATTATCAGCGTCTGCAAATTTCCAGATTATTTCAGCTTCAGACTTTTGCCGGGCTCTGGCTTACCCTTCAGGTCTTGCAAGTTTAGCCTATTCAGCAATTGCTCACATCTGACCAGCATAGCCTGAGCAAATTGCAGCTGATTGCACGCTTATTGCAATATATTAAATATTTTATAATGATTTGCCTCAGGACATAAACCCAAAGGCATAAAGATTACGAAAGTTATCCATGTTATTACAGCCTGTCATTCTCTCCGGGGGATCTGGAACCCGGCTATGGCCGCTATCGCGTGAAAAGCATCCCAAGCAATTGCTCGCCCTGATAGGCGAAGAAACCATGTTGCAGGCGACTGCAACACGCGTCAGGGACTTTTCTGGTGCCGTGGGCGTAGCCGAAAGAATGATCGTGGTCTGCAATGAAGAATACCGCTTCATCACGGCAGAACAATTGCGCGTCGCCGGTTTCAACAACTGCAGCCTGTTGCTAGAACCAACCGGCCGCAATACAGCCCCGGCATTAACACTGGCAGCCCTGGCAGCAGTGGCATCAGACAATGATGCAGTCTTGCTGGTGATGCCAGCTGACCATGTCATCAACGATAAACAGGGCTTTCACCAGGCCATACAAGACGGCCTGCAACAGGCCATCGATGGTGCCATGGTGACCTTTGGTATCGTGCCTGACCGTCCTGAAACCGGTTATGGCTATATACAGACCGGTGATGTACTGCAAGGTCAGGCCGTGCGCGAACTGCAAGCTTTTGTAGAGAAGCCGGTATTGGAAGTAGCCCAGCAATATCTGGATGGTGGCCGTCATTTATGGAATAGCGGCATTTTCATGATGCGTGCGACTACCTGGCTGAAAGCCATACAGCACTTCCATCCCGCCATGCATGAGGCCTGCAAACTGGCGATGGACAAAGCCAGCATCGATAGCGACTTTGTCCGCGTGGATAAAGAAGCCTTTCTGTCTTGCCCTTCTGACTCAATCGACTATGCCGTCATGGAAAAACTGGCCAAAGACCAGGATTTGCATATTCCCGGCTATGTCGTGCCTTTCAATGCAGGCTGGTCTGACGTAGGTGCCTGGGATGCGGTCTGGCAAGTGTCAGACAAGGATGAGAACGGCAACACTGCCCATGGCGACGTGCTGCTGGAAGATTCACGCAATTGCCTGGTGATTTCTGACAGCCGCCTGGTTGCCTGCCTGGGTCTGGAAGATGTCATCGTGGTTGAAACACCAGACGCGGTGCTGGTCACCAATAAAGCCAATACCCAGAACATCAAACGTGTCGTAACCCGCCTGAAAGATGAAAACTATACCCAGACCGATAACCATCGCAAGGTCTATCGCCCATGGGGACATTATGATTCTGTCGATAGTGGCGAACACTTCCAGGTCAAGCGCATCGTCGTCAAGCCGGGAGGCAGGCTGTCGATGCAAATGCATCATCACCGTGCTGAACACTGGATCGTGGTCAGTGGCACGGCGCTAGTGACGCGTGGCGACGACGTCATGACCCTGGTTGCCAATCAATCCACCTACATCCCGCTGGGCGTCAAGCACAGGCTGGAAAATCCCGGTGAAACCGATCTTGAACTGATAGAAGTGCAATCCGGTACTTACCTGGGTGAAGATGATATTGTCAGGTTTGATGATATCTATGGACGTGTTGCAGGCTGATACCTGCTAAGGAAAACCAAGCTTTGAAAGCTGTACTCATCTCTTTGTGGCACTACCGCCACTTTATCCTGTCGTCCATCAAGGCCGAGTTTGCCGGGCGCTTTGCGCGCAGCAAACTGGGTGCGCTGTGGATGATTTTGAATCCACTGGCGCAAGCTACCATCTTCGCCATCGTCTTGTCTGAAGTGCTGGTTACCAAGATACCGAATATCGAAAACAAATCGGCCTATGCGATTTACCTGATGGCAGGCATGTCAGCCTGGGGTTTGTTCGCTGAAATCATGACGCGTTGTACCACGGTGTTTATTGATTATTCCAACACCCTGAAAAAAATCGCCTTCCCCAGACTGTGCCTGCCCCTGATCGTCGGTGGTAGCGCCCTCATCAATCATTTGTTATTGCTGGCAGCGATCGCCGTAGTGTTTTTATTCTTTGGTCATATGCCGACAGCAGCATGGCTGGTACTGCCGCTGGGTATGTTGTTGATTATCCTGTTTGCCTTTGGCCTGGGCATCATACTCGGCTTGCTGAATGTATTTTCGCGTGATGTTGGTCAGGTCATGGGCATCGTCCTGCAACTGTGGTTCTGGTTCACACCTGTGGTCTATCTGATGGACAATATGCCGAAGCGCTTTATCGCGGTATTGAACCTGAACCCGATGACACCGCTGGTCAAGATCTACCAGAATGCGTTGCTATATGGCGCAGTACCAAACATGGCAGATTTGCTGGTTCCCGTGCTGATTTCAGCGGGCATGTTTATATTTTCTTTCTGGATTTTCCGCCGTGCCAGCGCAGATCTGGTGGATGCATTATGAGTCAAATTGTATTGAGTGTCTCTGGCGTTGGAAAATGCTATTCAAAATTCAGCGGCCTGCTGTCACGCCTGATGTACTGGGCTGGCCTGCCGGTGAAACCAGCGTATGAATACTGGGCCAACCGCGATATCAGTTTCAATGTACCTGCGGGTCAGGCTGTGGCCATCATAGGCCAGAACGGTGCTGGTAAAAGTACGCTGTTGAAAATGATTACCGGTACAGTGCGGCCAACAACGGGCAGCATCGCAGTCAGCGGCCGCATCAGCGCGATGCTGGAACTGGGTCTGGGTTTTAATCCAGAATTCTCTGGCAGGCAAAATGCCTATATGGCAGGCGGCCTGATGGGTCTCAGTGGTGAGCAGTTGGACCAACTCATGCCAGGCATAGAAAGCTTTGCTGAGATTGGTGCCTTTTTTGACCAGCCCTTGCGTGTGTATTCCAGCGGCATGCAGGCGCGCCTGGCTTTTGCTGTTGCCACGGCAGTGCGCCCGGATGTACTCATCGTCGATGAAATTCTGTCGGTAGGTGACAGCTATTTCCAGCACCGCAGTTTTGACCGCATACGTCAGTTCAAGGAACAGGGCACTTCCATCATCCTGGTCACCCATGGCATGGGTGATGTGCGCAGCTTGTGTGACCACGTCATCCTGATCGACAAGGGTTGCGTACTCAAGCAGGGTGCGGCAGATGAAGTGGTCGATTACTACAATGCGATGATCGCCCGCAAGGAAAACGAGAATTTCTCGGTAGAACAAAACCGCAATGAACAAGGCTGGCTGCAAACCCGTTCAGGCACAGGCATGGCGACAGTCAGCAAACTCACCCTGCGCGACCAGGACAGCGATCAGGTACTGGCCGCAGCGCATGTAGGGCAAAAGGTCAAGCTGGTGGCTGAAGTGCAATTGTGTGCCGACATCCCTGAACTTGTACTGGGCCTGATGTTGCGCGACAAGCAGGGCAGCGTCATCTGGGGTAGCAATACCTGGTATTCGCAGCAGGTACAAAACGATTTGCGCAAAGGTGACACGCTGGAATTTGTGCTGCCTTTTGAATGTCCTTTGGGGCCAGGTTCTTATTCTGTCACCACCGCATTGACCAAGGCAAAAACCCATCTTGATGAAAACTATGAGTGGTCAGATAATCTGCTGGTGTTTGACGTCATCAATGTGGATCACACTGAGTTCATCGGCAGCAACTGGTTGCGCGGGGAATTTGAGGTCAGGAAATTGACGGCAAGCTAGGCGAGCTCATTTGTGTCTTATTTGTGCCTTATTTGTTTCTTACTTGCGCTTATGCTCGTCTATGACTTGCTGGTAAAGGCGGGCATAATTGCTCGCCATCTTGTCTGCAGTAAATAAATCCAGATAACGCTGGCGCGCATTGATACCCATTTGTGCAGCCTCTTGCGGATGTGCCAGCAAATACTCCATAGCCTGCCTGAAAGCTGCCGGATCACTCGGCGGCACTACCATGCCAGTCTGTCCAGCGACATTGATGTAAGTCGTGCCAGTACCGATTTCACTCGAGATCATGGGCTTGCCATACATCGCACCTTCCAGCAATGAAATACCAAAAGCTTCCGAACGCAGATGCGAAGGAAATGCCAGCGCATAGCACAGGGTCAGCAAAGCGACCTTGTCAGGTTCAGGCAAGGCACCAAGGAAATGCACATTCTTCAATTGCAGGCTTTCTGCCTGGCGCTTGAGTTCGATTTCCTCTGGCCCATCACCAACGATGACGATAGGGATATCCGTCCCCGCTGCTGCTTCCAGCAGGATATGCAAACCCTTGTAGTAACGCAGCATGCCGACAAACAGGAAAAAGTTTTCCCCGACGATGGCACGCCATTTCGTCAGCAGCTCTGCAGAGGGAACTGGATAAATACTGTTATCCAGTCCATAGGTAATCACCTCGGTCTTGTCTTTATACAGTTCCAGCGTCGGGCTGGTGGCCAGGTAATTGGGCGACGTCGCCACGATGCGGTTTACATCGCGCAAGAACTGATGCTTGAGCGGCGAATACAGCTTCAGCAAATATTTTTGCCTGACGATATCCGAGTGATAAGTGACGACGCTGGGCTTTTTGATACGCCCCAGGAAATGGGCGATATCCATGAAAGGCCATGGGAAGTGATAGTGAACCACATCTGCCTGCTTTGCCAGTTCGACAAAGCGCGACAATGCCGACCAGGAGAAACCGGTAGAAGCAATTTCAAAATTCAAATGGGCGCGGTGTACCTTGTGCCCTTCAAATTCTATCAAGGGGCGGTCTGCATCGCGTGTCAAAGTCAGCACTTCATTTTCCACACCCAGACGTGTCGTACCCACAGCCATCTGGCGTATGACTTGCTCAACGCCACCGAAGGTGTCGGGGTAATAGGTGCGGTAGAAGTGCAGGACTTTCATGGCGCTGTCCTTAACTGGCCTTGACCGTCTGATAGGCTGCGACTGTATTGCGTACGCAGGCATCCCAGGTCAGTTCGGCAGCGCGTTGCAAGCCACGTGCTTTGGCCACGCTGCGCCATTCTTCATCTTCCAGTGCCTGGCGCAAACCGTCGCGGATAGAATTCACATCCGCCGGATCTACCAGCATGGCGGCACCAGCGGCGACTTCCGGCATGGAAGAACAATTCGAAGTCAGCACAGGTACACCACTGGCCATGGCTTCAGCAATCGGCAAACCAAAACCTTCATACCAGGAGGGGTAGGTAAACAAGCGGCAACCGGCATATAAAATAGGCAGCAACTGCTGATCGACAAAACCCAGGTATTTGATCCAGCCTTCACGCTGGCCTTTTTCTATCTCGTCATGAATGGCTTCACTTTGCCATCCTTCACCACCGACCAGCACCAGCGGCCAACGCTGGCGCAAGGCATCTGGCAAGGCACGGTAAGCTGCCAGCAAATTCAGCAGGTTTTTACGCGGCTCTATGGTCGAGACAAAGAAACTATAGCCATCTGGCTGCAAGCCAAATTCGTGCAAGATTGGTGCGGTTTCTTCTGCACTGTATGGGTGGAAAACTTCATCGACACCTAGCAAAACGGCGCGCACCTGATCAGGACCCAGGCTAAATTCCTGCATGACTTCTTCACGTGTTGCCATGGAGTCTGTCAATACCAGATTGGCCCGCTGGATTGCTTCAGGAATAGCAATGCGCATGCGGTCTATCCTGGCCTTGGGGTGCCATTGCGGATAACGGTAAATCGATAAATCATGCACCGTCACCACACTGGGTAACCGGGTCTTGGGTACAAAGTAATTGGGGCCGTGAAAAATCCCGTCTGGCACACTGTTCAACTGGCGACCAGCAAGGATGGGCAGTAACTTGCCATACAGGCGTGCCACCATGGGCAACTGCCCTAGTTGACGGCGTATGCGGCTTTTGTAGCTGGATCTTGCTGGTGCTGTAACTACTGGCATTTGCCCGGCTACTGTCGCTTCAGCATTTGCTGGCTGATCTATACGCGGTAATTCGCGCCAGAAACCATCAGACAGATAGCGTACTGACTCTATTTCCGTCTGCATGGGCAAACGGGTAGCCAGCTCCCACGCATACCTGCCTATACCAGCCAGCGGCGGGTGTATGGCTTCTATGGAGAGAACCACGTTCATGCTGCATCCTTGTGTTGCAGCATCCAGGCCAGCGTGTCGCGCAAGGCGATAGCTGGCAACTCACCTATGCATGCTTGCAAGCGCTGACCATCACCCATGAGTTTATGCACTTCATTGGCGCGCACAAAGGCCGGATTCACATGCACCTTGATTTCATAGCCAGCCAGCTCGCTGGCCATTTGCAATACCGAGCGCAGGGTGTAGGCAGTGCCAGAGCAGATATTGAAAGTCTGGCCTGCCGGTGCCTGCTCAAGCAAACGGGCATAGGCGGTGGCCACTGTACGTACATCAGAAAAATCCCTGGCGACATCCAGATTGCCAAGTTCTATATCGCTGGCTCTGCGGCGGTAATGATTGATGATCTTGGGCAGCAGGAAATTTTCTGTCTGACCTACACCGGTGTAATTGAAGGGGCGGGTCACGATGATGGGCAACTTGTCCATCCAAAGGCGTGCTACATGCTCCATCGCCAGTTTGCTGACACCGTAATCATTGGCGGGTTGAGCTGGCTCGCTCTCGGCAATCACTTCTGTGCGGGTATTGCCATAGATATTGGCGCTGCTGGCGACGAGCACGGCTTTTGGCTTTTTATCCAGGCCAGCCAGTGCTTCCAGCAGATTACGGGTACCGACCACATTGACGCGATAAATTTCTGCAGCGTCGCCATGGGCCACAAAAGAAATGGCTGCAAGATGGGCAACCACATCTGGCTGAATTTCTGCCACCAGTTCAGCCAGGCGCTGCTTGTCACCTAGATCAACGGCAAAATTATCTTGCCCGGGTGCTTCGGCCCCGTGAGTAGTACCAAAAACCCGGTAACCAGCATTTTTTAGTTCTTGCGCCAGATAACGACCTGTGAATCCCTTAATACCTGTTATCAGGGCGCGTGGCATCGCAGACATCAGAACGACGCGCCGTTCTGGTTACGGCGCAAATCTGCTTCTACCATCATCTGGCACAGCTCTTCCAATGTGGTTTTCGGTTCCCAGCCCAGCACTTTTTTGGCTTTGGCAGGATCACCGATGAGCAATTCCACTTCTGCAGGACGATAGAATTTTGGATTCACACGAACCAGCAATTTGCCGCTTTTTGCGCACGTAGCGGTTTCGTGTTCGCCTTCGCCTGACCATTGCAACTGTATGTCTGCAGCCTTGAAAGCCATGGTGACAAAATCACGCACAGTTTCAGTACGGTTGGTCGCCAGCACAAAAGTGTCTGGCTTGTCGGCTTGCAGCATGCGCCACATGCCTTCTACATATTCCTTGGCAAAGCCCCAGTCGCGCTTGGCATCCATATTGCCGAGTTCCAGCACGTCGAGTTTGCCGAGTTTGATCTTGGCGACAGAATCAGTAATCTTACGTGTCACGAATTCGCGGCCACGCAGCGGGGATTCATGATTGAACAAGATGCCGCTGCAGCCAAAGATACCGTAGGATTCACGATAATTGATCGTCATCCAGTGCGCATACAATTTGGCCACGCCGTAAGGGCTGCGCGGATAAAATGGGGTCGATTCGATTTGTGGCACGGCTTGCACCTTGCCAAACATTTCGGAAGTTGAAGCCTGATAGAAACGGATTTCGGTATTGACAATGCGAATCGCTTCAAGCAAGTTCAGCGCGCCGATACCGGTAATTTCTGTCGTGGTCAGTGGCTGTTCAAACGACACGCCAACAAAACTTTGCGCTGCCAGGTTATAGACCTCGGTAACGCCGGTCGTTTGCAGCAGACGTATGCTGGCCGACAAATCGGTAAGATCATACTCAACCAGATGCAAGGCAGGGTGAGTTGCGATACCCAGCTCTTCTATGCGCCAAAAATTGACTGAACTGGTACGGCGATAAGTGCCATAAACGGTATAGCCTTTTTCCAACAGCAACTGAGCCAGATAGGCTCCGTCCTGACCAGTAATACCAGTGATTAACGCTTTTTTACTCATTCAAGAAAACCTCTTCGCCGCAGCGAACATTCAAAATTCTTCTAACCAGATAATGGACTGCTAATTTGAATTCATCTGTGACCGTGATCACAATTTATCCACAGTTGCACAGTATACAATGACTGTTCGCCGCACTGCGGAAATTTAATGCAAGCGCATGTAAGTGGTACTACGCAAGAATCGGCAAAACACGGTATCAGCCTTAATTATCTGGCAATTTTTGCAATATCATTTATTCAATCTGCCAAAGCGCCATAGCGCTTGCGGTAAGCAGCGACTGCTTCTTTATATTGCGACAACTGTGCGTCACCGCCAGCAACTGACAGATAATCGAATAAATCATTCAGGCTGGCGATAGAAACGACAGGCATGTCATACGCCTTGCCGACTTCTTGCGCTGCGGAATTCGCAGACAGGGCATCATCCTTGCCAGAACGCTCCATGCGGTCCAGCGCGATCAGTACGGCACTTGGGGTAGCGCCGGCATTGCGGATCAAATCGACCGATTCACGCACAGAAGTACCGGCAGAAATAACGTCATCAATAATCACGACCTTGCCTGCCAGTTTGGCACCAACGATGTTGCCACCTTCGCCGTGGTCCTTGGCTTCCTTGCGGTTATACGCAAAAGGCACATTCCTGCCCATGCGCGACAACGACACTGCAGTAGCCGAGGCCAGCGTAATACCCTTGTAAGCGGGGCCAAACAGCATGTCAAATTCCAGGCCAGAATCGAGCAGCGTGCGGGCATAAAAATCAGCAATGCGGCCAAGATTGGCACCATCATTGAACAGACCTGCGTTAAAAAAATAGGGGGAGGTTCGCCCGGCTTTGGTGACGAATTCGCCAAAGCGTATCACGCCAGCCTCGACTGAAAACTGTATAAAATCTTGTCTCAAAGTACTCACGATAAGCTCAATCCCTATAATTTATGCGGTTTACTGCTGTTTTGCGTCAAACCTAGAGCATAACATGCGTGCATAATTGAATTTAGTCTGTTTGAAGTGGCAAAATTGCTAAAAATTTGGCAATCAGGGCTTCAGACGCTGACAAATCCACCATATTTGCCTGTATTTGGGTGGCAATGGCGTGACAAGTGACGCCAAGTTGCTGTAATTGCATGATCTGGATTTGCAAATCTTTACATCCGGATAAATCCAGATACAAATCTCCTGCACGCAACGCGACGAAATCATCCGCTGGCGCTGGTCCAGGCAGGGAGAATTGCTCAAAAGTCCAGCTTCTGGCATAGCGGAAATCCGGGCCTGCATAGCAGACAGGTTCAAAACGCAAATCCGGGCGGGCAAGTATCACGGCTTCCAAAGCCGCTTTCCATCCTGCCGACAGCGCCTCTTGAGACTGACACCATGTACTGACATCCAGCATGACCATGCGTTTACCCGGGCGCGGCGTGCAATGAGCCAGATGGCGCGCCAGTTCACGTAAATCATCATTTGCGACTTCTGCCTGCAAGTGTGGATGTTGCGGCGACACAGGCGAGATATCAGCAATCGCCTCCAGGCTGCGGTGCATGCGGGCCGCCGGCTCGGTCAGCGCAAATTCTTCTATCGCTTCTGCATAGCTGCGTGCAATCAATGCCGGTGCGTGATGGGCTTGCACAAACTGCCTTGCCGCCTGGCCTGTAAGCTGGCTACTCTTGCTTTCATCATGTAATGTGCTGATGGCTTGCAATAATTCTTCCCGCGTAAACTGGTCTGGCATGCCCAGCACGGCATCTGCCGGCAACTCTGCCATGGCACCGTTGCGGTTCAAGATCACAGGCAGGCCATAAGCCATGCATTCAAGGACAGCGGCTGAGGTTTCGCCACGCGAGAGCGTACGTAATTGCACAGCAGCATCGGCAGCCTGCATGTATAAGGCAAATTCTTCTGCAGTAGTAAAACCGGTGATGCGAACACGTTCGCCATTGGCATTAGCAATACGCTCTTGCAATTGCGCCCCATATTCACCAGGATCATTCTTGCCAACAAAAATCAGGTGACAGTGTGCATCCTTGCTGAGAGCGGATTCCAGCCATGCATCAAGCAAGACATGATTGAGCTTGGTCGGTCCCAGCATGCCAAAGCTGCACAAGATAAAATCCTGTTCACCAAGCCCCAGCTTGCTACGCGCGAGGTGCTTGTCAGATACGGCAGGGATGCGTCTTAACAAAGGTACTTGCTGCCACTGACAGGCGGGCCAGCCTTTGATCCAGGTGCCCGCCAGTTCTCGTGCATAGGCAGAATGCACAATCACACCCTCGGCACGCTCAAGTACGGCACTGCTGCAAGGGTATTTTGCCATCACCGTGGTGTAATCAGCCGCATTGCGCCTTTCCAGCAGCGCTGCATAACCATGTGAGAGATACAGATGCTGCGCCCAGATGCCTGGCCTGGATGAACTCATCTCCAGATTGGCGAGCGAATCACTCAAGAAGTAATCATGCAAAACCACGGTGCCGGGGTAGCTGGCAAACAGCGGGTACATATAGGCATGCACGGCAGAATTGCCGAAATGATAGAGAACACGGTCAAAGCTGGCAGCATGCTCAACAAACCATTGGCTGTCATATATGGCAAAATTGGCTGTCAGCCACGGTGCATCTAGTTGGCTTTGTTCTGCAATCAGGGTGATGTCGTAATAATCGGCCAGCTCAGGCAACAGGTCTGCGCTGTAGTTGGCGATGCCGGACGCCACTGGCGGCAAAGGGGAAATATACGCCAGCCTTGGTTTGACAGGCGGCAGGCACACATGAACTTTGGCAGCGGCTACTTGCTGTAAGTGAGCATGGCTGACTTCAATCGCATGCAGCGCTTTTTTGGCTGAGGCATCCCAGGAAAATTTCTGACATTGCTGCAAGCCGTGTTCGCGCAAACGGGCAGCAAATGCTGGCTGCTCAATTACCTGCAGCATTTTGGCAGTGATCGCCGTTATGTCTCTGGGGTCAAACAAGGCATCGGGATATTCCAGCACTTCAGGCAAGCTGCTGGTGTTGGCGGCAATCACCGGCGCGCCGCAAGACATGGCCTCGAGCGCTGGCAGGCCAAAGCCTTCATGCCAGGAGGGGAAAACGAATAATTTGCAATCCTGATATAGCAACGGCAAATCTTCATCCGGCACAAAACCGGTCAGGATGATTTCATCTTCGGCCAGTTGCAGTTGCGTGACCAGCGCTGCAATGCGTTCACGGTCTGCTTTTTGCACACTGCAGACGATGGCCAGTTGGTGTTGCTGGCGCACGGCCAAGGGCAGCCCAGCATAAGCCTGGATCAGTCCATCGATATTCTTGCGTATATCGATACCGCCGGTGTACATCACCATATCGCGGGTAATGCCATAGCGCGCTCGTAGAGCATGCATGACCTCATCGCTACAGCTACGCACCTGAAAATGCTCATCTACGGCAGAAGAAATACTGACCACGCGCTCTGGCGACAATTGCAGCAAATCCATGCCTTCCTGCCGCGACGAATCAGAGATAGCCAACAACAGATCAGCGCGTTTCAAACTGGCCAGTTTGCGGTAATACCAGGCTCTTTGTGCCGGGTCGTTCAGATACTGTTTGTCATACATCAGGGGAATCAGGTCATACAGTGTTACCGCTGTTGGCAAGTGTTCACCCGATATCGCAACACTGGATACTGCATCATCACCCGAACCTTCAAACAGGCTGGTGACATGGATAAAATCGGGGCGCAAGGCAGCCAGGGCCTGCTCCCTCAATAATTCTGCCGCACGGCTGCGCCAATAGTTTTGCGGTACCAGTTCTGCTACCGGGCCGGGCGCGCCCCAGGTGACAATGCGCTCTTGTGGCACCATGCCGGCGAAGGCGTCACGCAAGGGCTGTATGGTGTCAGGAAACAAGCTGCTCAGTAGCAGCCAGATGTCATGCTCTCCTGCATTGCGCACCATGGCCTTGGCCAATGCCAGTGAATAGCGGCCTATGCCACGATGGCGGCTACCGGTGGATTGACAAGCTTGTAGATCGATAATGATGCGCATGGTGGGAGGTCTGTTTTACTTTTGTCGGCTGATGCTGCGGCTGCGTTGCATGCGGCTCTGGAGTTCATTCAAAATTCGCTGGCCTTCATCGTTGAGCCGGTCTGGCATGACTTCCGCCACCTCCGTCTTCTCTACTTTGGCTGGCATGAGTTTTTTGAGCACGAGCTTGATATCGCGCAGCAACTTGGGCAAGCCACCGTTCTTCAACAATTCCACCGAATAGCGCATGGGCGCGGTCAGTTTCCAGGAAGAACTGGCATAGACCGCCTTCAGTTCAGCACGCAATTGTTCTTCATTCATGATGGCGCAGAGGGGTAGCTACCCTGAGGGAAAAGTAGGCAAGTATAAACTATCTGCTGGCTTTTCCCTTTCAAATACACGTACTGCTACACTATCTGGTATGCTTTCTATCTCACTTTAAGTCACTATTTACCAGCATGACTAAAATCATCTCTGCCAATCTGAATGGCATACGCTCAGCCGCCAAAAAAGGCTTTTTTGAGTGGATGCAAAAGGAAAACCCTGACGTCGTCTGCGTGCAGGAGCTGAAAGCCCAGGAAGCGGACATGACGCCAGACTTTCTGAATCCGCACAAATATCACGGGCATTTTCACTATGCCGAGAAAAAAGGCTATTCCGGCGTTGGCGTGTATAGCAAGAAAGAACCAGATGCGGTCTATATAGGCTTTGGCAGCCCGGAATTTGATGCCGAAGGCCGTTATGTGCGCTGTGATTTTGGCAAATTATCGGTCATTTCCCTGTATTGCCCTTCTGGCTCATCTTCACCTGAACGGCAGGAGGCCAAGTTCCGTTTCATGGAATTGTTTTACCCGCATCTGCAACAATTGATTGCCGAAGGCAGGGAAATCATCATCTGCGGCGACTGGAACATCGCCCACAAAGAGATCGATTTGAAAAACTGGAAGAGCAATCAAAAAAATTCCGGCTTCTTGCCAGAAGAACGCGCCTGGATGACGCGGCTGTTTGATGAACAGGGCTGGCTCGACGTGTATCGCCATCTGCATCCTGAAACGACAGGCGATGCTTACACTTGGTGGAGTAACCGCGGTCAGGCCTGGGCAAACAATGTGGGATGGCGTATCGACTACCATGTCGCCACCAGCGGCATAGGTAAAAAAGCGCATAAGGCATTGATTTACAAGGAAGCCCGTTTCTCTGATCATGCACCGTTGATCATAGAATACAAATAAGCTCCTGGCCTTTCAATGGAAAATGCCCGTCTATGAGATAGACGGGCATTTTTTACTTCTGGAGCTTTGCTGGTTTATGCTGGCTTAGCCAGGCAAACGTTTCACGCGGTCGCGTTTAACCTCATTCAATTTACTGCCCTGTTCGCGCACATAAGACTCGAACGCTTCCAGGTCACGGCCTATCAACTCTTTGTCTTTTGCTTGCTTGAGCACAGCAAAACCATCACCGCCATCTGCCATGAAGCTGTTGACTACCACGCTATATTGCTGGTTCAGGTCCAGCGGCTTACCCTTGATTTTGACATCCTTTACCCGCGCATCTATTCCGGCACGCGGGTCATAGCTGTAGTTCAGCGTGTGAGATACAAACAGTTTTTTTGGCTCATTGACTTCACGGCCCGACCATTGTTGCTGTAACAGCGTCAGGATTTGGGCCCCGCTCAACTTCATACGCACCAGGTTATTGCCGAATGGCTGCACCGCATACAAATCACCATAAGACACAGCTACCGGACCACTTGCCTTGCCGGAAGGCAGGTCACTGCGTATGCCGCCAGCATTCATGAAGGCAACATCAGCACCACCCGCATGTTGCCCATGATGGAGCTGCGAGTCAGCGATGATATTGCCCAGGCTGCTGTCAAACACACCGGCTTCACTATTACGTGACAAGGGTGCACTCAGATTGACAATAGGGCGCTGGCGCAAACTCGCCGTTTGTGATGCTACCTGATCCACCAGTTGCTTCGCTGCCGGATCTGCCTGCAAGGCTTGTTGGTCAATCAGATGATTGACCGCCACTGCCTTGATGACCTGGTTGGTTTTGCGGTCTATCGTCAGGGTTGATTCTGTCAGGAAGGAACCATAACTACGCCCCTGTACCACCAGCCTGCCATCTATCTTGCAGGTATAGCCCTGGTGTGAATGACCAGAAACGATCAGGCTGATGGCCTTGTCGAGTTTTTTACTGATCTCGATAATCGGGCCTTGCAGACCTTCACAGCGATAGCTGGGGTCATTCTCTGAACCCTTGTAAGTTGCGCCTTCATGTATCAGCACGACGATGGCAGCTACGCCCTGCTTTTGCAGTTCTGGCACATAACGGTTAATCGCCGTAGCCTCATCTTCAAAACTCAGATGCTTGACCGCATCGCCAGCCACCAGGTTGGGTACATCAGCGGTGACCGCACCGATGAAACCTACCTTGAAGTCACCAACCTGACGTATGACATATGGTGCAAGCCATGGCTTGTCACTACCGAGTTCATGAATATTAGCACCGAGGTAGGAAAAGCGGGCGCCCTTGAAATCTGCATAAGCGCAACCTGCGGACGGACATTCACCCTTGATTTTGCGCATCAGATCAGCTGTGCCATTATCAAATTCATGGTTGCCGACTGCGGTTACTGACAAATCCAGACGGTTCAGGGCTTCGATGACGGGTTCATCTTTCATCAGTGCTGAACCCATGGGCGAAGCACCAATCAGATCACCGGCACCAACAAAAATACTGCTGCCAACGGCCTGGCGGCGTTCTTTGAGCTTGGTAGTCAGGTAGGCATAACCACCTGCAGGTACCGAGATTTTTTCACCGGGGCGTGCCGGGTCAGTTTTGGTAGCGACATAGGGCACAGGCTGGTCAGCCTGCAAATTGCCATGGAAATCATTGATACTGAAAATCGTGATATCCGTGGTTGCTGCCTGGTTCGCCGTAAGCATTTTGTCAGTGCTGGCACAGGAGGCTAGCGTTGCGGCAGCGATAGCTATGCTGATTAATTTCAACTTTTGCATAAGAAGTATTCTTGAAGTAAAAAGAATAAGGCCTGCAACAAGTGTTCTTGTTGCAGGCCTGTATCAAGTCTGTGTGGTGAGATTTTGCTTCACCACCTCATCCCTCCAGATTAGAAATCTGCCTGGAAAGTGACCGAACTAAAGCGTGGTGCACCCAGGTAGTAGAACACACCTTTGGCAGCGGCGCCTGGATAGGCAACTGCATTGGTGATGTTGAAGCTGGATGGGTTACGATATTTTTCGTTCGTGATATTGCTGATGCTCAAACGGATAGTTGGTTTTTTGAACCAGCTGGTGTTCGGGAATTGATAACCTGCATCAAAGCCCAGCAGTGTGTAACCAGGCACGAATTCATCATTCGTCATGGTGGCAAACTGGCCGCCTGTGTATTTCATTTTCAGACGTGTGTACCAGACTGCTGTTTCATACTGCGCGCTCAGACCAGCTTTCCATTCTGGCGTCAACGTCATTTGCTTGCCAGCTGTTGGAATGTAAACACCTTTTGCCACTTGCAGGTCGTCTTTGATTTCGCTCTTCGCATAACCAACGGAACCATAGAAAGACCAACCATTGACTGGAGTGTTACCCATTTCAACTTCAAAGCCTTTGGTTTTTACTTTACCGACATTGGTAACTGAGCTTTGTGCAGAGACAGGATCAAAAGCAGTTGCCTGACGGTCAGTAAAGTCTACGGTGTAAACCGTTGCTGATGCTGTCAGCCTGTCACTTTGCAGGCGATAACCCAAATCGAAGTTGTAGGAAGTTTCTGGTGGAACTTCTGCGAAGCCTACACTGCCATCAGGATTGATTTTCGCGTTATTTGTCGTTGAATAGACAAAGTTTGGCGGTACCTTCATGTTACGCGCCAGGCTGGCGAAGATCTGATTGTTATTATCGAGCTGGTAACGTGCACCCAACTGCGGCAAAGCTTTGGTGTAAGTACGTTCAATATTGTAAGTGACGCCTGAGTTGGTGCCTTCATTCGCGTAGTTTGTGAAGTTACGTTTCATGGTAGGAACGCGTACACCAATATTGATGCTCAGCTTGTCATTCAGCAGGCTGATTGTATCTTGCAAGGAGAACTGATAAGCAGTACTGATGGTTTTCCAGTCACGGCTTTGGAAAGGCGTGCCATCAGGGCGAGTGATACGGCCATCTTTCAACCAGATATCAGCTGCGTTACCGTTGGCATCAACAGCAACCATAGGGCCGAATTGTTCATGCGTTGCACGTTCATACCAGACACCAGCCAGGATTTGGTGGTTGTCGATCGTGTGAACAACGGAAGCTGTTACACCAGGGCGGTTAGTACGTGTCACGCTACTGTTGGCAACAATCACTTTGTCCAGCGTATCGCCGTCACCATTCAGATCAACAGCGGCAGTCAGTTTGCCAGTTGTTGGATTCAGGAATGCGGATTCAGTTTGCAGACGTTGTTGTACGCCACCTGTACCGTAACCATACCAGTAGTAAGGGACAACTTTGACATCAGTATTTTCATTGATACGGAATTTGCCAGTCACAGAGAAAATCGCGTTTTCAAACGGATTTTTTGTCAATTGGTAGTAAGTGTCAGCATTTGCCTGGCTAGGATCATTATCTGCCTTGCCCTTGGTTGGCGTGACGTGACCAATGAACTTGGTCGAATAATCATAGTAGTAACCATTTTTTGCCAGGTCAGCCAGATTGAATGTGCTGATGTTCTGGTTGATGGCGCGGTTATACAACAAAATTGCATTGATGGAATTGAATTTGTCGAAATCGATGCGGTAACCAGCGTCTACGTGGTTACGGTCTGCGCCGCCTTCGCCTTTCCATTTGTCAGCTTGCGCATGGGAAGCAGAGATAAAGAAACGGGAACGGCCATCAGCCCACAGGCCTGTGTCGTAACGCAGGAAAGTCTTGGACAGTTTCAAACCACCCAGAGTCTGCATGACGCGGAAACGTTTTTCTTTGGTTGGATCACATGTAACGATACCGAAGTTACCACCAGTTGCACCGATTTGTGGGGAGTCAACGTCAGTTGAACCTTGAGTCACAAATTGTGTACAGGTATTTTCCTGATCCACGAATTCTTGTGGGAACACGGAGAAGCTACCAGAGTCATTGACTGGTACGCCATTGATAGTCGCACCGATCTGGTCGCTGTTAAAACCGCGCAGTGTCAAACCGCCACCAAACAAACCGGTTGCGTCATAGTTGAAACTATTAACCGCAGGCATCAATTCCAGCGCTTCATAGGCATTGCCTGTAGGACGCTGTTTGGCCAATTCTTCAGCAGTAATAGTACTACGTGCTTTTGGCGCATTTTCTTGAACCATCAAGCCCATACCGACTTTTTTGCCGGTAATGGTGACGCGGTTTGCGTCAGGCTGCTCAGTGGATTCTGTCTGCTGCGCATAAGCAGAGGACATGCTCAGGCATACCAATTGGCATGCGACTGCAACCATCGACAAACGCGATGGAAATGCGGACGATTTGTTTGATTGTTTCATTGAAGCTCCCGAATCATTTTACAAATGGAAATAAAAATTAGTGCAAAACCCCGTTTATCATCTCAAGCCACCGCAACTGCCTGATGACATCCCCTTCACCGCTCGTTTTTTTGCCGAATATGTTGGCTTTTTTTTGTAACTGGTTGTAATTCCACAACAAACACCTGCGATGACATGTCACATTAGAAATATTCTGGGCTCATTACGCCGCGCAAACGATTGCTATTTTTGAAAATTGAAAGTTTTCAACTGCGCAAACGATTGCTATTTCTAAACAAAAAACAGACGGACCTTTTTACAGTGCGTCTATCTCCTAGTGACATCTTTAAACTTGAACAAATGCCGGGGCAAATGTCTGTAGATCAGATATTTTGATATGTGAAAATAGTCTATCACATAAAATTTTGAACTTGCAGAGTGTCCCATCCAATTATTAAAGGATGATGACAAAGTGGTCTTAGGGGCAAGTTTTTGTCACAATTGCGCGACAAATTGCCATTTAGATACTGTTTTTGTTTGAAAAATACTTACTTTCCCGAATATACGACGGGAGCAATGCCTTTGACATTGGTTTGATAAGGTGGCAAGGCACTGATACTGACGCCTTTGGCATGCGCGTATAAAGGCATGACTTCTGGGAAGTGGTTGCGGATTTCTGCAATACGGGTAGTGCCGGCGGGGTGGGTAGAAAGCCATTGTGGCGGTGCGCCCTTGCTGACCATGCCCATTTTTTGCCAGAGTGCGACACCGGCACGCGGGTCATAACCAGCTCTGGCAGCAATATCGAGGCCGACGATGTCAGCCTCGGTTTCGTCACCACGCGAAAATGCCAACATGCTGAACTTGGCAACACCTCCAGCAACACCACCGGCAATATTAGGGTCATAACCTTTGGCACCGGCCCACAACTCAGCCAGTTTGATACCCACATTGGCAACTGTCGCCTTGCCTGCACGTTCAGCACCATGCTCACGCAAGGCATGGGCAATTTCATGACCCATGACTATAGCCACTTCATCATCGGTCAGTTTCAGGGTATCGAGAATGCCAGAGTAAAAAGCGATCTTGCCACCTGGCATGCAGTACGCATTGACTTGTTTGGAGCCGATCAGATTGACTTCCCATTTCCATTGCTTGGCTCGCTCATTCCATTTCAGCGCATACGGTATCAATTTATCGGCAATTGCCCGCAAGCGTATCACTTGCGGGTGGCTGGCAGGTCCCAAAGCATGCTTTTGTTCAGCGACCTGCATGGTCTGTGCATATTGCGCTGCCGCCTGACTTTCCAGCGCGCCGGTCGGAGCCAGTTTTCGCAAGACCGACATTTCACCGACCTTGACGCCATCCTGCTGCCCGCTATTTTGCGCATGAGCGGCGGCGCCCAAGGCAAACAGACTGGAAAATATAAGTGCGGCGTGGTTCAGTTTCATGGCGAATATATGGCAGGAAGATACGCAGAATGATAAGCGCAAATGGGAGCCATCTGGCTTTTTTTAAAGATGCGGCTGGACAAAATTATTTAGCCTTACTGGGTAAGCCGCAAACAGATGTGCCTGCAATAACATCCACGTTAACACGGCGTCATCAAAATTTATTTACCAAAGGAAATATTTCTAAAATAAAATAATTTACAATTTATATACAAAATCCCTTGTCAGCTTATGATAAAAGTGATTTTATGTAAATTAATGTTAATTGCTTGGAATAAGTCTTTTGATCACTTCAAATAATGCAGCTGCGAGCGAGCGTTTTCTATATATCGATTTTCTGCGCGGGCTGGCAGCAATGCTGGTTATTTATCAGCACACCATAGAAGTTGCGGCAAAGGTGCCGCCTGAGCTCATTTTGAATTTGGCAGAATCAGCGATAGCGAATTTTTTTACCAAACAAATCGGCATAGGGGAAATAGGTGTATGCATCTTCCTCATGGTCAGCGGCTTCGTAGTGCCCTTCAGTTTATCGACATATCACGTAGCGCCTGTTAAAACATTCGTCATACACCGTTTCTTTCGTCTGTATCCTGCCTATTGGCTTTCCGCCATTCTGGGTCTTGTTTTTGTCTATTGGCGCTTTGGCGTCAGCCAGGGCGGGAAGGAACTGGACTGGACTGTCTTTGCCATCAACCTGACCATGTTCCAGGCATTTTTTGACGTGGAAAACATCATAGGCTCTTACTGGACCTTGTCTCTGGAACTTTTTTTCTATCTGTCCTGCATTTATCTGTTTTCGTTCAGCAAATTGAATTCCTTGAAAAGCATATTGCTCATCATGCTGCTGGTCATGCTTTTACCAAGACTGGTACACCGTATGGCAGATGTTTCAGCCTATACCGCAAACGTGCTGGCCTATCTGCGCTATACAGGTTACATGTTCTTTGGCCTTTTATACCGAGAATGGCTGTTGGACAAGAACAGCACCAAAGCAGCAAAAGCCCTGCTTGTCCTCTTGCTGACTTATTTCCAGTTTGTTGAAAGAGAAATATTGACGCTGGATGCCATTTACCTGAAAACACCTGTCACTCAATTAATTGCCATTGTCATTTTTGTGCTGATGACTTCGGTACTCAGGGTGAACGTAAAGCTGGGAAATTTTTTAGGAAAAATCAGTTACTCAATGTATCTGTTTCATCCCGTAATTTTTTATCCTTTGTATACTTACTTCTGGCTAATCTTGTCACCTGAATGGCAAGCCCACCCCCATCTATTTTTTGTACTGGCGAGCTTGCTGACTATTCCCTTTTCCTATTGCAGCTATCGATGGCTGGAACAACCTTCTATCGCTTTTGGGAAAAAATTTACACTGCGGCGGCAACAGACCCGAATGCCGCCAACCACCAACATGAAAGCACAGACATAGTTTTCACGAAAAAATCATAAGTGATACAACAAGCTATTTTTTCCGTAAACGGAAAACTGCCAGGCTGCCGCGCAGATTAGGCAGCCAGGTTACGGGCTGCCCTTCGTGCAGAGCAACACATTCCATCACCTCCAGACCAACTTCTACTGCCAGGTCAGAAAAATCAAGTATCGTTGCGCAGCGCACATTGGGTGTGTCATACCATTCATACGGCAGGGATTTTGACACGGGCATCTTGCCGCGCAATAAGGCGGTACGGTGTGGCCAGTAACCAAAATTGGGGAAAGAGACGATGGCCTCGCGCCCTACCCTGGCGATATCACGCAACAATGGTTCTACATGTTTCATCATCTGCAGTGAAGACAGGCACATGACGGTATCAAAGGCATTGTCTTCAAACATGCCCAGGCCGTTCTCCATATCCTGCTGTATGACATTTACGCCGCGCGTCGCGCAGGCAAGTACCTTGTCGTCAGCGATTTCTATGCCATAGCCATTGCATTGCTTATCGCTTTGCAGATAATCCAGCATGACGCCATCGCCGCAACCGACGTCGAGCACTTGCGCCTGCGGCTTGATCCAGTGGGCGATAAAAGCCAGGTCTGGTCGCAAGACATTTAATTCTGAAAAATTCATGCTGCGGCTCCCAACAATTCGGCTTGCAATTCAGCATCTATACGCTGGTAATAGGCGGCGATCAGGTTCAGGTAACGTGAGTCATCCAGCAAGAAGGCATCATGACCATGCGGCGCATCGATTTCTGCATAACTGACCGTGCGCTTGTTGCTGACCAGGGCTTTGACAATTTCACGGCTGCGCTCAGGTGAAAAACGCCAGTCAGTGCTAAACGAAGCGAGCAGGAACTTGGCCTTGGTGTGTGCGAGTGCCTTGGCCAGATCGCCGCCGGTATGACGGGCGGGGTCAAAATAATCGAGTGCCTTGGTGATCAGCAGATAGGTATTTGCATCGAAATAATCCGAGAATTTATCGCCCTGATAGCGCAGGTAAGATTCAATTTCAAAATCCACACCATAACCAAACTGGTAGTCACCGCCTTTGAGGTCACGGCCAAATTTTTCTGCCATGTCGTCGTCCGACAGATAGGTGATATGGCCTATCATGCGTGCCACCCGCAAGCCACGGCGCGGCACGACATTGTGGGCATAGAAATCACCACCATGGAAATCCGGGTCAGTCAGAATTGCCTGGCGCGCCACGTCATTGAAGGCAATATTCTGGGCTGAGAGTTTTGGAGTAGAAGCCACGACTACACAATGGCGCAGACGGTCCGGGTAAAGAATGCTCCAGGCCAGTGCCTGCATGCCACCGAGTGAACCACCCATGACGGCGGCAAATTGCGTGATGCCAAGCCGGTCTGCCAGTCTGACCTGGGCATTGACCCAGTCTTCGACCGTCACGACAGGAAAATCTGCGCCATATGGTTTGCCCGTCGCAGGATTGGTGTGCATGGGGCCTGTAGAGCCAAAACAGGAACCGAGATTATTAACACCGATGACAAAAAACTTGTCGGTATCGACTGGTTTGCCGGGCCCAACCATATTGTCCCACCAGCCTACATTCTTGGGCTGGTCTGCATACACGCCAGCCACATGGTGCGAGGCGTTCAGGGCGTGGCAGATCAGGACTGCATTGGATTTATCGGCATTGAGCTGCCCATAGGTTTCCACCATCAGGGTATAGCCTGCAATCGAGGTGCCGTTTTGCAGGGCCAAAGGCTCGTCGAACTGAAACGCTTGTGGCGTGACGATTCCAACTGATCCAGGTGAGGATGACATACACTCTTCCATCGGGATTGAACCCGTTATCAAAAAACTCAGGAAGGCTAAAAGGTGGGCTGAATGTGAGGAGGGGAAAGCTGCATTCAAGCTCGCTTTAGCCGTATTTATCATTCGGGATGTTTTCCGAACCGCGCCCGCAAGCTGATTTTCAAATCGGCGCAATAGGTGAAGGATAAACCAAATCTGGCACCGGGGTCAAACTCCGGCACCGTAACTGTCACAATTTTAATATAAACTTATTAATGCAAAGTAGGCGACTGCGCCCCCATCGCAGCCAGGGTTTCCCTGATGGTTGCCGAATCATAGCTGCGCAAGATTTTTTTAACATATCCTTGCAAAGAATCTAGACGGGTGTTCAAAATCTCTTGCTTGATCTCTGGCAGCAATGCCGCAGGCATAGACAATTCACGGAAACCCATGCCTGCCAGCAAGCGTGTCAGGCGTATATCGCCCGCCATACCACCACAGATGGAGACCGGGATACCTGCCCTTTCACCCGCTGTGATAATCATTTGCAAGAGCTGCAAAATGGCCGGGTGCAAATCATCATACAAGTGGGCGACTTCATGATCTGCCCTGTCAATTGCCAGCGTGTACTGGATCAGGTCATTGGTACCGACCGAGAGGAAATCGAGTTTCTTGACAAACATGGGTAGCGACAAGGCTGCTGCCGGGATTTCTATCATGGCGCCGATGGCGATCTCTGCATCAAAGTCCTTGCCCTCCTTGCGCAGTTCAGTCTTGGCCTGTTCTATCATGGCCAGACTCTGGTCTATCTCAAAACCATGTGCCATCATCGGTATCAGTATCTTGACCTTGCCAAAGGCCGAGGCGCGCAGGATGGCGCGCAGTTGCGTCAAAAATAATTGTGGCTCAGCCAGGCAATAGCGTATGGCCCGCAAACCCAGCGCCGGGTTGAGGATATTATGCTCGGTCGTATCCAGCGGTTTGTCGGCACCGACATCGAGTGTCCGTATCGTTACCGGCCTGCCTTTCATGGCTTGTACTGCCGTACGGTAGGCGTCGAACTGTTCTTCTTCTGTCGGCAGCTTGTGTTGCTGGCCGCTGCTTTCCATGAACAGGAACTCTGAACGGAACAGGCCTACCCCACTGGCCCCTGCCTCCAGCGCATGAGCGGCATCCTGCGGTAATTCTATATTCGCCAGCAAGGTGATCTCGACACCGTCCTGAGTAATGGCCGGTGTTTTTTTAAGTTTGTGAAGTTTTTTCCTGGCTTTGGCCAGTATGGTCTGACGGTCGCGATATTGTTCTAGCACCAGAGAACTTGGGGCAACAATGACGACACCGGCATCACTGTCGATGATGAGCCAGTCGTCCTGCTCTATCAGGCGTGATGCATTGCCCATGCCGACCACAGCGGGTATACCGAGGCTGCGCGAGACGATGGCGGTATGAGAATTGTGCCCGCCTTCATCGGTGACAAAACCGGTGAAAGCAACATCGCGGAACTGCATCATGTCTGCCGGAGAAATATCCCTGGCAACCACGATCATATTGGCATTGCGCTCATCGATACCGTCAGAGCGTATTGCACTGCCAGCAGTACCTGTCAATACCTTGAGTACGCGTTCTGCCACCTGCTGTATATCAGCCTTGCGCTCGCGCAGGTATTCATCTTCGATTTCATCAAACTGGGCCGTCAGTTCGTCGATCTGGCTGACCAATGCCCATTCGGCATTGTAGTGGCGGGTGCGGATGATATCGAGCGGTGCTTCCGAGATCATGGGGTCGGACAAAATCAGTACATGCACGTCGATGAAAGCACCGAGCTCTGTGGGTGCGTCTGCAGGCAAATCTGACCAGATGGCCTGCAATTCCTTGTGTACCTGAGCGATAGCCAATTGCAGTCTTTGCACTTCGGCTTCGACCTGCTCTTGTCCTACCAGATAATGTTGTACATCCAGCGCTGCCGGACGCAGCAGATGGGCGCGTCCGATTGCTATACCGCGTGAAACGGGGATGCCTTGCAGTGTAAAAGATGCCATGCTGTGTCCCCCAAAATACTTAATCTCCGGGCCTTGTGATTTTGCCGCCCTGTCTTATTTCCAGCGTAACAATCCAGTGTACCGATGCATCGTTAAACCTAAGACCATCAGCAAACCTGATGCCTGTTTTTTGCTGATTCAATCAAAGAAGGACAAGGTAAACGAATAGAGTCAAAACAACAATGAGAAAGATGTTGCGATATGTTGCCAATTGTTTCGCCAGCAAATCACACTGACAAAAGCATCAATAAGCACTACCCAGCATCATCGCAATGATGACCATGACCCGCTCAATTTTCGTTTATTCACCTTCACCAAACTTGTCATTAATCAGCGCTTGTATGGCGTCAAAGCAGGCTTGCTCATCTGCGCCATCGGTCTCCAATAACACTTTACTGCCCTTGCCCGCAGCCAGCATCATGACACCCATGATGGACTTGCCATTGACACGTCGGCTATTGCGGGTCAGCCATACTTCTGCCTTGAATTTGCTGGCGGTTTGCGTAAATTTTGCAGATGCGCGTGCATGCAAACCCAGCTTGTTGATGATTTCGATTTCTTGTTGGATCATGCTTCACTTTCTTTTTTCTGTTTATAGAACTTACGCAAAATTGTTCCAGCAAGACGCAGCGACGAAGGCAGTACTTTAGTACGACTAGGCGCTGTAACGCAGCTGGGGCAGTTTTGCGTAAGTTCCCCCCTTAACCTGGTGATAAACGCACACGATTGTCGAGACGTATAGCGCCATTCTGGCCACCGGCCAGCGCCATTTCCACCACGACATCAAGTACATCACTACGATAAGTTATCGCCCGCAACAACATGGGCAGGCTGATGCCGGCGATGATCGCGACCCGGTCAGGATCACCCAGTTGTCTGCAGCAATTCGACGGTGTACCGCCCATGACATCGGTAATCACCAGCACGCCCGAACCATCGTCCAGACGCAGCACGGCTTCGCGCGCGAGACGGTTGACTTCATCGATATTCTGGTCGGCAATCACGTCTATCGCTTCAAAGCGTTCTGGCATGCCACGGAATACGTGGGCCGCAGCCTGCATAAAAGCCGTGCCCAGGGGCGCATGCGTCATTAAAAGTATGCCAACCATCGTTCTTTAACTCTCTTGTGACAACTGGCATGTGGCCAGCGTCTTCCATTTATCTAAACTACAAAATCAAGCTGCAACTGCCGTTTCAAGGGCATCAATGAACATGCCAGCAACATTGAAGCCTTTTTGCTGGGTAATTTCCTGGAAACAGGTAGGGCTGGTGACATTGACTTCCGTCAAATTAGCACCGATAACATCTAATCCTACCAGCAACAGACCTCTTTGATAAAGTTCAGGTGCCAAAGTCAGCGCAATCTCAAGATCACGGGCAGACAATTCCTGCGCCACACCCAGGCCACCTGCCGCCAGGTTACCCCTGACTTCACCGTTTTGCGGAATACGCGCCAGGGAAAACGGCACGACCTTGCCACCGATCAGCAATATCCTTTTATCACCATGGACAATTTCCGGAATGTAGCGCTGCACCATGATGGTAGAGCTGCCATTCACCGTCAAAGTCTCAATCACAGAACCGAGGTTCATACCATCTTCACGGATGCGGAAAATGCCGGTGCCACCCATGCCATCCAGTGGCTTGAGTATGATGTCCTGGTGCTCTTTATGGAAAGCACGGATACGTTGCTCATCGCGCGTCACCAGCGTAGGTGCCGTGAACTGGCTGAACTGGGCAATGCTAAGCTTTTCATTATGATTGCGGATAGCTGCCGGCTTATTGAATACCCGCGCGCCCTGCTGCTCTGCCAGTTCCAGCAAATAAGTCGCATAGATATATTCCATATCAAATGGCGGGTCTTTGCGCTGCAGTACGGCATCAAAAGCACTCAGCGGCAATGACTCAGGCTCCGACAGCCGGAACCAGTCCTGACTATCACCAGTCAGTGTGATCCGGCTGATATTGGCAATCACCTTGCCGCTTTCCAGCGCCATGTCTTCCGGGCCAAAGGCATAGATGGCATAACCACGCTTGTCTGCTTCCACCATCATGGCGTAAGTGGAATCCTTATACGTCTTGAAGTGTGACAGCGGGTCGGTCAGGAAAGCGATTTTCATGAATGTGCTCAATATTCTTGGCTAAGTAGTAATCTGATTGCTGATTTAATAATCAATAAACCTCAGGATTTGGATCTGTCTTTTCCAGCTCCAGTGACGCCGCCAGCAAAGCCAGGCGCGCTACGACACCATACATGTAAAATCGATTTGGTGCTGCCGTGCCCGGTTTTGCCTTCATGTCGGGGACTGCATGTTGCTGGGCAAAGGCCAGCGGCACAAAGTGCATGCCGGGCGCATTGAGGTTTTCATCAACGCCACGGTCTTCATGCACGCGGTAAAAGCCTCCAACGACATAGCGGTCTATCATATACACCACGGGCTCAGCCACAGACTCATTGATTTGCTCGAAGGTATACACGCCTTCCTGCACGATCACATCGCGCACTTCCATGCCGTCCTTGACGACCGACATCTTGTTACGCTGTTTGCGGTTCAGGTCGCGCACTTCGCTGGAATCATGCACCGTCATGATGCCCATGCCATAGGTCCCGGCATCGGCCTTGACGATGACGAAAGGTTTTTCCTTGATACCGTATTCCTTGTATTTCTTGCGTATCTTGGCGAGTATGGTATCGACTGCAGCCACCAGCGTATCTTCACCGCTGCGGTCGTGAAAATTCACATCCTTGCATTTGATAAAAAACGGGTTCAGCATCCAGGGGTCGATATCCACCATCTTGGCAAATTTCTTGACCACTTCATCATAGGCATGGAAGTGATTACTCTTGCGGCGCAAGGCCCAGCCTGCATGCAGCGGCGGCAGCAAGGTTTGTTCGTTCAGTTCTTCGAGTATTGCCGGTATGCCTGCCGACAAATCATTGTTCAGCAAGATGGTGCAAGGGTCGAAATTCTTCAGGCCCAGGCGACGGCCATTGGCCGAGCGCTCCAGCGGCTCCAATATCAACTGGCTGCCATCTGGCAAATCGATGGGTGTTGGTTCTGTAATATCGGCGGACAGCGAACCCAGACGTACATTCAAACCAGTCTGACGGAAAATCTGGATCATGCGCGCAATGTTTTGTAAATAAAACACATTGCGTGTATGACTCTCAGGAATGACCAAGAGATTTTTAGCATCAGGGCAATATTTTTCTATCGCCGCCATCGCTGCCTGCACAGCCAGTGGCAACATCTCTGATGCCAGGTTATTAAAACCGCCAGGGAATAAATTGGTATCGACAGGAGCCAGCTTGAAACCGGCATTGCGCAGATCAACAGAGCAATAAAATGGCGGAGTATGTTCCTGCCATTCAAGACGGAACCAGCGTTCTATCGCAGGTGTCGCTTCTAATATCTTTTTTTCAAGATCGAGCAGGGGGCCGTTGAGAGCAGTGACGAGATGCGGAACCATAATGACCTTTTGGAGAGCAAGCTGTTGCCAAAAATGAACGCCGACCTCAGCGCCACAGGCAAATCATGACTTGATAAGCTTGGGATGAAATCCCGGTAATCAAGTCGGAATTATCCCAGGCTACGCAAAAAAATCACTCAGACTTGGCTAAAAGATCAAAATGTTCAACCACAGGGGTACTGGCAAAATACGGTCCAACGATGGCACGCCATTCTGCAAATGCTGCAGACTCACGAAAATCAACGGTATGGTTTTCCAGCGTTGCCCAATAAATCATGAGCAGGTAACGTTCTGGCGACTCTATCCCTTTTTGCACCTTGAAACCGAGAAACCCCTGGGCATGACGTATGACTTCATCAAGACCGCGTTGTATGGCGACATCAAACTCGGCTTGCTTGCCAGCTTGTATGCGCAGATCGGCTAACTCCAAAATCATATTTACCTCTTTGAAATGAAAAAATAGCTACTTTGCTTGTGCATTAAATTTAAACCAGACCCCGGTCACTCAGCTCTTTCTTGATATAAGCATAAAACACCGGGGCCGCAACCACACCGGGAACACCAAACAGGGTTTCCATGACCAGAATAGCGGTCAGCAATTCCCAGGCCCGGGCATTGACCTGTGCCCCGATGATGCGTGCATTCAAAAAGTATTCTGCCTTGTGAATGACTATCATGAATACCAGGGATGCTATCGCCACGTTTAATGATTGTGATAAACCGACAATGACAATAACGGTATTGGAAATAATATTACCCGCAACCGGTATCAGCCCCGCCAGGAAAGTAATGGCGATCATGGTCTTGGTCAATGGCAGGTGCACGCCAGCCATAGGCAGGATAGCAGCCAGGTAAATTGCCGTAAACACGGTATTGATCAGGGAAATTTGCACCTGGGCAAACACGATTTTGTGAAATATCTGGCTCAGATTACTGATTCTGCTCAGCATGGCAGCAGCAAAGGGTTTGTGGTTACTGTCACCGGTGACATCACGCAGGGCAACCATGCTGCCTATGATCATACCCAGCAACAGGTGCACGATCAGATGACCGGCTTCTGGCACTATCTGCTTGGCCTCGCCAGCATGTTCGCGCAGCCAGTGCGTCATCATCTCCCTTAAAGATTCAACATCTTCCGGCAGGTTAGTACTCACCCACTCTGGCAATTGATGGCGCGAAGCTTCAATGATATCCGCCAGTCTTTGCAACAAGTTTTGCAGGTTGCCGGCATCGCTGCGCAAGAAAGCATGGATGCCCCAGCCTATCAGGATCAGGCCAGTAATCAGGATGAAAGATAAAAATACCACAGCAATCATGCGCGGCTGCTTGTGTCTGAAACGCAGGGCAATCGCAGGTGCCAGCACATGGATGATGGAAAACACCAGCAAGCCAGAAAACAGGGCCACCAGCAAACCGGCCTTTAAGACCAGCAGCAAGGCGATACCCATCAGGATATATGAGGCATATGCGGATGCCGTTAGCGGCTGATTAGTTTGACCGGGCCCATTGGCAGCACGGGCAGAACTGGAAAGGATTTTATCTTTCATTTCAGCACCCCAATCAAACCCGTCAAACCAGTCAAACCAGCCACCGTGCCCAGCGACAGCGCAACTGCAGCCAGACCAGAAATCAAGAAACCCGTGGAACGCTTGCCAGCCTCGTGCAGATAAGCCAGTGCATACATGATGCGCCCTACCAGCCACACCAGGCCCAGAGAAGCTGCCAGTATGTCGCTAGCCCATATCGCGCATAACCACAGTGCCGGGAAGAAAAAAACCATTTGCTCTACCGTATTGCTCTGCACCCTTACAGCGCGCAGGAATTCTGGCGGGCCATCCATGGCCGGTGCCTTGACCCCCAGCTTCATGCGCAAGCGCCCTACGGTCATCACATTCCAGACATACATGCCGAGTACTGCAAGCGTTAACCAGGATGTCCATTGCAAGTGCATAAATTCTCCAGTAAAGGGTATAGATGAGGGGAATGCGAGCGGCATAGATGAGGCCAATGGTGTAAAGTACAAGAATACAATACCAAAAGTACATTGAAACAGACACTTACATTTTCATGTCTTCTATTTTTATGGTCAGGGCGTTATATACACACTAGCAAGAGACTATCACAGGACATATACAGAATTACCAGAACCCAGCTGCCCGTTTTTGCCATTTTGACAAATTCAGAGGCCAAGGCAATGTTGATCACATGATCCAAATCGAAAGAGGTAAAAAAATGACATTCACAAAATTCTCCATGGCTGCATCCGTACTGGCACTTTCTGCCAGCGCCCTTGTTCCTGCTGCACAGGCTGCCGACTTTGATGATTATGCCCGCGTTGTCAGCGTCACCCCGCAAGTTGAGCAAGTCAATGTGCCGCGCCAGGAATGCCGTACCGAATATGAAACCAGCCAGCGCAATTATCCACGCCAGCAACAGGCAGAACGCAGCAATGGCGGTGCCATCATAGGCGGCCTGGCTGGTGGTTTGCTGGGTAGCCAGGTGGGTGGCGGCAATGGCCGTATTGCTGCAGCTGCGGTCGGTGCTGTAACTGGTGCCATCGTTGGTGACCGTGTCGACAACAATGGCAATAACGGCAACAATTATAATAACCAGCCTGTCTATGAAAGCCGTCCTGTACGTCAGTGCCGCAATATTGATAGCTGGGAAACTCGTACCAATGGCTATGCCGTGACCTATGAGTACCATAACCGTACTTATACTTCTGTCATGCCTTATGATCCAGGTTCACGCCTGCGTATCCATGTATCTTTGACGCCACGTCCTTGATCCTGCTTACGAACCTCTAGCCTCACAAAACTCACAAAATGCCGCTGACAGCGGCATTTTTTATTCCTGCCCCCAAAAAAAGCCTGCATTTCTGCCAAAATCCTGCCACTCTGTATGAAACCCAGCGGCTACACAGGTCATTTGCATCTTCAGGCAGCCTAAACCAGCTCAAGTCTGTGATTTGCTGCCTAATTGGACGGAATTTGCATGGGTTTATAGTATTATCTTGCGGCAAACCTCATGCTCATGCTCCGTCTATCATTCATGCAAAAAATGTTAAAAAAATACGGTCTGCTGGTCTGGCTATCCCTGATCCTGATTGCAGGGTTTGTCTCCACGACCGTGGCATCTTTTGTCGTCTCCCGCGATGCCATCCAACAAGGCATCTCAGAGCAAACCCTGCCTATCACTGGTGACAATGTTTATTCTGAAATCCAGAAAGATATCTTGCGCCCGGTATTTGTCTCGTCACAAATGGCGCATGATACTTTTTTGCGTGACTGGATCATCAATGGTGAAGAAGACAAGGACCAGATCGTCAAATACCTGAAAGAAATCAAGCAAAAGAACCATGCGATTTCCAGTTTTCTGATATCTGACCATACCCGTAATTATTACCATGCTGATGGCGTCCTGAAAACCATCAGCGATACCGAACCACGTGACCAATGGTTCTTCCGGGTACGCGGTTTGAAAAGCGATTATGAAACCAATGTCGATATCGACATGGCCAATCGCGACACCATGACCATCTTCATCAATTACCGCATCCTTGATTATTCAGGCAAGTTCATCGGCGTCACCGGCATAGGCATGACGCTGGATACCATGAAAACCCTGATAGACAGTTATCAGACGCGCTTTCGCAGGAATATCTTTTTCGTCGACCAAAAAGGCAATATTGCCCTGGCGGGCAACAACATGAAAAAGATACGCAGCAACCTCAGCAATATGCCCGGCCTGAGCAACCTGGCGCCGCAAATCCTGGCGAATCGCAAGAGTGAATCCCAGCACCTGGAATACAAGAGCGAGAATGAAACCATACTCGTCAATGCGCGCTTCATCCCCGAGCTGGGCTGGTATTTGCTGGTAGAACAGGAAGTGGGCGGGGAAATCAAACCGCTGCAGAATATCTTCCTCATCAATATCGCCATCAGCGCTGGCATCACTCTGGTTATCCTGGCGATCTTGTTGCTGACAGTCAGGCGCTATCAAAAACGCCTGGAAAAATCTGCTTCTACCGATACCCTGACCAATTTGCTGAACCGCCAGGCCTTTGATTTTGTCTTCCAGCAAGCCCTGCTTGATAGCGAACGCTCGCGCCAGCCCATGTGCGTGGTCTTGCTGGATATTGATTTCTTCAAGAAAGTGAATGACAAGCAAGGCCATCTGGTGGGTGACCATGTACTCAAGGAAATCTCCCAGATATCCAAACGCTCGCTACGCGAAAGCGACATCATTTGCCGCTGGGGTGGGGAAGAATTTTTGATCTTGTTGAAGAACTGCACGCTGGAAAAAGCCACATCGATTGCCGAGAACCTGCGCAATACCATCGCCAATAATGACTTTTCACGGACCACGGACCTGACACGCACCCGCCTGTCGATTACCGTCAGCATGGGTGTCGCAGAATGCAAGGACAAGGAAAGCGAAGCCAGCGTATTCGAGCGTGCTGATCTGGCCTTGTATCAGGCCAAGGAAAATGGCCGTAACAGCGTTTATTTCTCTGAGTGAGAATTTCGTGCAGCCGCCAGGTCTATGGTAGGCTGCGTAAATGCCTGATACAAGTCGCCTGCCTGGTGATCCCAATCGCTGAGCCTGCTTTGCTGTAAAGCGACTGTCTGCATATCACCACGGGCAATAGGGCCGGTTAGCGCCGCCTCCGTGCCCATATTGAAGACATTTTCCAGCGTCTGCCTTGCCAGCGGGGCCGCCATCTTTTGCGCGATCGCAGCGGGTATGCCCGCCGCTTGATACGTGCGCAAGGCAACTTCCATCAGCGTCACCAAATAATTGCTGGCAAATACAGAACCTGCGTGATACAGCAATTTATTGTCTGCCTGAATAATCACTGTCTCTGCGCCTATGGCCTGCAAGGCAGGCACCAATACGGCCAGCGCGGCCTCATCACCTTCCAGACTGCATATCGTGCCGGCAAATTGTTTTGCCAGCAGATCGACATTGGCAAAACTGCGCACAGGATGCACACTGGCAACAGTCACACCTGCCTGTTGTGCCACCTGCAACTCTGTCGATGCCTTGGCACCACTGCAATGGAAAATAACACTACCTGCCTTCAACAAACCGGCATCCACCAGTTGCTGGCAGACACTGGCAATCTGGTCATCACTGACAGTCAGCATGGTGACGTCGGCGGCTTGCAGTTGCGCTATATCATCGACGGCCTGCCCGACACCCAGCCAGGCCACGGCACCGCCGGCACTGGCCAGACTGCGGTTCAAGACCTGCTGTATGGCAAACTGTTGCTGACGCTGGAAATTTTTGGCGAGTACCTTGCCGACCTTACCGGCACCAATGATATTCAGGGACTTCATGCCTTACTCTTCCGGGAAACGGCGTAAGCCTTCAAGATTGAGGATGGTGATGCCACCATAATC
The DNA here is from genome assembly GCF_049339405.1 of Undibacterium sp. Tian12W. Lineage (NCBI taxonomy): Bacteria > Pseudomonadati > Pseudomonadota > Betaproteobacteria > Burkholderiales > Oxalobacteraceae > Undibacterium > Undibacterium sp. Tian12W. The sequence continues at coordinate 46,952 of NZ_JBMPPK010000017.1, forward strand.
CACGCTCAGCAAATTTTTCTTTTCCAGCAATTGCAAGGCCTGGTTCGCACGCTGGCGCGAAACACTGGAGATATAGCCTATCTCTTCCTGCGATATCTGGATTTGCATACTGCTGCCATCCCTCAAACCGGGGTTCAGGTAAGGGTGGAACATCGCGGCCAGGCAACGGGCAACGCGGGTATCGGGATCGAGCATGCGGTCATATTCAACCAGCGAGATAAAAAACCCCAGACGCTCGTTTAACTGATGCAGGAGAAAGCGGTTAAAAGGAATGCTGTTATCCAGCAAATACGTGAAAGTAGCACGTGGCATATGTGCGACACGGGTATCACGCAGGGCCACCACATCATAGCGACGCAGTTCAGTCTTCAGTAGCGACCCCTCACCAAACCAGCCACCCGCCAGCATGCAACTGAACGTCACGGTCTTGCCGTCAGGTGAAATACTGCTCATTTTCAGGAAGCCGTCGATGACACCCATCCAGTGCTCTACCGGATCGCCCTTGCGGCAAACATAAGCGCCTGCGGGAATGAAACGCTCTACGACTTCATCTTCCACTTTTTGCATATGTTCTGGCGACAGCATACTGGCCCACAGGGACTTGGCAAACCGCTCTTTAGGGTCGCTGATTTTTTTTGTCATATTTGTGCAACGCACCACAGATAATTGCTTCAATTTTTCAGATTGTCAGTCGAATGACAACCACCGGCCCTTGAAGGGACTACTATCGCTTCAACAAAAAGAATTACGGAGACATTGTAAGCGACTTGTCCATTGCAGCGAAGACTGCAGGCATCGCAAGAGCAAATCACTACATCTTGCCACTACAATACCTACCGTAAAAGCCCCTCTGCACATAAGCAATCAATAAATAGTAAGCAAGCAGTAAGGGCGCATCAGGACACTCACAAGTAGCAGGCCCTAAAACAACAGGCTGGTGGAGACATGAAACAAAAAGAAGCAGCGAATTCGACTTTCCCGCGGCTGTTATTGCAGCATGGGAAAACACGGCCGCAACATCCGGCCTTCCGGGAAAAAGACCTGGGTATCTGGCAAACCTGGAACTGGCAACAGGTCAATGCCGAAGTGCGCGCCCTCGCCTGCGGCCTGGCAGCACAGGGTTTCAAACGCGGCATGAACCTCGCCATCATCGGTGATAACCGCCCCCGCCTGTACTGGGCCATAGCTGCCGCGCAATGCCTGGGTGGCATCCCCGTGCCCCTGTATCAGGATGCCCCGGCTGCCGACATGACCTATGTACTGGAAAATGCCGAAATCGTCTTTGCGATAGTAGAAGACCAGGAACAGGTTGATAAGCTGCTAGAAATCAAACAGCAGTATGCAGGCATACAACACATTGCTTTTGATGATGACCGCGGCATGCGTCATTATCACCAGCCTGAGCTGACATCCTATGCTGCCTTGCAGGAACTGGGACGTGCCTACGATATAACCCATCCCGATTTTTTCATGAAAGAAGTAGAGCTTGGCCAGCCTGACGACACGGCTGTCATGCTGTATACCTCGGGCACGACAGGTAAGCCCAAGGGCGTCTGTCAGTCACACCGTTCTTTCATGACTGCGGCAATGGGCGGCATGGAATTTGACGAACTCACAGCAGACGAAGATATCCTGTCTTACTTGCCAATGGCCTGGGTAGGTGATCATCTGTTTTCTTTCGCCCAGGCCATGGCCGCTGGCTTTACCGTGAACTGCCCTGAGTCCAGCGAAACTGTACTGACGGATTTGCGTGAAGTCGGCCCTACTTATTATTTCGCCCCGCCACGCGTGTTTGAAAACATGCTGACCACGGTCATGATACGCATGGAAGATGCAGGCACAATCAAGCGCAAACTGTTTGCCCACTTCATGGACCTGGCACGCCGTGTTGGTTCTGACATACTTGATGGCAAAACCGTCAGCGGTATGGACCGCCTGCAATATGCACTCGGTAATCTACTTATTTATGGCCCGCTGAAAAACGTACTCGGTCTCTCACGTGTGCGCGTCGCCTACACTGCCGGTGCGGCTATCGGCCCTGACCTGTTCCGTTTTTATCGTTCTATCGGCGTCAACCTCAAGCAATTGTATGGTTCCACTGAAACCTGCGCCTATGTCTGCCTGCAACCAGATGGCAAGATCAAGTTTGATAGCGTAGGTGCAGCTGCCCCCGGTGTTGAAGTCAAGCTCGCGCCAAATGGCGAAGTGCTGGTCAGGTCAGATGCGATGCTGACGGGCTACTACAAACGTCCCGATGCAACGGCAGAAGTCATGGATGAGCAAGGCTATTTCCACACTGGTGACGCAGGCATTTTTGATCAGGATGGACATCTGAAAATCATCGATCGCGCAGCCGATGTCGGCAAGATGAAACAGGGCGATATCTTCGCGCCCAACTACATAGAAAACAAACTCAAGTTCTTTCCCTTCATCAAGGAAGCCGTGGCCTTTGGTCATGAGCGTGACACTGTTTGTGCCTTCATCAATATCGATATGGAAGCAGTCGGCAACTGGTCAGAAAGACGTGGCATTGCCTATTCTGGCTATACCGACCTGGCAGCCAAGGCCGAGACTTATCAATTGATTTTGTCGTGCATAGAAAAAGTGAATGCTGATCTCGCCAGTGAAGACTTGATGGCCGGTACACAAATACACCGCTTCCTGGTGCTGCACAAGGAACTCGACCCTGATGACGATGAACTGACACGCACCCGTAAAGTCAGGCGCAAATTCATCGCGGAAAAATATGCGGTGTTGATAGAAGCACTGTATTCCAGTAAGCGTTCGCAATTCATAGAAACCCTGGTCAAGTTTGAAGATGGCCGCCAGGGCAAGGTCAGTGCCGATTTGCATATCAGCGATGTCAAAACATTTTCTGCCCAAAAGCTGGCTGCATAAGGAATACATAAATGGCAGACAACAGAAAAATCGGTGAAGTCATCCTGGACTTGCAAGGCATCTCCCTGGCCTTTGGCGGCGTCAAGGCCTTGACGAATATTTCCTTCAACGTCAGGGAACATGAAATACGCGCCATCATAGGCCCGAATGGTGCTGGCAAAAGCTCGATGCTGAATGTCATCAATGGGGTATATCGTCCGCAGCAAGGTGACATCACTTACCGCGGCCAGCATCGCAAGGACATGAATACTTATGCGGCAGCCAAGAGCGGCATCGCCAGAACTTTCCAGAACATCGCCCTGTTCAAAGGCATGAGCGTGCTCGACAACATCATGACAGGCCGCAACCTGAAAATGAAAAGCAATTTCCTCATGCAGGCCTTGTACTGGGGCCCTGCCCAAAAAGAAGAAATTGCCCACCGTGAAAAAGTCGAAGAAATTATCGACTTCCTGGAAATCCAGCACATACGCAAGATACCGGTAGGCCGTTTGTCCTATGGTTTGCAAAAACGCGTGGAACTGGGTCGTGCGCTGGCTGCCGAGCCTGAGATTTTATTGCTCGATGAACCTATGGCGGGTATGAACGTCGAGGAAAAACAGGACATGAGCCGCTTCATCCTTGATGTCAATGACCAGCTCGGCACCACCATCGTTTTGATTGAACATGATATGGGCGTGGTCATGGATATCTCAGACCGCGTGGTCGTGCTTGATTACGGCAAGAAAATCGGTGATGGCACGCCTGCGGAAGTGCTGGCGAATCAGGAAGTGATTAACGCTTATCTGGGAGTTGCACATTAAAGATGCAAAACCTTAAAACCACTAACCACAGAGGCACAGAGACACAGAGGAAAAACCAGAGAAAATCTGTTCTTGTTTTTCTCTTGCCTTTCTCTGTGTCTCAGTGTCTCTGTGTTGAGAGGTCTTTTTGTTCAACATTCATGTTTGCTTAATGTAAGCCGAAAGCTAGAAATGAATATCAGTTTTTTCTTTGAAGTGTTTATCGGTGGCTTGTTGTCCGGTGTGATGTATGCACTGGTGGCGCTGGGTTTTGTATTGATTTACAAAGCCTCGGGCGTCTTCAATTTTGCGCAGGGGGCGATGGTGTTTTTTGCCGCTCTGACCTGCGTAGGTCTGACCGAGAAATTTGAAATGTCATTATGGTTGGCGATACCGCTGACCATGCTGGTGATGGTGGCACTGGGGCTGGCAATCGAGCGTGTGGTGTTGCGCCCGCTGGTCAACCAGCCTGAGATTACCTTGTTCATGGCGACCATAGGCCTGACCTTTTTCATTGAGGGTCTGGCGCAGTTGCTGTGGGGTTCACAACCGCACAAACTGACATTGCCTATTGACGATGTACCGATAGAATATTTCATGGAGAAATTCAATATTCTGGTATCGCAATTCGATGTGATTGCCGCGTTGATCTGTGCCTTGCTGGTAACTGGTCTGGCACTGCTGTTTTCCAAAACCAAGATAGGCCGCGCCTTGCGTGCAGTGGCAGATGATCATCAGGCGGCGCTGGCAGTTGGTATTCCGCTGCAACAAATCTGGGGCATAGTCTGGGCGGTTGCTGGCTTTGTTGCTCTGGTTGCCGGCCTGTTGTGGGGCGCGCGTAATGGTGTGCAGTTTGCTCTGACCTTTGTCGCCTTGAAAGCCTTGCCGGTATTGATTTTGGGTGGGTTTACTTCCGTCCCTGGCGCGATAGTCGGTGGTCTAATTATCGGTGCATCTGAAAAACTGGCAGAAGTGTATATAGGCCCGCTGGTAGGTGGTGGCATAGAGGGATGGTTCCCGTATGTGCTGGCGTTGTTGTTCCTGCTGGTCAGGCCCGAAGGTTTGTTTGGTGAAAAAATCATACGCAGGATTTAATGTCCTGCAGTTCAACATAATCAAGCATCATTAGCAGAGGAAGAACAATGTTCTACCGTGAAGCAGGTCAGTTTAAAACAAGCTATCAGGCAGATAACCAGATATTCCCGATACGGCAAGACCGTATCGGTATTGCCATTGTCCTTATCGCGGCATTTGTTGCCGTACCCGGGCTGGCAACCGATTATGCATTTTCAGCGATCTTTATCCCATTCCTGATTTTCTCGCTGGCAGCACTGGGCTTGAATATCCTGACTGGTTATGCAGGTCAATTGTCGCTGGGTTCAGCAGCCTTCATGGCGGTGGGTGCTTTTGCTTCTTATAACTTTGTCTTGCGCATACCCGGCATCCCGGTCTTGCTGGCTTTTGTACTCGGTGGTTTGTCGGCAGCCATGGTGGGGATTGCCTTTGGTTTGCCGTCACTGCGCATACGCGGTTTTTATCTGGCTGCAGCAACACTGGCAACGCAATTTTTCGTGGTCTGGTGCCTGACCAAGATACAGTGGTTTACCAATTACAGTTCTTCCGGCGTCATCACAGCGCAAGAAATGGTGATACTTGGCATGGCAATCAATACACCAGTTAAAAAGTACTTGCTGACGCTGACAGTAGTCTGTGTCATGGCCATGCTGGCCAAGAATATGGTGAGATCGAACGTGGGTCGCTCATGGATGGCGGTGCGTGACATGGACGTGGCGGCAGAAGTCATCGGCTTTCGCCTCATGCGTACCAAATTGCTGGCCTTTGCGGTGTCTTCATTTTACTGTGGCATTGCCGGTGCCCTGTATGCCTATGCCTATCTGGGCACGGTAGAACCTGAGGCCTATAACCTGGACCTGTCTTTCCGCATCCTGTTCATGATCATCATCGGTGGTGTTGGTTCCATACTGGGCTCTTTCCTGGGTTCGGCTTTTATCATCTTGCTGCCCATCGTGCTGAACCTGATAGCCCATGGTCTGTCCTTGCCAACCAATGTGGCATCGAACCTGGAGCTGATGGTATTTGGTGCACTGATTATTTTCTTCCTGATTGTAGAACCACATGGTCTGGCGAGGTTGTGGCAGATAACGAAAGAGAAGCTACGCCTCTGGCCTTTCCCGCATTAAGTCATTACAAGTAGATTAGTACCATTAGTAAAGAGAGTTCATAATAAAGATGCTTCAGCTTTGTAAAAAATTTGTACGAAAAGCTAGAAAAGCATCAGGCAATATCCATCCAAAACCACAAGGAGACAATATGAAACTGCTTAAATCCCTGCTGATGGCCTCGGCAATCCTGGGTGCTGTCAATGCGGCCCAGGCGAATGATCAATTCATTCCCATCCTGTCATATCGCGTTGGCCCCTACGCGGCTGGCGGCTCGGGCTTTTACGGCGGTGCCATCGATTACTTCAACCTGGTGAATGCCAAGGGTGGTTTGAATGGCGTCAAGATTTCCTGGGAAGAATGCGAGACTGAATACAATGCCTCGCGCGGTGTTGAATGCTATGAGCGCCTTAAAAAAACCCAGGGCGGTGCTTCACTGGTAGAACCACTGTCCACCGGCATTGCCTACGGTATTCTTGACCGCGTTGCGGAAGATAAAATCCCTTTGACGACACTGGGCTATGGCCGTTCTGATGCAGCCAATGGCAAGGTCTTCCCTTATGTTTTCCCGCTGATCACCAGTTACTGGAACCAGGCTGCGGCGATGACCAAATATCTGGGTGACAAATCCGGTGGCATGGACAAACTCAAGGGCAAGAAAATCGTCCATCTCTACCATGATTCTGCCTTTGGTAAAGAGCCTATCCCGGTACTGGATGCACAGGCCAAGCAATATGGCTTCGAGCTCATCAAGATTCCGGTTGCGCATCCTGGCAATGAACAGCAATCACAATGGCTGCAAATCCGCCAGGCCAATCCTGACTATGTGATCCTGTGGGGCTGGGGCGTCATGAATGCAGTGGCGATCAAGACTGCGCAACGCAATGGCTATTCTCGCGAGAAAATGCTGGGTGTCTGGTGGGCAGGTTCAGAAGAAGATGCGATTCCAGCTGGCGATGCAGCAAAAGGCTATACCGCGATGACTTTCAATACACCGGGTAATTATCCTGTGCTCGATGAAATCCGCAGCAAGGTGTATGCGGCTGGCAAAGGTAACCTAGGTGACAAGACCCGTGTCGGTTCTGTGTACCACATGCGTGGTGTAACGGCCGCCATCCTGTGGACAGAGGCCATCCTGAAAGCGCAGGAAAAATTCGGCAAGGGCAAGCTCATGACATCCGAGCAAATCCGCTGGGGCTTTGAAAACCTGAACGTCGATGAAGCACGTCAAAAAGCTTTGGGTGCAATGGGCATGTTCCCACCTGTAAAAACTTCTTGCGAAGACCATGAAGGTTCAGGCGCTGTCAAAGTACAGCAATGGACAGGTGATAAATGGAAAGCCATCACACCTAACTGGGTCACCGGTGACAAGGCTTTGACACGCGCCATGCTGGAAGAGTCTTCCAACAAATATGCGGCTGAGAAAAAAATCACGCCTGCCTGTTTGAAGTAAGCGGTAAGCAGTAACCAGCGGAGGCCAGACTGTGCCTCCGCCCCCCTTTGTACAAATCATTGCAGATCAAGATCATGAGCGTTCATAGCATCACGGCAGAAGCGGCAACGGCAGCAGCGACCGACATCGCCTATCTCAGCGTCAACAATATCGAAGTCATCTACGATCACGTGATCCTGGTGTTGAAAGGTATTTCCCTGCAAGTGCCGCAAGGGAGAATTGTTGCCCTGCTGGGTGCCAATGGCGCGGGTAAATCAACCACGCTGAAAGCGATATCGACACTGCTGCGTAACGAGCGCGGCGATATCACCAAGGGCGATATTACTTTCCGCGGACAGCGTGTTGATCACCTGACGCCGAATGAGCTGGTCAAACGTGGCTTGTCGCAAGTCATGGAAGGTCGCCATTGCTTTGGGCATTTGACGGTGGAAGAAAACCTGCTGACCGGTGCCTATACGCGCAGCCTGTCGCGCAGTGAGCTCAAGGGTGAGCTGGAAAAGGTGTATCACTACTTCCCCCGTCTGCGTGAACGCCGCAATTCACAAGCCGGTTATACCTCAGGTGGTGAACAGCAAATGTGCGCGATAGGCCGCGCCCTGATGGCCAAGCCGTCGATGATTTTGCTCGATGAACCATCGATGGGCATAGCACCACAACTGGTGGAAGAAATTTTTGAAATCGTCAAAAGCCTCAATGTGCAGGAAAAAGTCTCTTTCCTGCTGGCCGAACAAAACACCAATGTCGCCCTGCGTTACGCCGACTTTGGTTACATCCTGGAAAACGGCAGGGTCGTCATGGAAGGCGAAGCCAAAGACCTCAGCAGCAATGAAGACGTCAAGGAATTTTATCTCGGTGTCTCAGGCGCAGGCCGCAAGAGTTTCAAGGATATGAAATTTTATCGCCGACGCAAGCGTTGGCTGGCTTGAGTCATCACTCATCGCTATCCATCATTTTGAGACGCACACAAATCAACCCACTATAGAGCATGCTCATGAGTGACTATCTGGACGCCCTGGAAACCCGCAATCCACAAAGCCGCGAACAAGCGCTGATGAACAAGCTGCCGCAATTGATTGCCCACGCCCAGACTGCAGAAGGCTGGGGCAAGATATTACAGGGGGTGGATGCGCATGACATCAAGAGCCGCAGTGCACTGGCGCAATTGCCAGTGACGCGTAAATCCGACCTCAAGGATTTGCAAAAAACCTTGCCACCCTTTGGTGGCCTGAATACCACGCCTGCACGCCAGATGGGACATATCTTCATGTCACCCGGCCCCATTTTTGACCCGGAAGGCCGTGGTCAGGACTGGTGGCGCTTTGCCCGCCCCATGCATGCGATAGGTTTGCGGGCTGGCCATCTCTTGCAAAACTGTTTTTCCTACCATTTCACACCTGCTGCCTTCATGGTCGAGAGTGCTGCTGCCCGCATAGGTTGCGCCGTCATCCCGGCCGGTATAGGTCAGACGGAAATGCAGGTACAGGCCATGGCTGAACTACGGCCTGATGCCTATATAGGTACGCCAAGTTTCCTGAAAATCATCCTGGAAAAAGCTTTGGACATGGGTGCCGATATTTCCAGCGTACAGCGCGCCATCGTCGGTGCCGAAGCCCTGCCACCTTCGCTGCGCAAATGGTTGCAGGAACATGGCGTAGCCCAGGTATTACAAATCTATGCCTCTGCCGACATAGGCAATATTGCCTATGAAAGCGTGACCGATGGCCAAGTCAATCCCGGCATGATACTGGATGAAGATTTGATACTAGAGATAGTGCGCCCCGGTACGGGCGACCTGGTGGCGGAAGGTGAAGTCGGCGAAGTTCTCATCACGTCTTTCAACCCCGATTACCCGCTGATACGTTTTGGTACTGGCGATATGTCGGCAATATTGCCGGGCATCTCGCCCTGTGGTCGTACGAATCAGCGCATCAAGGGCTGGATGGGGCGGGCGGATCAGACGACCAAGGTCAAGGGCATGTTTGTCCATCCGTCACAAGTTGCCGAAGTGGTCAAGCGCCACCCTGAAATCAGCAAGGCCAGGTTGGTGGTGACTGGCGAAATGGCGAACGATGTCATGAGCCTGCATTGTGAAACTGTGTCTGGTAATTCCACCTTGCAAGCCGCGATTGTCGATAGCCTGCGCGATGTCACCAAATTGCGTGGCGATGTGCAATTTGTTGCAGTTGGCAGCCTGGCGAATGATGGCAAGGTAATAGACGACGCCCGCAAATACGAATAAAGCCAGGCGTCTCTGACGCTGGAACAACAAAAAACCACGGAAAACACAGCTTTTCCGTGGTTTTTTCGTCTCTCACACCCAAACGCTAAAAATATTCTATAGTAGTTAAGTAAACCAAATATGGATGAGTCTGTTTGCCAGACTTGCCAGCTCTGTTTTCCCCGTTTTTCCCTGTTCCGCCCCTGCAACCACCTCACCGGATGGAGAACTATTCCATGACTGCACTGAATATCAATAGCAAAGAACACCAGGTAGATGCTGACCCATCCACGCCCGTGCTATGGGCGCTACGTGATTCCCTGGGCCTGACTGGCACCAAGTTTGGCTGCGGTGCAGCATTGTGCGGTGCCTGTACCGTGCACCTGAATGGCCAGGCGATACGCTCTTGCATCACGCCCATCTCTTCGGTCGCTGGGCAAAAAATCACCACCATAGAAGCCATGAGCCAGGACAAGGTCGGCAAAGCCGTGCAAGCGGCCTGGATCAAACATGATGTGGCCCAATGCGGTTACTGTCAAAGCGGCCAGATCATGAGCGCCACGGCATTGTTGAAAACCAATAAGAAACCCAGCGATGCCGATATCGACGGTGCCATGGCAGGCAATATCTGTCGATGTGGTACCTATGTGCGCATTCGCGCTGCCATCCATGATGCTGCATCCACTCTGGCCTGAGGAGAATAACCATGCATTTTGAAGCCCGCCTCGATGAGATGCCACGCCATTTGCAAAACCTCTTGCAATCCACCACACCAGAAACACCATCTACCGGCCTGAGCCGCCGCAGTTTCTTGAAGATGGCAACAGCCAGCGGCTTTGCCCTGGGGTGCTATCCCATGCTGGCGACAGCGCAGGATGCTGCTACCAAAGCACCTGCAGGCCTGAAGCCTACTGAACAACCGGGTGCTTTCGTACAGATTGCAAAGGATGGCACAGTCACTGTTACCTTCAACCGTCTGGAATTTGGTCAGGGCGTGCAAACCAGCCTGCCACTGATACTGGCAGAAGAACTCGATGCCGACTGGTCCAAGGTCCAAAGCGCGAATGGCAATAATCACCCAGCCTATGTCGACCCGGCATTTGGCATGCATTTGACAGGGGGCTCGAACTCCATCGCCCATTCCTATACGCAATACCGCGAACTCGGTGCCCGCACCCGCGCGATGCTGGTACAGGCAGCGGCCAACCAGTGGCAAGTTGATCCTGCCAGCCTGCGCACTGAGAATGGCAATGTCATTGGCCCCGGCGGCAAGAAGCTGGGCTATGGCGAGCTGGCCGATGCTGCGATGAAATTGCCAGTACCAGAAAAAGTCACACTGAAAGACCCGAAAAACTTCCGCCTCATAGGCAAACCCACAGGCCGTCTTGATGCCAAAGCAAAATCTACAGGCACCCAGGATTTTGGTATTGATACTCACCTGCCCGGCATGCTGACTGCGGTAGTCGCACGTCCACCGGTATTCGGTGCCAGGGTCAAGACTATTGATGATACTGCGGCAAAAGCCATCAAGGGCGTCAAGGCAGTGCTGCGCGTGCCGACAGACCGCGGTGGCGAAGGCGTGGCGATTATTGCCACCGGTTACTGGCCAGCCAAACAGGCCCGCGACGTACTGAAGCTGGAATGGGATACTGATGGCGTTGAAAAAGTCGATTCCACCAAAATGCTGGTGACCTATAAGGAACTGGCCAGGAAGCCGGGTGCCCTGAAGTTTAATGATGATGTCTCAAAAATAGCGGCAGCGCCGCATAAGCTGAATGCCGAATTTGTCTTCCCCTACCTTGCCCATACTCCTATGGAACCGTTGAATTGCACGGTTGCCATCAAAGGTGACAAGGCAGAATTGTGGATGGGTACACAAATGCCTGGCCTTGATGGTTTCGCAGCCGCCAAGACCCTGGGCCTGAAGCCGGAAAATATCGCAGTGCATACCCAGTATGCAGGTGGCGGCTTTGGCCGCAGGGCAATTGCCACCAGTGATTATGTGGTGGAAGCCTGCAATGTCGCCAAGGCAGCACAGACAGCGGGGCTGGATGCACCAGTACGCACGCTGTGGAGCCGTGAAGATGATGTCAAGGGTGGTTACTATCGCCCCATGCATCTGCACAAGGCCGAAATCGGTTTTGATGCGCAGGGCAATATCCTGGGCTGGGACCATGTCATCGTCGGCCAGTCCATCGTTGGTGGTACGCCGTTTGAATCCATGATGGTCAAGGATGGCGTCGATATCACCGCAGTCGAAGGCATGAAAGAGCCGTATGAAATGCCTATGCGCCTGTCTGTCCATCATCCCAAGATCAATGTGCCGGTCTTATGGTGGCGCAGCGTGGGTTCTACCCATACCGCCTTTGTCATGGAAACACTGATCGATGAAATTGCCCAGACCACCAAGCAAGACCCGGTGGCCTATCGCCTGAAACTCATGGGTGACAAACATCCACGGCATAAAGCAGCATTGCAACTGGCGGTGGAAAAATCTGGCTATGGCAAAAAGAAATTGCCAGCAGGCCGTTCTTATGGTGTGGCTGTACATGAGTCATTTTCGTCCGTCGTCGCTTATGTGGTTGAAGCCTCCATGAAAAACGGTCAGCCCAAACTGCACAAGGTCACTGCGGGTGTGCACTGCAACCTGGCTGTTAACCCCAAGAGTGTAGAAGCGCAGGTACAGGGCGCGGCGCTGATGGGCTTGTCCATGTGCCTGCCGGGTGCAGCTATCACGCTCAAGGATGGTGTGGTTGAGCAAAGCAACTTCAGTGATTTTGTGGTGCCACGCATTACCGATATGCCACAGGTTGCGGTCCACATTGTACCCAGTGCAGATGCACCTACCGGCATGGGTGAGCCTGGCTTGCCTGCACTGGCACCCGCTTTTGCGAATGCCATCGCCCGAGTCAGTGGCAAACGCTGGCGTGAACTGCCTTATAAGCCAGCATAAGCCTGCATAAGCAAAGCTAATTATTGTTACTTGAGTGCAAGATAAGTAGTAATGAAGCACAGATAGTTGTATGTTGAGGGATATCAGATTCCTGGAGTTTGATGAACTGCTGGAATTTGGTATCCCACAATAAAGGAGACTTATCATGCGTAGTTTCATTAAATTCCTGACACTGACTTTATTCAGCTTTTTTCTCAGTCAAGCAGCATTCGCAGCAGAACATGGCACAGCACAAGAAGCAGAGGCCATGGTAAAAAAGGCGACTGCCTATATCAAGACCAAGGGTAATGAAAGCGCTTATACTGAATTTAACAGTGTCACTGGCAGTTTCGTCGACCGCGATCTGTATATTTTTGTACTGGATTTAAATGGCAAAATACTGGCGCATGGTGCCAATGCCAAGCTGTTGGGCAAAAATCTCAGTACGCTCAAAGATGTAGACAACAAGGCTTTTATCGAAGAGTTGCTGACAATCGCCAAGAGCAAGGGTAAGGGCTGGATAGATTACAAATGGCCGAACCCGACCACCAAGGCTATAGAACTGAAGTCGACCTATTTTGAAAAATCAGGCGATATAATCGTTGCATGCGGTATCTACAAGTAATACAGATTAGTTTGCCCTTGAGCAGGGCTGAATAAAAATTTGAAATTGATTTCAATCTTGATTGATATTCAAGCAGCATCTGCCAGCCGGGTGCTGTTTTCATTTTGATTGACGATGAACGCTGACTCCACCGGATATTCTGGTACACCACTGGTTAAAAAACTCGGCATACAGCCTGGCAGCCATGTTTGCGCCAGACATGCGCCTGAAAACTATCTGGATTTGCTGGCAGCCTTGCCAGACGGCGTAGTGTTTGACAAAAAGCCTGCGTCTGCGACAGATATCGTCCATCTGTTCATTGACAAGAAAGCTATCCTGATCAAGGAATTGCTGAGCTATAAAACCAGCTTGAGAAGTGACGCTGCAATCTGGGTATCCTGGCCCAAGAAAGCCTCGAAAGTGCCTACCGATATCACGGAAGACACGATAAGAGAAGTGGCACTACCTATGGGTTATGTCGATATCAAGGTCTGTGCTGTCAGCGAGATATGGTCAGGTTTGAAGCTGGTGGTGCGCAAAGAATTGAGGCCGGACTGGCCGGCCCCATAGAAATATCTCATGTCAATGCTTGTTGCTTAATTTGATTCCTTGATCAAACGACCAGAGTTCTTTTGTATGGGCCTTGCATTCATGGGATACAGGCGGCTGAATATGATCAACTGATCAGGTGAAATTTCTACCGGCTCTTTCATGACCAGCCACAGCACACCTTCGCTGCAGGGTGGCGTTGTCAGCGAGCCCATATAGGTATAGTAGTCACGCTTGACGGGCAGGATGTCATTCATGTCCATGGTCGTCAACGCCTGCACGGGATCATTTTTTTCCAGCGGCAGGTTATTCCATACCTGCTGCACCAGGCTATGTGATTTGCCCCGCTCTATCAGCACTGCCACCACGGCCAGTTTGCCATCGGCATCCTTATGCACCAGGTGCGCAACCATTTCAAAACTCTTGCCATTGACGCGCTCTTCAGATGGTTTATGGAAATGGAATTGCACCAGCTCATAATTATGGCCCAGCACATTGATATAGTTACCCGCGCCTATATTGACCTGTATGGTATGACCATTATCAATGACAGAGAAACGGCTGGGTTTATAGTCAAAGGCGACAGGGTCAAGATTGACCTTGATGCCATCACGTATATCGATGGGGGATTGCCTGTCACCGTTATCGCATTTGGCATTGGCGGTATTGAGCTTGCCCCAGTTCAAAGGGCCGCCTTCGCCCTGGTAACTCCAGTGTATATCGGCATGGCTGGCGGCCAGCGCTCCTGCTGCTGCAGCGCTATTGGTGCCATGATCTGTTTTTGCCCTGGCACTCTCCGGCCTGCGCACGGATGGCGCGTAGGCTGGCCTTACGACCGGCCTTGGCTGGCTGCGTGCTGCGGCCTCATCCTTGTCTTTGCGAATAACACTCAGGCGCTCTGCTATGCGTGCCGCCAGTTCATCGGCAGCCAGGGCTTCCTTGGCACGGGCGGCAGCCTCTTTGGCAGATTCCTTGCTTTCCTTGCCTTCTTTGGAAGATGACTTGCGCTCTTCCTTGGCGGAAGCTGAGGCAGATGCTGAAGCCGAACTGGATGCTTCTTCTTTTGCTGATGCCGGCTTGATGGGTTTGGATGGCGGCGGGTCGTTCGCCTGGGCAGACAGGGCCAACAACATGGGGAATAGCAAGGCGAGGGAGCGGCGCATAATGGATAGCATTCAGGATTCGGTTTGCACAGAGATACCTTAGTTACGGCAAGTCTCTTTGCAAACTTGAATCCTGCGGGCAATTTGTGGTTTTTATGCCGAACCCGCTACCGCTCTCCCGGCTTATATACCCTCAACGATGAACAGACGACCTATGGAGTTGGCATGGCGAATTTCCATGGCCTTGGTATATTCGACCGAGTCATACCAGAGCTGCGCCTGCTGCAGGCTGGGAAATTCAACCAGTACTGAGCGCCAGCCTTCATTATGGGCATCGTCCCTGCCCTCTTTTTGTACCCGAGTACCACCGCGCACCAGGAATTGCCCGCCATACTGGGCTACGCTGGCAGTTGCCAGTGGCCGGTATTCGGCATAAGCATCGGCATTGGTGACCTGGATTTCTGCAACGACATAAGCTTTACTCATGATATTCCTGATAATTAATTGATCATAAAGATAATACGCGCGCTTTCGCCGCCGCATATTCCAATTTCAAACGTGCCACGACTTCTGCCACGGTCAGCACATCATCCATCAAACCCACACCCTGGCCAGCGCCCCAGATGTCGCGCCAGGCCTTGGCCTTGCTGCCGCCACCAGAACCAAAGTTCATCTGGCTCTTGTCGGCTACTGGCAAATTGTCCGGGTCCAGCCCGGCAGCGATGATGGATTTTTTGAGGTAATTGCCATGCACGCCGGTGAACAGATTGGTGTAAACAATGTCTGCCGCTGCTGAATCAAGAATGGCCTGGCGATAAGCTTCATCGACATTGGATTCCACAGTCGCGAGCCAGCGCGAGCCTATGTAAGCAAAGTCAGCCCCCATGGCCTGTGCCGCCAATACGGCATCGCCCGTTGCGATGGAACCAGACAGTGCAATCGGGCCATCAAAGAAACGCCTTACTTCACCGACCAGGGCAAATGGCGACAGCCCACCCGCATGACCACCCGCACCGGCTGCCACCAGTATCAGGCCATCAACACCGGCTTCCAGCGCTTTTTGCGCATGGCGTATCGAAATCACATCATGCATGACGATGCCGCCATAGCTGTGTATTGCATCCAGCATCTCTGGCGGTGGTGCACGTAGCGATGAAATAATGATGGGTATCTGATGCTTGACGCAGACTTCAACATCATGCGCGAGCCTGTCATTGGATTGATGGACGATCTGGTTGACGGCGATCGGGCCTATCAATGCATCTGGATGGGCTTCCTGGTGCGCTGCCAGCTCGGCCTGCAATTCTGTCAGCCAGACATCCAGCAACTCGGCAGGCCTGGCATTCAGGGCAGGGAAAGAGCCGACGATGCCAGCCTTGCATTGCGCCGCTACCAGTTTGGGGCCACTGGCAATGAACAGGGGTGAACCTATGACGGGCAGGCTAAGGTGTAGCAAAGCGGATGGCAGGCGTGATGCAGATTGTGAAGCAGATTGCAGTACAGGTAAATCTTGAGTCATAGTTGATATCCTCTAAGCTGAAGCACAGACAACAGATTTCTTGCATATATCCAGTATGATTTTACCGTGCAAATAAAAATCCTGTGGAGACACCATGACTTATCAATGTTTTGACTTCAGTATCAGCAATAAAATCGCCCACCTGCGCCTGAACCGCCCCGCCACGCTGAACACCATGCAACCCGTGTTTTTCCGCGAGCTGACAGAGATTTTGCAAAACCTGCAAAACCAGGCAAATGCCCGCGTACTCATCATCTCTTCTACCGGCAAACACTTTACCGCTGGCATGGCACTCGATGTCTTTGCTGGTGGCGGCATCACACTCGACGATGCCAGCGCCGTTGGCCGCGCCAATATCGCCATGGCACTGAAAGACATGCACCATGCCTTCAATCTTATCGAATCCCTGCGCATGCCTGTCATCACCGCCATCCACGGCGGCTGCATAGGCGGTGGCGTCGATATGATCTGCGCCAGCGACATACGTCTGGCCAGCAGCGATGCCTTTTTCTGCATACAAGAAATCAACATAGGCATGACCGCCGACCTCGGCACCCTGCAACGCCTGCCCAAGCTCATCCCCGAAGGCATAGTCCACGAAATGGCCTACACAGGCCGCCGCCTGCCAGCACAACGCGCGCTCGCAGTTGGCTTGCTCAATGAGGTATTCGATACCCAGGAAGCCATGCTGGCTGCCGCACTGCAGATGACCACAGAAATCGCCGAAAAACCCCCGGTCGCCATCTGGGGCAGCAAACAAGCCATCCACTACGCCCGCGACCACAGCACCCACGATGCCCTGCAACAAATGGGCTGGTTGCAATCAGGTATCTGGCAAAGCAGTAACCTCATGGAGGCTTTCATGGCGAAGCAGCAAGGCAGGACTACCGAGTATGCGGATCTGGCACCGGTTAGTTCGTTTTCTGAGGCGGATTATCGTTTGAAGTAGGTGGTAGTTTAAGAACTCCTAAGCCACTCCGCGAATTTCAATATTTACGTTAATTTAAGGCTCAGTGTTGGGCCGATGAAGCGTAGCCCAACCTACGCAAACGGTCATGTGTATTGCTTTTGACGTTGGGGTTGCTTTTGACTTTTGCAGTTCCCATGTGTAGCCGCCGTTTGTGCTGTACAGAAAATGGATTAAGAAGAGCCGCTGTCTGAGGTGTAGCAGGGGTTTCGTGGTGCATGCACCACGCCTGCGTAACGGCAATCGCTTGCAAGCGATTGTGCGCCCTGCAAGGGAAGCGAGTTTCGGGCCTTCCCATTTTTTGTACCGCACAAATGGGAACCCCTTTAGGGGCGGCTACGCCTGGGTCGCCTTTCTTTGAATTCTTTCTTTGGCGACACAAAGAGAGAATTTCGGCTGCCGGGCCGAGACCCGGCTTGTGTCCACGAAGGGCAATTTATTTGGTCAAAGTACGACATGTAACAAACGACGCGGCAGACTACGAACGCCGCTGGATTCCAGCCAAAAGCACGCTGGAATGACGTAAATTAGATTGTCCGTACATCAAAAAATCGTTAGCTCGGTTACGTTGTCGCCGACAAGACAGCGAGTCCCTCACCCTACCCTAATCTCCCGTATCCCCTTCCCCAACCTCCGCTTCAACAAAGTCCGCAAAGTCACCCCATCCGCATACCCCACCAGTCCCGCAATCTGCTCCACACTGTGATTGGATGTCTTCAACAAATGCACCGCTTTTTCTATACGCAAATCCTGCACATACGACACCGGTGTCTTGCCTAATACTTCATGAATGCGCCGTGCCAGCGTGCGCTTGCTGGTTGCCAGTGCATCGGCTGCCTCGTCCAGGTTAAATCCCTGGTCAAGGTGGCTGCGCGCCCAACGGTCAAAGCGTTCCACCATGGGGTCAGCGTGCGCGAGGTGATCAGAAATGATGTAGGCCGTTTGTGAAGGCCTGCTATCGACGACCAGATAACTGGCGACCAGATTTGCCAGTTCAGGGTTGCTCTGGCGTATAAGCCACAGCATCATATCCATATGGCTGAAGGCTGCGCCAGCAGTCAGGAACTGGCCGGACTGGACTATCATATGGCTGGTGTTCAGGCGTACCGATGGATAACGCTGGCGGAACAGGGGATTGAGCCACCAGGTAGTCGTCGCATCCCGCTCATCAAGCACACCGCTTTCTGCCAGTACAAAGGTGCCTATGCAGGCGGCGGCGATACGCACGCCATCATCTGCCCAGTCGCGCAAAGCCACACTCGCGTCTTGCACATCAGGGCGTGCCAGCGCCTGCATCAGGGTATCCGGCATTTTGTAACCCAGCGCGGGGACGATAACCAGATCAGGTGCGGGTACTTCATCTGCCCGCGCTACCGTCACACTCATGCCTTGTGCAGTTTGCACACGCCGCCGCGTGCCCACCAACGACACTTTAAAAGGTGGCGCCGGGTTGGCCTGCAAAGACGATAATTCATTCGCGGTCGTCAGTGCATCAAGGACGATGGACAGGCCGGTATCGAAAACGCCATCAAGGGCGAGGATGTTGATGTTCATCGTAATGTCAAATGAGGTTGTGGCAGGATTCATACCAAAGATGTCAATCGCGCCAGTATCACGCAAGTCCTTTGATCTGTAAAGTCTCACTTCATCGCAATCCTGCGATGCAAATATGGATACAAGCACAAGGAGAAAAATCATGATCAAGCACGCCCTGTTCGCCCGCTTTGAAGCCAAACCCGGCAAAGCTGCCGATGTCGCCGCCTTTCTGGAAATGGGCCTGGCCCTGGCCAATCAGGAAAGCACGACACCCATCTGGTTTGCCCTGCAATTGTCTGACAATGTTTTTGGTGTCTTTGATGCGTTTGAGACGGAAGCTGGTCGCCAGGCACATTTGCAAGGGCCGATTGCGCAAGCCTTGATGGCAAAGGCTGAAGAATTATTTACCGGCCCGCCCAGTATAGAAAAAATCGAAGTATTGGGATTGAAAAATCAGGCACTATAATCAATCAGTACCAGGCATGACCGGGCAGGCGGCATTTTTATTCTTAGCCACCCTGTTCGGCTCCAGATGAGGAGAGAGAAATGAGCATACGCATAGTCCAGTTGGGAACTGCACGCGCTGCCGGTGAAGGCCTGCGAATAGGCACGGTGAGACGACCACCACGCGGCGTGCCCAAAACTGAATTTGCCAGCCGTGATTACTATGATGTCTGGTTGCCCAATCTGTCACCGGGTGCAGACCTGATGGCACAGGGAAAAGCTGCCAGTACACCAGTTGAATGGAAAAAATTTGAACGCAGCTTCAGGGCAGAAATGCAGGAAGCAGATGCCAGCAAGGTACTGGATTTGCTAGCAGCGATGTCGAAGACCACGAATTTTTCTGTGGGTTGCTATTGTGAAGATGAGAGCCACTGCCACAGATCCATACTGAGGCAATTACTGGATGAGCGTGGCGCAGATATTATTTAAGCGCTTTTAACTGCTTGCACAGCACACGATTTTCATGTGCCTCGCCATCCATCAGAAAACTGGTCCTGCCTATATCTGCATAATTCTGCTTCGCATAAAACTGTAAGGCTCTGGCATTGTGTGCCCAGGGTGTCAGCCACATGAGATCAGCGCCATGGCTAGCCGCGCTGGTTTCAGCAGCATGCAGTAACTGGCTGCCCAAGCGCATGCGGGTGAAAGGCTCCTGCACATACAGCCTGTCGAGTTCAGCAGGGCAAATAGCGCTGACCAGCTCTTGCCTGCGCCCTACAGTGATCTGGGAAAATCCCAGTAGATGCCCATCACGTTCGGCGACATGAAAGAAAGTGCCCGGCAAGTCCAGCAGAGTGGCGATGGCAGCTATCGAGAATGATTGCAGTACCTCTCTTGCTATCGCTGGCCGTATACCGGTAGTCGCATAGGTATCAAGAAAAACCTGGGTCGCCAGCACGGACAGACAAAGCACATCATCTTGCGTTGCTGACCGTATGTATACCGTGGGCGTCATGCTTTATTCGGTGACCTTGGTCACTGCCTCTATATGATGACTATCCGGATCAATCAAAAACGCAGCATAGTAATACTCGCCATAATCAGGGCGCAAACCCGGTGCGCCATTATCACTGCCAGCGATGGCCAGTGCCGCCGCATGGAAAAGATCGACTGCCTTGCGCGTGCTGGCAGTAAACGCCAAATGAAAACCCGGGCCCGGCGGGCTTGCATCTGGCCTCAATTTCAGGCACAGGATATCTTTATCATCGTACAGGCCATAGCCTATTGCGGTGTCATCTTCAAACACGCGACGGTAACCAAGGGCAGCGAGGGCGGCATCGTAAAATGCGCCAGCCAGCGCCAGATCGCGGACACCCAGAGAGATGTGATGCAGCATGGTATTTCCAGTTTGGATTTAATTGAATGGACAATAGACTATCGTGCGCTGATCAGCATATCGCCTTCCAGCCTTGCGGCCCCTGCCCTGACCAGTTCATCAGCCATTTGCGGTATCAGCACATGCGGCTCTATACCCAGCAGGCTGGCAGAAGAAGTTATGGTACGTGTGCCGCCGAGTTGTGTGACGGCGGTAGCGAGACTCATTTGCTGTGATTCGAGCAAGATGAAAGCCAGCATGACCTTGACTGCATTGCGGGCATTGCGGCGCGGGTCGGTACGCAGATAGTCGAGCCGTGATTCTGCCCTTTGCAAGGCTGCCGTCACATTGTCAAAGACCGGGCCATGGCCGGGGATGACAATGCGCGGATTGAGTTCACGTATGACTTGCAATATCGCCGCCTGTTCGGCAAAACCGGATTCACCTTCAAGCTCAGGGAAGATCACGCCAAAGCCGTTTTCCCACAAGGCATCGGCAGAAATCAGTATGCCTTCCTGTGCGCAGTACAGGATCATGGAATGGGGATCATGTCCAGGTGCAGCCATGACCTGCCAGTCCATGCCACCTAGTTGCAATGCATCGCCATGCTGTATTGCTGCATCAAAACTGAAGCGCTCGCAGCGCTGGCCTGTCGCAACATAAGTCAGTGCTGCCTCATCCCAGGCTGCCACTGCAGGAGTATCGGCAACCGGGATCAAAGTACGGCAGCCGTAGTGACGTTGCAGGCTAGCATTGCCGCCGCAATGGTCGGAATGCAGATGGGTGTTGACCAGCAGATCCAGCTTGCGGCCATTCAGGGCATGTTGTATGAGCGCCATGGTCTGTGCAGCATGGCTAAAGTAACCACTATCAACCAGAGCAGTCTGCTCTTCATCAATGAACAGGATATTATTCGAGGACAACCAGCCCCGTTCAAACACTTGCATGCAGTCAGGCAGTTGCATCATGTCTTACCTGCTATTTTGCGTCGCTGGCCATAAGGCATGCTTTGCGCGGCTGCCAGCTCTGCGGATGCGAAGAAGGCATCACCTTGCAGATAAGCCTGCAACATGTCTGTACCATCGAGCCCCCAGAAGCAGCGGCCATCGACGACGGCGGTCGGCACACCAAACACGCGGGCGGCAATGGCCAGTTCACCATTGCGTTTTAATGCCTCCTTGACGGCGGCATCATCGAGCATGGCTGGCGTCACTTGCAATTCATCCAGCAGAGCTTGCCAGTGTTCTGTCTGCGCTGGTATATGACCATCGCGCCAGACGAAGCGGAATAGCCTTTGCACCACAGCTTGCGTGCTGCCCAGAGCCAGACACAGGCGCAACAAAGGCAGAGGGTTAAATGGATGTTCAGGCAGCATGCGCAAAGGGATGCCGTGCTTGTGCGCCAGCCAGGTGCAATGCTCAAAGGTCCACTGGCGTTTTGGTGCGATTTCTGCCGGGCCTTTATTGTCCCAATGATTGAGCAGGCCAGCAAATAAAACCGGACGGTAATTGATCTGCTGCACACCTAGTAGGTGGTGCAGCATTTCACTCTGCAAATAAGCGAAAGGAGAAATAAAATCGAAATACCAGTCCAGTTGTTTCACTCACTATCCTTTCGTAACGGCATGGGCGCTACTTGGCAATATTCAGGGCAGCATTCTTTGCTGCACCAGATCCCAGATTTCCAGCTTCTTGTGATTGTCTGCCTTGCTCCAGCAAATGATTTCATCGATGTTGCGATAGCAGCCTGTGCACAAGCCTGTCTTCTCATCCATGCGGCAAATATTCACGCAGGGTGAAGGCACGGTCGCACCGGGTTTCATGACAAACTGGGCCGGGTCAAATTCATACAGGATATTCATGCGCGCAAAGCCACATCAGCGACAGGTGCGCCTGTCATGTTTTTCAATTGCTCAGGTGTCAGTCTGAAGACTGCATGTGGGTGACCGGCAGCAGCCCAGACATGCGGATATTGCAGCAAGTCTTCATCGATGAGCATGACGGTTTTTTCTACATGGCCGATAGGGCAGACGCCGCCTATGGCATAACCGATTTTTTCCTTGACGAAGCGGGCATCAGCCTTGCCTAAAGGCCCGACAATGGCCGCAACCTTGTGTTCATCGACGCGGTTGATGCCACTGGCAACGACCATGACGGCAACATCATCGGCAAGGCGGCGGAAAACGATTGATTTGGCGATTTCTGCAACCTGGCAACCCAGGCCTGCTGCAGCCTCGGCAGAAGTCTTGCCAGTTTCTGGCAACATGACCACAGTCTGGTCATGTCCCAGGCTGTGCAGTAATTGGGCAACGCGCTGGGCGGTTTCGGGTAAAACAGTATCTTTGGACATGATGCGCAGGCAAATAAATCAAAGCCTGTTTATATCATAAGCAAAGTCAGTCTGCTCATCATGCGGGTATGTCCTGGCCTCAATCAAGCCTCAGCCATGCCAGTGGGCCAGCAGAGCAGTATGCTGTTCAGGCACTTCAAAATATTTCATGGCGGCGCGATATTCATTGCCGCTCAAGATGGAATAAATACAGGTGGCCTTGCACACCACCTGGGTGCGTTGCGAAGCGTCACCCGGTTTGGGGACTTCCATCATCATCTGGTAAGTCTGCTTTTCTTTGAGGGCAGCACTGCACTGCATTTGTATGCTGGCAGAAGTAAAGCTGACTATCTTTGCTGGCACGATCTTGCCAGGAACTACCTGTATAGCACCGCGCCACGTAACGTTGGCGCGCGCAGCGTTATGGGAATCACTCATACGGACAAATACCTGAAATGCAAATTCATGAATAGAATCAAATGATGCAGCGCGGAAACTATTATTGTACCGATTTCTGCGCTTGCCGGCAGAAACTATTTCAGGTCATCAAGATTGTTTTCCAGCCAGTTGGCTGCGCCTGTTGCGGCTTGTCTGGCTGTCGCGAAGCAGGCTGTCAGCAAGTAACCACCGGTGGGTGCTTCCCAGTCCAGCATTTCACCGGCAAAAAACAGGCCGGGATGCTGTAACGCCATGAGGTTTTCATCGAGGGCTTCAAAACGCAGGCCACCGGCACTGCTGATGGCCTCATCGATGGGGCGGGTAGCCTTGAGCACAACTGGCAAGGTCTTAATGCCCTGTGCCAATAACTGTGTGTGGCTAAACTCTGTTTTATCCAAACATTCATGCAACAAGGCCATTTTTAATGCATCCAGACCCAGGCGGCTTTTCAAATAACTGGAAAGCGAACGTGAACCACGCGGATGTTCAAGCTCTGTCAGTACTTTTTCCAGCGGCGTGTCTGGCAATAAATCCAGCTCCAGCACTGCCTTGCCCTGGCTATGCAATTGCTGACGCAGCGCAGCAGAGAGTGCATAAATCAGGCTGCCTTCTACGCCTGTAGAGGTGATGACAAACTGCCCCTTGCGCATAGGCTGAGTACTGTGTTTTACCCTGGCTGCCACTGTCAGCAAAGGCTGACCGGCAAACTTGTCCTTGAAAAATGTGGTCCAGTCCAGATCAAAGCCACAGTTGGCGGGCTGCAAATCTGCGACATCCATGCCACGCTGCCTGAGCAGGCTTACCCAGGCACCGTCCGACCCCAGCCTGGCCCAGCTGCCACCGCCAAGTGCAAATACCTGTGCCCTTGCAGGCAGACAGGTTTCACCATCCGGAGTCGCAAAGCGTAACTTGCCTTGCTCATCCCAGCCCAACCAGCGATGCCGCATATGAAAACGCACACCTTGCTGACGCAGGCGATGCAACCAGGTACGCAACAGAGGCGCGGCCTTCATATCGACCGGGAACACCCGGCCAGAACTGCCTACATAAGTTTCTATGCCCAGGTCCTTGACCCAGGCACGCAGGGTTGCTGCATCAAACTGGCCTATCATG
Organism: Undibacterium sp. Tian12W; assembly: GCF_049339405.1. NCBI lineage: Bacteria > Pseudomonadati > Pseudomonadota > Betaproteobacteria > Burkholderiales > Oxalobacteraceae > Undibacterium > Undibacterium sp. Tian12W. The sequence continues at coordinate 71,388 of NZ_JBMPPK010000017.1, forward strand.
GGGGTCAGTTGTGCTTCCCGTTCGGCATACCGTGTCATGAAAGAGACAGAATTTTCAGAATGTGTGAGATTCATGCCCCCTTTGCCTGCCATTAAAAACTTGCGTCCTGCCGAAGGCATGGCATCATAGACATCGACAACGATGCCCCGCAAGGCCAGGGTTTCGGCAGCCATCAGGCCCGCAGGCCCGGCACCGATAACGGCAACGCTGCTGGCTTGTGGATGATGATAATTACTCGCTTTTGTTTGCATAAGTTTGCGTCATAATATGGTTTTGCAGGTACTGCTTCCCGGCACCAGTCCCTGCAAGCAAAGCTGATGTGTATCTGCCTGAATTCACCAGAAGTTACAACCAGGTACCCCTATGGTCAATCTGGATCGTGCTACGCTAGATTTAGTAGTTGCCTGCATCAGCGTGATTTCCATGCTGGTCATGCTGGCGGTTTGGCATATCAACCGCGACATACCCGGCACCGGCGTCTGGGCGGCGGCGGCATCGATGGTCGCACCGGCTTTTTTGCTGATACGCCTGATCCCCCTCATCGACATCCCCATGTCCCTGATCGTCGCCTTTAACAACTCCCTGACCCTGACCACTACCCTGCTGATGCTGGAAGGCACGCTGCGTTTTCGCGGTTACCCATCCCAGATACGCTGGCGCTGGGGCCTGATACTGATCCCGGCGTTCATCCTGCTGGCATTCATCAACCGGGACGATATGATACGCCGTTATCTGTTCCATGACGTCATCGCTGCCAGCCTGATGCTGAGTACGGCATTTATCCTGATCTGGAAAACCCGTGACCTTGACTTGCTGGCAGCCTGCATAGGGGCGATTTCTTTAAGCATCATGGCGATAGGTTTTATCATGCGCTGGCATCTGGCATTCATTTCCAACAACAATGCTGAACTGGCCAAACATCCCTTATTGAATTTTATCTATCTTATCGTGGTGCTGTGCCTGCTGGGCTGGACTTATGGCGTCAGCGTCTGCTGTAACCTGCGTGCGCAGAAAAGCATACTGGAAATGGCCAGGGAAGATGTACTCACCGGCTTGCCTAACCGCCGTCATGTGGATGAAATGCTGGACAAGGCGATTGCCCAGAGTGGGCGCAACCAGCAAGGCTTTGGCTTTATCCTGATAGACCTGAACCATTTCAAGTCAGTCAATGACCGCTTTGGCCATCAGGCCGGTGACCTGCTGCTTAAGGAAGTGGCGAAACGCCTCAAAAGCTTTTGCCGCCACGCCGACTTTGTAGGCCGCATAGGCGGCGACGAATTCGTCGCCCTGACCTTTGGTGTCAACCAGGCATCCCAACTCGACAGCACCCTGCTACGCCTGAAGAAAATACTCGAAGGCCCCTGCACCATACAGGGACACAGCATAGAAATCGAAGCCGCCCTCGGCAGCGCCCTGTTCCCCACCGACGGCCGCAGCGCCGACAAACTCATGCAAACCGCCGACCAACGCATGTACATCGACAAGTCAGTCCCAGAAAACATCCTCGCTGCAGTAACCCAGCGCGCATAAAAAAACAAAAGCCGGAAATCCGGCTTTATTAACACCTAGCAAGTAACTCTGAGTAAGCGTAGCGAGCGGCGTGAGTTTGGGTTAAGAAGCGCAATCGTACTTTAGTACGATGACGAATTTGCAAATCAGCAGACTCAAAATCGCGTCGCGCAGTAGCTTAATCAGAGATTACTTTGACCAGAACTTTTGATAGTGAGTCCGGAAGTCGTTTGCCGGCTCAAACATATTCTTTTGCCCGCCGTCATACGCAATATTCTGTGCCGTCACCAGATGCAGGGCGCTTACATAGTTGCTATGCTCGGCATTCGAAAAAGCACGGTTCAGTTCATCGACGATTTGCCAGGCATGCATGCCCAGAGGTTCAGGCACGGTCGCGGTTTGCAGGCTGTTGGCACGTATGCGCTTGTACGCAGTTGGCGAGCCATCACCGGCAGCGACAGCGACCAGTTTATTACTGGCAACCAGGCTGGCTGTTGTTGGCACTTCCAGCAAATCAAAATAGAAATCATTGACGCCGATGACATGGGTCCACTTCGCGCCGTGACGTTTGACCAGGCTTTCGACGACACCCTTCATCTTGATATGTGACTCTGCCAGAGGCACGTCTTCGAGGCTCAGCAATTTGCAACCCTCGCATTGACGTATGGTTTCTACGATGGCGGTGGATTTGGCCAGCAGGAAAGGATTGCTGGAGTCAGTGAAGACCACGATGCCGGCCTTGTTATTCGAATCGACCACCGTATATAGGGCAGCCAGTTGTCCAACCTCTTTGGGATTGGTGGCGATGTTGGTAAACAAGCCGTCAGTCGGGCCGCTTTTCACCGCGGCATGCCAGCCAACCACGGGAATCTTGGCCTTGACTGCCGCTGCCATACCCTTGCTCTGGCTGGTGACATCTACTCCTGCCAGGATGATGCCATCGGCTTTCATGTCCAGCGCCTGGCTGATGATGGATGCGCCCTGGTTGCAACGACCACGGCAGTTGATAGGCAAGACTTCCCAACCTGCGGCGGTGCTGGCTTCGCGCACGCCGTTAAACACACTGCTGATGCCCGCATCACTCAGGTCTGCTGCGATGAAAACTATTTTCTTTTTCTTTTGCAGTGCAGGTCCATCAACCGGGCCTTCCCAGCGGTTTTTCAAAGACGCGGCCCTGGCCACTTTGGCATTGGCACGGCTTAGAAACTGCATGGGATTTTCTTGCGCGGCAGCAGCACTGATAAAGCTGAACACAACAAATAACGCGGTAAGGCACTTACTTTTGGTAGCAGTCATGATTCTTGGCAGGTCAGGTTGGTCAGAAAAATCTGCATGCACAAACAGCGCGCACACAAATTTTAATTTTTTCGATTGAAACAAATACTTACAACTGCGCAATGATTATTGCAGAAAAAAGCGTCAAGTAAATAGAGTTTCATTACCAGCGACTCAGCGTCGAATATTAAGCATAAAAATGAATGATATAAAGAATAAAATTTTCTACAAGTAAAAATTTCCTGTAGAAAATTTCATTCTTTTTAACAACACCTACTAAGGCGAACCAATTAACAACAGTTCAAGCTGCACCAATTTGGGTTTATCCTGTATTAAAACACCTGATTATCATGTGATTGTCATGCGATAAGCTGCTTACTCCCAATGTACATCTGCTGAACCATGGCGCTCTACATTGCGTTTTGCCGGGTTGCCAGACACATGCACGTCGCCACTACCAGTGACTTTGAGCTTGATTTCCTGACCAGCAAATACCTTGCTGCTGGATGAACCCATGGAATTCAGGTTGACCACAGCACTCTTGAGTGCAGATGCTTTCAAATCGCCGGAACCCGACAATCTGGCAGTAAAGCTTTTGACCTGGCCTTTGAGGATGCTGTCACCAGAGCCGTTGGAAGTGAGCTCCAGCAACTCACTATTACCCAGACCCAGGTTCAGGTCACCGCTGCCATTCAGGCTGGCAAATACTTGCTGATAATCGCCATCCAGGTTGATATTGCCTGAACCCTGCAGGCTTACTTCGAGTTTATTACCCTTGAATCCTTTGATGACGGCGTCACCGCTGCCAGAAGTCTGCAGTTTTTCCAGGCCGGGCAAACTCAGTTCTATCCTGGTTTGTTCAGTCTTGCCGACGGAGATATAGATCCCACGGGTACCGACAAACAAGGTATTGCCCTCCAGCCTGGTGGTCACCCGCGACACCAGCTTGGCATCGCCCTTGACTAGCAGCTCTGGCGTTGCAGCCTGTTTCAGTGCCAGGTCTATAGGGCCGCTGAGTACGATATTGACGATGGATGCCGTCACGGGGCGGACTTCACTGGCTGCCGAGCCGCTACTGACAACATTGCTGGCATGCGCCCTCATGAAGACCACGCTGGATGCCGTCAACACGACAGCCAGACCCAACATGCCTATGCCTGTGCGTATGATATTTTTCATTTTTTCCTCCTGAAGCTAAATGAAACTACAAAACCAAGTAAAACTAAAAATCGAAAACTGCGAACTCATCAGGCTGCATGACCCAACTGTAATTGCGACAAGTTCCAGCGTAAATAATGCTTGAAGCCGATGAAGGTGTATTTGGTCATGAACATGCTCAACATCATCAGGGCAATCGAAGCCAGCAGCAAACCCAAACCTGAGAATAACTTGGTGCCGGAAAAGTGATTACCAAGCTCTACATGCAATTTTTCTGTCTGGCTTTCTGTGCTGACCGTGCGTGTGACCACAGTTGCGGAGGCGGCTGAGGCTGAGGCTGTTGCTGATGCAACTGAAGTAGCTGAAGTAGTGGATGTCGCCGAAGCCACAGATGCCGTTACCGGTGCGGCAGGTAGCGAAGCTGCCGCCTGGCCATGTTCATCCTGTTTTTCACCATCAATGAGTATGCCTGTTTCTGTCACATCCACCCTGACATTGTGATTGCGGATACGATGATTATCGTTGTGATTATGAACATGGTGCCTGCCAACAGGGATATCAAAGTTGAACTGTTCAACACCAGAGATGCTGGCAGCAGTGATGCCTATGCCAGCCACATACATCACCATGGCCACTATATAGGCTGAGCACAGCAGACTGAAGTAGGCCACAGCCGGGATCAGCATGAACAGGTTAAAAATCATCAGACCTATCAGGGCAACCAGCAAACCCGCCACATTGCCAAGGCTGAAATTTGTTTTTAATGCCTGATAACGCATGCTGGTTTTCTTTTGTGCCGCCAGCAGTTCAGGCTTGGGCAGGCCCGCTGCGATTTCTTCTTCAGACTTGCCTGCCACCATGGCATCGACGAACTTGCGCTCATATTCCCACATGGTGTCTTCAATGACGCTGGCGGGCAAGCCATCCAGGGCTTGGCGCAACGCGTTCATATATGCAGTCTTGTTCATGGCCATCTCCCGTTTTTTGATTTGGTATGATCAGAATAAGCAAAGCCGGGAAAGCTAGCCACAGACTTGCGACAGTGCGCAAATTTCTGGGGATAAACTGCGAAACTCGGGGATAGTCAGCAGCCGTATACTGCACCAGGAAACGAGGATGATAGTAGTTTGCTATGACATCTGCATGTCAGGCTGAATGTCAGGCTGAATGTCGGGCTGATACAGGCTAGAGAGCGGGTAACTGGATTGGCGCAGTATGGAGGTCCAGCCATTCCTGCAAATGACTGGTGTCTTCCCCCAGCAAATGCAGGCCCAGGCGGCTGCGGCGCCAGAGTATGTCATCAATCGTGCGTGCCCATTCATGCGTGACCAGATAGGCCGCTTCAGCCACATACAGACCCGGCACCAGCATCTCGCCCATGTCGGCCAGTGAGTATTTATCTTTAAGCAAGACGTGGATACGGCTGCCATAGGCGTGGGCATAGCGTTCTGCCAGATGCGGCGGCAGCCAGGCATATTGTTGCTGGCATTGGTGTATGAATAAGTGAAATTCACTGACGGCGCGGTTTTCTGGCGACTCGCCATAAATATCACCGCCGGGCAGGCAGGCATGTTCTGTCCAGGCAGAGTTGGCATTATTCAGCAGGGGTGCCAGCATGGACAAGGCCTCTTCGGCCAGTTTGCGGTAAGTGGTGATCTTGCCGCCAAATACATTTAGCACCGGTGCACCGGCAGTATCAAGTTCCAGCCGGTAATCGCGGGTCAGGGCGGCAGCTTTTTCCTTGCCTGTTTCCACGGTTTCTTCCACCAGCGGGCGTACGCCTGAATATGACCACAAGACATCGGCAGGGCTGATGGCCTGGGTAAAGTAATGGCTGGCCAGTTCACACAGGTAGGCGACTTCTGCTTCACTGATTGCCACTTCATCGAGTGAGCCCTGGTAATCCAGGTCGGTCGTGCCTATCAGGGTAAAGTCCTGCTCATAGGGTATGGCGAACACGATACGGCCATCAGGATGCTGGAAGATATACGCATAAGGGTGATGGAACAGGCGTTGCACCACGATATGGCTACCCTTGATAAGACGCAAATGCTGGACTGCTCCCTGATGCATGACCTGCTGCAAGGTGTTGATGGCCCAGGGGCCGCTGGCATTCACGAGGCTGCGGCTTTGCACCATCATCATGCTGCCATCGGCCTTTTGCAATTGCACCAGCCAGTGTTCCGCCTGCCGCCTGGCAGACACGCAGCGGGTGCGCGTCATGATGCTGGCCCCTTTTTCTGCCGCCTGCATGGCGTTCAAGACAACCAGACGGGCATCATTGACCCAGCCGTCGGAATAGGCAAAACCACGGCGAAAGTCTGCCAGCAGGGGTTGCCCGGCGATATGTTTTTGCAGATTGATGGATTCGGCACCAGGCAGCAATTCACGTTTCGCCAGGTGGTCGTACAGGAACAGGCCCGCCCGTATCATCCAGGCCGGGCGCTGCCCTTTGTCGTGCGGCATGACAAAACGCAAAGGGCTGATAATATGCGGTGCAGAGCGCATGAGCACTTCACGTTCCTGCAAGGCCTTGCGCACCAGGCCAAATTCATAATATTCAAGATAACGCAAACCACCATGAATGAGCTTGGTCGATGCTGATGAAGTATGCGAGGCCAGATCATCTTTTTCGCACAGGAGTACACTCAGGCCACGCCCTGCAGCATCGCGGGCAATGCCAGCGCCATTGATACCGCCACCGATGACGAGTACATCGACTTCAGGGATGGCGGGCATGCTTTTCATTTCTTGACCAGGTGATTCGGTAACCAGCCTATGCCATGCGCATGCAGGCTCTGGATATACAGGCGGTCTTCGGTCTCGGTGACACCTGTGGTTTCTGGATAATGCCCTGTTGGATCTTGCAAATCAGCGACGATTTTGCCAGCCTCATTAAATGCCAGCACATGGCCATAAGCTGGTGGCACTGGCCACAATACGCGTGGCAGACGCAGGGTAATACTGCGCAGCCAGGGTTTCTCTGCCATGTTATCAATCGCCGCACCGCGTGGCTTGGCCAGGCCCAGCCAGATACGGCCATCGCGGCCACGCATGAGATTGTCAGGGTAGCCGGGCAAATCACGCAGCAGGATAGTGGCCAGTTTTTTATCCGGTTTGTTTTTGATATGCAGGGAATCGGCAGTGACCGCTATTTTCCAGATACGGTATTCACCGGTTTCGGCGACGATGAGGCTTTGTTCATCAGCACTGAGTGCCAGGCCATTGGCAAAGCACAGCCCATCGGCAATCAGGCGCGTCTGTTTCGTCGCGGGGTCATATTCCAATACCCGTCCGGTCGCTGAATGTTCGAGGATATCGAGTACGCTGGCGTGGAAGGTGCCGCCAGATTCCTTGGCACCAAAGCGCTGGCTGGCATCGGTGAAATAAATCTTGCCGGATTTGGCAACGACAACGGCATCGGCATACAGGATGGGGCTGTCGCCTATCTTGTCAGCGAGGACAGTGATTTGCTTGTCAGGCGCAATCGAGAGTATGCCGCGAAAGGCATCTGCTGCAATCATATTGCCTGCCGCATCAAACATGAAGCCCAGCACCCTGCCCTCAGTATTAACCCAGACTTCACGCTGGCTGCCATCTGGCTGCATACGCAAGATCGCACCGGAGGTGACAGCGGCATACAGCTTGCCGTCCGGTCCCATGGCGATATGCTCGGGGCCGGTTTCTTCGCCTATATCTATGGTTTTCAGCGCAGCCAGTTTTTCATTACGTGCATGCGGTGGCGAATAACCGGCAAAAGGCGTGGCCTGCCAGGCAACCGGATTGATAGGCACAGGTGCCAGCAAGAGATAGGCTGCCAGGATCACTATCAGGGCTATGGCCAGCAATAACAGGCGTATGATCCATTTTTTCAACACTCATCTCCTCGCATTTCCGCACAGCGCAAGCAGATTTCCCGCGGGGAAATCCAGGCAAGCCTGTATTTTGCACTGCCTGAATATAATTTTGATATTTATTTTAAGGGATGTTGCGGGAAGACAAACAAAGGTGTATGCAGTTTCTTAGCCGTGACAGTGCACTGCATCATAGGTGCGCAACCAGGTCATCTGTAAAATCCGTGCATCATTGCTGGCCCGGTGGCGTGAAATATTCAAATCTTCCTGCACCTGGTCCTTGGTGGCATGCCACAGGCCCTCCTGCTGTGGACTGATGATTTCGCGCAAATCGGCCAGGCGAAAATTCGGCACCCTGTCGGCCGCATCATATAAGAGCGCCATCCAGACATAGTCCTGGGTCCAGCCATCGGTATATACCGTCATGCCAGCCAGTTCGGTATTCAGTTGCTCGGTCACGAGGCTGGCTGACTTGCCTCTCTCCACCAGGATTTCGCGCGGAATGCAGTGTATGCGGGCAGCATGGACGTCCCAGTGCTGCCAGTCAGATTCTGGCCTGATGAGAGTACACCAGCCTTCGCCATGACGGCGCGAGTAACCTACCTCAATGGGGTAGCTACCTTTGCCAAAGCCTGAGGCTTCGAAGTCAATCACGATGGGCACGGTCATCATTGCAGATGCTCCATAGTCTGGGCTAATCTGGGCTAAAGCGGTGATTGCTGCTGGGCTGACATCTCCCCCTGTCACTCCGGTAAGGGACGGGGAGTACGAGTTCATTTTTCTACGAATACCAGCGTCATGCAAGTTTTTGCGCAAGATTTTGGTCGTTTGCACTGCTATTTAAAGATATTTCATGAATATGTCGCAATTTATAGTCTGTTTGTATCAAGACTTCATATCCGTGAACAATATCCGTGAACAATTTCGCTAACTGCCTGTCCAACAGCAGTCTTCAACCGCTAATGTGCTGAGTCGCTGCCAGATTGCCAAAATACTGTTAAGCTCAGCGCCTTGTTTTGCTACCTGATTTTTGCTACCCGATTTTTGCTATCTGATAAAAGGAACCCATGCGCTTCTTACGCTTATTACTTGTCACCCTGGGCTTTGTCTCTGCGACAGCGCTCGCCTCTCCAGCCGCCCCAAAAGAAGGTAGCGATTTCATTGCCCTCAAAAACCCGCAAGCCACCCAGGCCACGGGCAAGAAAATTGAAATCATCGAGTTTTTCATGTACCACTGCCCGGCATGTAATGCGCTGGAACCAACCATCAATGAGTGGGTGAAAAAGCAGGGCGACAATATCGTTTTCCGCCGCATCCATTTGCCACTGACCGGTGCCAAAGACCCAGAAGCACATCTGTTCCTGACACTGGAAGCCATGAATCTGGAAGCCAGCCTGCATGCGAAGGTACTGGCTAGCTGGCATGTGGAAAGAAACCGTTTGTCCAGCGACGATGACAATATTGCATGGGCAGTCAAGAATGGCATAGACAAAGCCAAGTTCGTGAGTTTTTATAATTCTTTCTCTGTACTTGGCAAACTACAAAGTCTGGGCAAGCTGGTTTCCAGCTACCAGGTCGATAGCACCCCGACCTTTATTGTCGATGGCCGTTTCCTGACCAATCCGGCGATGGTAGGTGGCGCTAATAGCAATATTTCACGCGACCAGTTAGGCGCAGCGACCATGCAGGTACTTGAAGGCCTGATGGCGAAGAGCAAGAAATAATCAGCTGTACCAAAACAAAAAAAGCTCAGGACTAAAAATTCTGAGTTTTTTTTGTTTTTTTGTTCTGGCTTTATTTATCCACCACCGTCTTACCTATAGGCGCGACAGCAATTGCTGCCAGCTTCAGATGTTGTATCCCAAAAGGTATGCCTATGATGGTGATAAAGCAAAACAGGGCAGATATCAAATGGGCCAGGGCCAGCCAGATACCGGCAAAGATGAACCAGATGATATTGCCTATCATGCCCAGTGCCCCGGTACCTATGTCTTCCTGCCCGCTGACATCGGCGCGGTTGACGACTTCTTTACCAAAAGGCATGAAGCTCAACTGGCCTATGACAAAACAGGCCCTGCCCCAGGGTATGCCGATGATGCTGATAAAGGCGAGCAGACCTGCGAACCACCATGCCAGGCCGGTAAAAAAACCACCCAGTATCAACCACAAAATATTACCCAGTAAACTCATCGCTCGCTACTCCTTATTTTTTTCTCATTTGTTAGTCGTCAACATGTATCACTCATAGCGCAGGCAATCAACGGGTAATAAACGTGAAGCGCGGCGTGCCGGATAAAAACCAAAGAAAATGCCAACAAAGCTGGCAAAGCCGCAGGCCACCACCATGGCTTGCAAACCGATGACGACTTCGAGTTTGCCGGTAGAAGTAATCGCCGCCGCACCCGCCATCGCCAGCAAAATGCCTATGATGCCGCCGACCAGACAAATCACCACAGCCTCGGTCAGGAACTGCAACAACACATCACGCGGCTTGGCACCTATCGCCATGCGTATACCTATTTCGCGGGTACGTTCAGTGACTGACACCAGCATGATATTCATGATACCTATGCCACCCACAATCAAAGAGATCGCACCGATGGCACCCAGCATCGCAGCCAGGCCCGCACTGATCTTGGCACCGGTCTCGGCAATCGAGGCCAGGTTATCGATGCGGAAATCATCTTCCTGCCCGGCCTTGATATGGTGGCGGTCACGCAGCATGTCCTTGATGTCTTCTTCTGCGTCCTTCAACTGCTTGTCGCTCTTGCCCTGCACCACGACATAATGCACATTGCGCGGGAAAGGGCTGCGCATCAGGGTCGCGCGGGCAGAGGTAATCGGGATCAACACCATCTCACCGAGGTCACCACCATCAAACATGCGGCCCTCCCCCTGCAAGACACCAACCACCTGGAAGGGTACATTGTCGATGCGCACGAACTGGCCTATGGGGTTGTCCTTATAAAAGAACTGATCAGCCAGCTTCTTGCCTATGATGACCATGCGTGCCGCACCACGGATGTCGGAATCACTGAACTCATTACCCTGGTCCACTTTCCAGTTGCGCACCTTGAACATTTCTGGCGTGACACCGAGCACCGCATTATTGGAATTATCATTCCCTACGGTCAGCTGGAAAAACCCTTGCAAGGCAGGCGCAGCGCCATTCAGGCTGCTTAAATCATTCAGTGCCAATGCGTCTTCTACCGACAACGAAGGTGCAGTACCAGTACGTGCGCGCACGCCCTGGGTACGGTTCGCGCCTGGCGAGATAATCATCAGATTGCTGCCCAATACTTCCAGCTCCTTGGCGATGAATTTTTTCGCGCTTTCACCAACGGCCAGCATCATGACGACCGAGGTAATACCGATGATAATGCCCAGCATGGTCAGGGCCGTGCGCAAGCGATTGGCATTCATGGAACGGAATGCCTCTATAAAAACCTGGAGGAAATTCATTTGCTACCTCCCTGTGCTTCTGAGTATTCGGCATGCGAGGCCGCCAGTTGGCGCAAGCCTTCTGCTGCCGGGCCATCGTATAAAACATGGCCATCCTTGAGCCGTACCAGACGTTTGCTATAGGCGGCAATATCCGGCTCATGCGTGACCAGCAAGATGGTGATGCCACGGTCGGCATTCAATTGCTGCAAGGAGCGCATGATGTCTTCACTGGTCTGGGTATCCAGGTTACCGGTAGGCTCATCCGCCAAAATCAGGGGCGGATCAGCCACCAGGGCACGGGCGATGGCAACACGCTGTTGCTGGCCGCCAGACAATTGATTCGGCAGGCGTTTGGCATACTCCTTGAGCCCCACTCTTTCAAGTTCCACCAGCGCCTTCTTGTGTGCCTTGTCACGCCCGACACCCGCATAGATCAAAGGCAGGGCGACATTTTCTGCCACGCTCATGCGCTTGATGAGGTTGAAGCTCTGGAATACAAAACCGATAGTGCGGTTGCGTATGGTTGCCAGTTCAGCACGCGACAGGCTCAGGGTATCAACCCCATTGAGCAGATAAGAACCGCTACTGGCCTGGTCGAGACAACCAAGTATATTCATCAGCGTGGATTTGCCGGAGCCGGACTGGCCCATGACGGCCAAAAAATCGCCACGCGGCACCTGCACATCTATGCCATGCAAGACCTTGGTTTCTACGCCGCCAGAGAAATAACTCTTGGTCACCTGGCGTATCGCTATCAGGGTATCGCTCATCAGCGTGCCCCGGCTTTATCCAGTGCGCGGGTAATGACTTTGTCACCAGGTTTCAAATCACCGGAAATGACTTCGGTGTATTTAAAATTCGACAAACCGATTTTGACATCGACAGTTTTGGCCTGATTCTTGTCATCGAGTTTGTAGAGTTTGAAGGTGCGGGTCAGGTCTTTTTTGGTACGGAAGGCCACGTCATCATCAACGTCAGGCGCTGGCAAATTGGCACTGGCGGAAGCTGAGGCAGCAGCCGATCCGCTGGCATTTTTTTCCTTGTCCTTGAGCGCCTTGGCTTCTTTGGCCTGCTCTTCTTCGCTGGGCTTGTAACGCAGCGCAGCGGTAGGTATGCGCACGACGTTTTCACGGCTGCCAACGACCAGGCGCACCTGCGCTGTCATGCCGGGTTTCAGCAATTCATCCTTGTTATCGACATCCAGCACCACGTTATAGGTCACCACATTCTGCTGCACATTCGCCGCGAGGCGGAACTGGCGCAACTTGGCTTCAAATTCACGGTCAGGGTAGGCATCGACGACAAAACGCGCAGGCAAACCATCCTTGAGCAAGCCGACATCGGCTTCTGATACGCTGGTATCGATCTGCATCTTGGTCAGGTCACGCGCAATCTGGAACAGGTTAGGCGTCTGGAAAGAGGCTGCCACAGTCTGCCCCATATCAATCGTGCGCTTGATGATGACGCCATCTATAGGTGAACGTATGACGCTGTTGTTGAGGTCAGCCTTGACACGGTCTAGTTGTGCACGCGCCAGTTTGATATTGGCATCTGCCACTTCGACTTCGCGTTTGGCCTGGTCCATGGCGGTGCCAGAGATATAGTTTTGTGTGACCAGCTTCTGGTTACGATCCAGCGTGGCTTGCGCCAGGCGTTTTGATGCCTCGGCAGATGCCAGACTGGCTTCACTTTGCTTGATCTGGGCATTGAAGATGGTCGGGTCGAGCTTCAGCAAAACCTGGCCCTGCTTGACGCGGTCATTGAAGTCGGCCTTCAATTCCACCACCGTACCAGATACCTGCGAACCTACATTGATCAGTGCCACCGGATTGAGCGTGCCGCTGGCCGTGACAGTCTGGGTGATATTGCCTTTGTCAGCGGCAGCAGTTTTGTACTTGGGTTCCTCTTCCTTGGCCTTGCTGTTTTCCTTTTGATAGTACATGGCGACAGCACCGCCAACCAGCAGTACGGCAAGGGCTACAAAAACGCGTTTCTTCGTGAACACAGGCATGGTAAGAGATTTCCCAGGTTGTTAGGTACGCAGCAATGAAGCAGAAAGAAGCCAGAAAAACACAAAAAAAAGACCAATAATAGGCTGATGATAATAGACTAATGATTAAAGATTTCGTTCAATACGGCTAAACCAGGCGACACCCAGGGCAAGTGTAGCAACGGCAATAGGTGCAAACACCCAGATGCCATATTGCATCCCAACAAAGATGCAGGCAGCCCAGGAAAAACTGGTGGCAGCCTCAAGCAGATTTGCCATCAATTGCGTCTGCCCGCGCTTGTTGAACTGGGCGCGGCTGGCCGGTTTGGATTGCCACAGATGGATCAGCGCCGAACTCAGCATCGCTGCCAGGGTGCAGGCGATGACGGCCAGGCCCAGTAAAAATTGTTGCATCAGCAACCACAGCAGTGCAGGTAAAATCAGTATCAATATAGGCAAAACTGCCGCCAGCAATTTGCTGCTGAGGATGAAACTGCCTTTGACTGGCGCTGCCTGCAACAGGTCAGGCGCATCTTCCGCAGCGATGATGATCCAGATCAGTGAACCGGCCAGCGATGCAGCCAGGAACACCAGGCCGGATGCGGCACCTGGTAATAGCGCTTTGGATTTGAAAATCAAAAAGAACAAGGGAGCGATATACAGTAATTGCAGCAAGACCTGGGAAATCAGGTTAGGGTCGCGTGCTATCAGACGCCACTCCTTGAGTATGATGGTACTGCGCAGGCTGCGGCCAAAGTGGGTGGCATGCCCTGCCCTACCCTGCTCCCGCCCCTGAGGGACAGCTTTGCGGACTTGTCCAACTGCCTGTTGCACGCCAGTGATAAAAAACTTGTGGGTGGACTGTGCTGTCAGCCAGTAGATCAGGGCACTGAAAAGCAGGAAACCCGCTATGGCACCTGGTGAACCAAAGAAGGCCTTTGCGGGTGTCCACACGATGCTGTCTGCATCCAGCATACCACCGGGCTGGAACCAGGGCATGATATGTTGAAGCATGCCTTCACGCATGTCCTTGCCCAGATTGCCGAATAACTGAGTGATGATAAACATGCCTGCACCAGTCAGGGCACCAAGGATTTGTGCCACCGTCTTGGTCTTGCGTACCCCCAGGCTCTTGACCAGCGCCAAGGTCAGCAACATCGACAGAGCTGCGGCCAGTACAGCCATGGCAAACAAGGCAGGATAAATACCCAGCCAGCGCCATTGACCCAAGATCAATCCTGTATTCGCCACTGGCGTCAGCAAGGCAAAGAACCAGATGCCTACAGAAAAGATAATGCCGGTCAGCCTGACCTTGAATATGGTCTGTGATGACAGCGGCGACGACAACAGCAAATCCAGATCGCCACGCTCGAACAATGCCCGCACGCTGCGCGTCAAACCCAGCGACAGCATGAAACTGAAAATCACCAGCATGGCGAGACCTGCGCCAATCAGCATGGGTGCTGGCAGCGCATCTTGCAAGACTGGCATCTTGCGCATGAGCAGCCAGACACCAAAGTGGGCAGACAGATACATGAACCCCAGGAAGCAAATACTAAATGCAGTCATGCCACGCGCCGCCTTGCGGCCAGGCTTGTTCTCGCCCATATCGTAGTAAGCCAGACGACACTCGTGCGCCAGCAACCAGGCGGCACTGCCTGGTTTGAATTGCAAAACACGCGCCATTATGCGGGCTCCGTCAATTGCAGGAAAACCTCTTCCAGAGTACCCGCAGTCTGGCTGGTCTGGTTGCGCAATTCTTCCAGCGTGCCTTCCGCAATGAGCTTGCCGTTTTGTATGATGCCTATGCGTTCTGCCAGGCGCTCGGCCACGTCGAGAATATGGGTGGTCAGGATAACCGTGCCACCCTGTTTGACATGGTTCAACAAGACATCCTTGACCTGTCTGGCAGCGGCAGCGTCCAGACCCGTTAGTGGTTCATCAAGGATGATCAGTTCAGGCTGATGTATCAGGGCACCGGCCAGCGCCAGCTTTTGCTTCATGCCGCGCGAGAAACCTTCGGTCAGCTCGTCTGCATGCTTCAACAAATCCAGCCATTCCAGCAATTCACGCGCCTTGGGTTCAGCGACTTCTGCCGGGACACCCCACAGGCCAGCGACAAATTCCAGATACTCAAATGGCTTGAGCTTGTTGTACAGCATGGGGTCGTCAGGCAGGTAAGCGAGCTTGCTCTTGGCCAGTGCTGGGTCGGCAGCCAGTTCCTGCCCCAGTATATGGATGCTGCCAAAATCGGGAGAGATCAACCCTGCCACCATGCGCAATGTCGTGGTCTTGCCCGCACCATTGGGCCCCAGCAAGGCATATAACTCACCACGACGCACGGTGAGGTTCAGGTTCTCTACGGCTGGGCGGCCAAAGTTCTTGCACAGCTGGTGCAACTCAAGGGCATTCACTGTCATGTTCGGCAATGTTGTATAAAAACCAGTCATTGTATGCCGAATTGGCGCTTATGCAAGCGGGTCGTTTTGGAGGAACAAAGATGCCGCACCCTGCTCACAAAGGACAGAGTGCGCGCATGCAGAAAGCAATCAATTAACTGTTAACTGAACACCGGCACATGCGGATCAACACCACCAAAGCGGATTTCAGGGTGGCGATTACTGACCAGCTGCTGGATTTCTGCTATCCGCTTGAAGGGCACATCCACCATCAGCAAGACTTTGCCGCTGTCTATGTCATCCATGAAAGGCTGGAGACTGGAACTGGGTATGGACTTGGCCGCCTTGCCAGATGCCCAGGAGCCAAACAGCGAACCACCTATCGCAGAGACCAGTACCGCCAGTATGCGCATTTCTATGCCTTCGGGCGGAAAGATCAGCCACAGTCCACCCGCCAGCAAGCCTGCGATACCGCCGATGAGCATGCCAACTTCAGCACCATGTATGAGGTCCGTTTTCTGGAAAGAATTAGCTTCCGGCATATCGGCTGGCAGCATGCCTTCCCTGGCGCAAAAATGCATGTGTCGCTCATCTATGCGTGCAAGTAAAAGTTCATCGAGCATGGCCCTGGCGCTGGCCAGATCAGGCAACATGAAATACAGTCTGCGTCTCATGACTATCTCCATTAAGGTAAGAAAGCACTGAGGCAGTTGCGAGAATATCGCGGTGACCACCATGGTCAGGGGACAAGACAGCAAGCATCGTATGCTCTGCCTGGTTAATTGCAAGATCAGTTGGCCTGTCGTTGAAGCTTGCCTGGCCATCTTGGTTTTACAATAATCTCCAGCAGAAAAAAACGACAGGATGTGCAACTGCCTTAATCATTGTTATAGACAATTCCAGGCAAAATACAAATGGCAAATTACTCTCGTTCTGGACACTTATTTGGCAGAAAAAAACAGCCTACGTGATAAAAATTCGCTTGACCTGACCGGCCATAGCCTGAATACTGGAATTTCTCTGGGAACATGATTTTTACTCAGACTTGCAAGCTTGGTAAAACGACCAAAAAATGGCTACATCAAGCTATATTGGACTACATTTTGGCTACATTTGCAGTATGGGACTAAGATGAGAAAATTCATTTTCCTGCTTGCTTTACTATTCAACCTGCCCGGTCAGGCGCAGCCCGCTGCCGACGGGCAAATCAAATGGGTCTCTGCCGAACTTCCCCCTTATCTATGGTTGCAGAAAAATGCTCCGCAAGGCTATGTGCATGAATTAATTACGGCCATGTCAGCCCAACTGGGGCGCAAACCCGATCTGAGTGTTTATCCCTGGGCCAGAGCAGTCAAGATGACCAAAGACGGCCAGACTTATGGGGTTTTCCCCCTGGACAGAACGGCAGAGCGGGAAACCAGCTTCAAGTGGCTGATCCACCTGACCTCGACACCCAACCGGTTTTTTGGCAAACGTACGATGACCGCTGGCAGTATCAATATTGAAATTGCCTCACTGGAGCAATTGCGCGGTTTGCGGGTAGGTATCATACGTGGCTCTTCACTTGAACAAGAATTACATGCGCAAAATTTTCGGAATATTCGCTTTGAAAAAGATTATCAAAGCCTGCTGAAGTTATTGCAACTGGGCGGGCTCGATGCGATTTATTCAGGTTATCCGGTGATGGTCTCTGCGATAGAAGAATTTGGTTATCGTCTTGAAGACTTTACCACCGGGCTGACCATGGGTGGTGCCGAGCTGTATATGGCAAGTTCTTTAGGCGTCAGCGAAGAAGAAGAACGTGCCTGGCGCAGGGCTTATGAAAACTTGCAAAAAGATGGCACGGTACAGAAACTGCAAAAGAAATATTTTTCATGGGAATAAAAATCCCGCTGACGAGCTTCGGCTCATTATCAAGCGGGATTTTCTCATCATCGGTTTGAATGATACTAGCCGCCCATAGGCGTGCACAATTCCACCAGGCTGCCATCAGGGCAACGCAAATAAGATACTACCTGGCCCCAGGGTTTTTCAGCCGGGGCAGACAATTCCTTGGCACCCGCAGCAATCGCCTGCGCATGAGCAGCAGCTACATTGGCGGTGGTAAACGCGACTTCCATTCCCAATGGCTTTTCTGAACTGTGTGCAGCTACATGACCACAGGAATAATTCATATCGCCCATGGCATGCGCAGCAAAAGCCAGCGTCGTAGCACCGGTATCAAGCTCGCCGTACATGCCTGATTCATGCAGGAAACGGGTAGCAAATCCAAAGGCTTTTTCAAAGAAGGCCAGCGATGCGGCAACGTCAGGGACATAGATAATGGTGTAAGCGAAGTTCATGCCTCATTCCTTATATTTTCAACAGACTGAAGCTGGTCTCATCATGCAGGATGAGACCAGATTAATGACAAACCAATTATTCTTTAATACCCCATTGCGACAGCATCCAGGCCATATTGAATGCATTTTCGCGCAGGGCATCGTAACGACCTGATGCACCACCATGCCCTGCTGCCATATTGGTTTTCAACAGCAGCGGATTTTTATCGGTTTTAAAATCACGCAGTTTGGCCACGTATTTGGCTGGTTCCCAATACATGACCTGGCTGTCATTCAAACCTGTGGTCACGAGCATGGCTGGATAAGCCTTGCGCGCGATATTGTCATACGGTGAATAGCTGCGCATATAGTCGTAGGCCGGTTTTTCATTCGGGTTACCCCATTCCAGGTATTCACCTGTGGTCAAGGGCAGGCTGGCATCCATCATGGTGTTCATGACATCGACAAAAGGCACGGCAGCATGCACGGCATGGAACAAGTCAGGACGCATGTTGACAACTGCCCCCATCAGCAAACCACCGGCACTGCCGCCTTGGATGATCAGCCTGTCTGCACTGGTCCATTTCTGTTTGATGAGGTAGTCAGCACTGTCGATGAAATCATAGAAAGTGTTTTTCTTTTTCATCAGCATGCCATCTTCATGCCAGTGCTCACCCATGTCACGGCCACCGCGTATATGTGCCTGCACATAGATGACGCCACGGTCCAGCAGGCTAAGGCGGCTGGAGGTAAAGGTCGCTTCGGTGGAATAACCATAGCTGCCATACGAGTACAACAGCAAAGGTGCAGAACCATCGAGTTTCACACCCTTTTTATACACCGCCCACAAGGGTACCTTGACACCATCCCTGGCCGTCATCCACAGGCGGCGGCTCTCATATTTGCTGGCATCATAGCCGCCGACGACTTCCTGCTGCTTGAGTACATAGCGCTGACCTGTCGCCATATCCACATCCAGCGTGGTCACTGGCGTTACCGGTGACTGATACGACATGCGGAAGCGGGTGGCAGAAAACTCGGGAGTACCTGCGCCGGTGGCGAGATACACAGGGTCATCAAACTTTACTGTCTTCCATTGCTTGTTGTTGAAGTCATAGATACGGACGCGATTCAGAGCCTGGGTCTTTTCAGTGACAACCATATAATCCTTGAACAGGTCGGCACCAAAGACCAGTACCTCAGGATCATGCTTGACCACTTCCTGCCAGTGCTTGCTGTCCGGTGTTGCCAGTGGTGCACGCACAACGCGGAAGTTCTTGGCATCCTTGTTGGTAACGATATACAAATCGCCATTGCGGTGTTCCAGAAGATAGCGATGACCTTTCTCACGACCGAGCACGCTGTGGAATTTTTCTTGCGGTTTATCTGCCGCCAGCAGCATGACTTCACTGGTATCGGTAGCGTGGATATTGACGACGATGAACTTCCTGTCGCGGGTGGTGCTCACCTGCAGGTCAAACTGCTCAACGGCTTCGTGCATAACTTCTACTGGCGGCTTGCCTATCTCCATGCGGAACAGGCGGTCAGAGCGTTTGGTGGTGGCATCTTCCTGCACATAGAACAGGGTCTTGTTGTCAGCGGCCCAGGCCATTGAGGTTATACGCGGTTGACTGTCGCTGAGTATTTGCCCGGTGCGCAGATTCTTGATTTGCAACTGGTACTGGCGATAACCCACCGTGTCTGTCGTATAAGCCAGCAATTGCTCATCCGGGCTGATGGAGCTGCCACCAACGGCAAAGAACTTTTGTCCCTTGGCCATTTCATTCTGATCGAGCAGGATTTCTTCTGCGGCCTTGTCGTCATAGGCCATGTCAGAGCCTGCACGACGGCGGCAATACAGCTGATATTGCTTGCCCGCCTCGGTACGCGAGTAATAATAGTAATTGCCACGGCGCACAGGTACGGACAAATCCACCTCTTTCATCCTGCCCTTGATTTCTGCATACAGTTTTTCCGACAGGGGTTTGATGTCTGCAGTCAGTGCTTCGGTATAGGCATTTTCTGCATTCAGGTAAGCAATGACCTCAGGATTTTCTTTTTTCTGCAGCCAGCGATAATCGTCAGTGACGACCTCGCCATGTCGGGTTTCCTGCCATTTGATCTTTGCTGCCACGGGTGGCACGGGAGAAGAACCTGGTGTGGGCTCAGCAGCCAGCACCAGACCGGAAGTTGCCAGACCAAGTACACTGGCTGACATGAGTACAGACATCTTTTTGATAGACACTTCAACTCCTGTATGAAATTAATTAGAGCATTCTAAAGCGATGCCAACAAAACAAGGAAATTTTTCTTTCATTGCTGCATTGCGGGATTGATTGGACTTCATTGACCTTGAAACCGGCTGGTCATGAGACTGTTATAAACTAAAAAAGTTTTCATATTTGAAATTTGAGCGCTGTCGTATGCCATTTTCATTTTTCGGCTATGCTTGCTCGATATTTTTTGCAAATCTGATTGCAAAGACAACAAAATCTTGAAGGAAGACACCGTGAGCACTCTGTTAAACCGACGCCTGGCGCTACTAGATAGTGATGCAAACCGTCCTTTGCTTGCTGGTGGCCTGCGTGGCATAGAAAGAGAAACCCTGCGCGTGCATGCGGATGGCAAACTGGCTTTGACACCACACTCACCGGCACTGGGTTCGGCCTTGACCAATCCACAGATCACGACCGATTATTCTGAATCCCTGCTGGAGTTCATCACCCCGGCGGAGCCAGACATCGCCACCGCGCTGGACGAACTCGACAATATCCACCGCTTTGCCTATACCGTCATGGGCAATGAAATGCTGTGGCATCAATCCATGCCTTGCAGCCTGCCGGAAGAAAAAGACATCCCTATCGCCTGGTATGGCAATTCGCATATAGGCATGATCAAGCACGTCTATCGCCGCGGCCTGGCGCTGCGTTATGGCAAGAGCATGCAATGCATCGCTGGCATCCATTACAACTATTCGCTGACTGAAGATTTATGGAAAGTCTTGCAGCAGGCCGAACATAGCAGCGGCAGTGCCATGCATGTGCAGTCTGAAAGTTATATCGCCCTGATACGCAATTTCCATCGTTATAGCTGGTTGCTGATGTATCTGTTTGGCGCTTCACCTGCGCTATCGACACCTTTCCTGCGTGGCCGCCCGCATCAACTGGAAACTTTATCGGACGATACCCTGTACCTGCCATATGCGACCAGCCTGCGCATGAGTGACCTGGGTTATCAGAACAATGCCCAGTCCGGCCTGGTGCCGCCATATAACACCTTGCTGGAATACATGCGCAGCCTGTCGCTGGCAGTGCGCCAGCCCTACCCTGAGTATGAAAAGATAGGCACGCGGCAAAACGGTGAATGGGTACAGATCAATACCAATGTGCTGCAGATAGAAAACGAGTTTTATGCAACGATACGGCCAAAACGCGTCATCAAAACCGGCGAGCGCCCGGTAGAGGCGCTGTGCGCACGTGGAGTGCAATACATAGAAGTACGCTGCATGGACGTCAATCCCTTCGACCCGCTCGGCATCAGCCTTGAGACTTCACGTTTCCTCGATGCCTTCCTGTTGTTCTGTGCGCTGGAAGAAAGCCCTTTGACCAATCAGGTTGAAGGCGATGAAAATGTCGAGAATTTTGCGCTGACCGTCAAACAAGGCCGCCGCCCTGGCCTGATGTTGTCGCGCCATGGCGAACCCATTTCATTGCAAGACTGGGGCAAGGAATTACTGGAACGTATTGCCCCGGTAGCAGCCCTGCTTGATGCCCAGCGTGGCGACACCTGTCACGCGCAGGCAATGCAGGTACAAACTGAAAAACTGCAGCACCCTGAACTGACACCATCAGCCAAGGTACTGGATGCGATACGCGCCGCAAATAATTCTTTCACCGAGTTCGCCCTGCAGCAAAGCACGCGCCTCGCAAATGAATTCCGCGCTCGCCCGCCTGCACCTGAGCAACTTGCCTTGTATACCAAAATGGCAGAAAAATCATTGGCGGAACAGGCAGAGATGGAAAGCACGCAAAGCGGCAGCTTTGATGAGTTTATTTCGCATTACGGCTCGCGCACTTCCAGTGAAATATGCTGCGAATCTTTTAATGAAGCATCCTTGCTGCAAAATATCGAAACGCAAGCTGCAAATTAATTCCAGCTTCTTTTTCTACTGATTTCTACTCATTTCTCCTCTATTATCAGGGGCTGTTGCGCACCTTGCCGGCTGCCACCAGCCCCTGCCTCATTTCTTTTCCGTCCCCTTGTTGCGCAAGTCTTCGCGCTGCTTTTCATATTGCTCGTAACTCGTCTTGTTTTGTTGCAGGCAAGTCTTGCGCTCGTTCCAGTCCTGCAGTTTTTCACATTGACGCTGGTTGGAGTCTTGCCCCAGGTCATAGACAACGGCACAGCCTGTCATAGCCAGCTGGCTGGAAAGTACTAAGGACAGAACGAGTATTTTTTTAAACATGGCAACCTGGGTAAATTTGTTAAATCAAAGTAGTAATCTGCTATAAGCAGGAAGATAGACAGGAGTAAGCCGAATTTAGTTCCTGCAAAGATTGCTTATCGAGCCGCAAAAATAAAAAGCCCGCTTATGCAGAGCACAAGCGGGCTGGTCTCATAAAAATTGGTTTAATCTTTTTCAAACAAATTGCCAAGACCACCAAGTACCGAGCCTTGCTCACCGCCCTGGCTGCCACCAATTTTTGATGCGCCGACGATGCGGTTAGCCAGACGTGCCAGAGGCAGGGATTGCAGCCAGACTTTGCCAGGGCCGCGCAGGTGGGCAAAGAATATGCCTTCACCGCCGAACAAGGCTGTTTTAACGCCGCCGACAAACTTGATGTCGAAATCCACTTCTTGGGTAAACGCCACAACGCAGCCGCTATCGACGCGCAGGGTCTGGCCGGGATGCAGGGTCTTTTCTATGATGGCGCCACCGGCGTGCACAAATGCCAGGCCATCACCTTCAAGCTTTTGCAGGATAAAACCTTCGCCACCAAAGAAACCGGCACCTAGACGTTTTTGAAAGGCGATGCCCAGTGACACGCCTTTGGCAGCACAAAGGAAGGCATCTTTTTGGCACAGCAGCGTACCACCGAGCTGATCCAGATGCATGGGAATGATCTTGCCAGGATAAGCCGCGCCAAAGGCAACTTTTCTCTTGCCAACACCACCGTTCATGAAGACCGTGGTGAACAGGGATTCACCTGTTACGAGGCGTTTGCCAGCGCCCAGCAATTTGCCAAAGATGCCAGTCTGACCGGCAGAACCATCACCGAAGATGGTTTCCATCTGTATGTCGTCTTCCATGTAGAACATGGTGCCGGCTTCACCAATGGCGGCTTCGCCTGGGTCAAGTTCAACTTCGACGAATTGCATATCGTCGCCAAAAATTTCGTAATCTATGACATCCATCGCCATGGTAGTTCCCATACAGTAAATTAATCCGCAGACCCATGCGGCAGTGCGGGCATTTTATGAAATTTTTGGGTTTTGGGGTAGGTGGTGGCAGCGGTAATATTCGTTGCAAATTACCGCAGCGCATGTCTGACTGTGTCTTTAGTCCAGCAAGACTGCCGTATTGAGCACAGTCGCATACTCACCTTGCAGATTGCTCAGCGCATTGATGTGCACTTCTTCTGCCGTCTGTGGTTTGCCATTAAAATCCAGTCTGTCAAAACTGAAGCAGGCATCAGCCACTACCATAGTGTTGAAACCCAGGTTACCAGCACTGCGGGCTGTTGCCTCGACTGAATTATTGGTGCTGACACCGACGATGACCAAGTCTTTGATCGCACGCACATGCAGCCAGCGTTCCAGACCGGTATTGACGAAGGCATCCGTCACATTCTTCTCGACTACATGTTCACTGGTCAGCGGCAGTAAATTTTCTTGAAACTCATTACCTGGCTGCCCCGGCCAGAATAATGAACCTGGCGTGCGCGACATGTGCCTGACAAATACCACTGGCCTGCCAGCTACACGCCAGGCCAGCAGCAACTGACGAATATTTTCTTCAGCGCCGGGGTTATTTCTAGGGCCAGCTTCTGGTGTAGCCATGCCACGCTGCATGTCGATGATGATGAGTGCCGTGTTTTGATTTTTCATAAGTATTTTAGTGACTGACTTGATTCACGTAACCGCTTTGCAAGGCACTGACCCAGTCTTCACGCCCACGCAAGGCTGCAAGTTCTGCCATGTGCTGCCAGGTATAAGGGACATTGATCAGGCTGGCTGTCCAGCCATGCGGCATCTTTTCCAGGATGGCATAACGCGCATCGGGTGAACCTGACTCTATCCTGTGCGGGTAAGGGTAATCATATTCATAAGCAGGGTGACCAACACTGCCAGGATTGACGATGAGTTGCCCTGCCGCCGTACGTACACTGCGGGCGACATGGCTATGGCCACAGGCGATGACAGTGGAGGCCTGCTGTCCAAGCCTGTCTTCAATTTCTTGCGCAGTGGCATTCCTGTCTGCTACCTGCAGCAAGGTCGTGGTGTCGCTGGCTGGCGTGCCATGACAGAGCAAGACTTCTGCATTGAGTTGCAGCACTGGTTTCAAACCAGCCATCCATGCTTTTTGTTCTGCCGTGGTTTGCTGGTGCGCATACTTATCGCCAGAGCGTGAGCGCTCGTTCAGCTCCAGTATCTGGCGTTCATGATTGCCTGCCAGATGTATCCAGCCAGTTTGCGCCATCAAGAAATCTGCAGTCTCCTTTGGCAGCAAGGGGCCAGACAGGCTGTCGCCCAGATTGACGACCTGATCAACAGCACGCAAACGCAGATCAGCGGTCACTGCTTCAAGTGCGGCCAGATTACCGTGTATATCTGAAATCACTGCGATGCGCATTTGGTTTACTCCACTCTATCTGCTGAATCTGCTATATCTGTTTGTGAAAGAAAGTCGTCCCGCAAAATTCGCCATCCGGCATCAGGGCATAATTGGGTACCACGCCCACTTTCTGCCAACCTGCACGTTCATACAGGCGTTCGGCATCGCCACCTGTGACGGTATCAAGCACCAGCACAGACTTGCCTGCGGTTTTGGCAGCTTGCTCAACTGCCGCCATGAGTGCCTGTGCAATGCCCTTGCGACGCGCCCTCCTGTGTACCAGCATCTTGGCGACATCGGCGCGGTGCGGCTGGTTGTCTGGCATGGCGGTGATCAATTGTACCGTGCCCAGGATATCGCCGCTGTCATCGCTGGCAACCAGCAAGACCCGCTCCTTGCGCGCCACGCCTTCAGCCACGCCCTGCCAGAATTGCAGCGCACGTTCGCGCGGCAAAGGCCACATGAAACTGACGGATGCGCCACCGGCTACACAGTCCGTCAAGACATCGGTCAATGCAGCTACATTTGCCTGCGCTGCTGCGGCATCGAGAATCTGGATGTGGACTTGCTCAGACATGATTTACTCCATGAGTTGAAAACTGAAAGAGACTGCTACTTACACAGTGCAACGAGATAACGTGCCACGATTTTTCCAGGATTATGGAAAGTAATCGGCTTATCCAGCGCCATGGAAAGACAATCGCCGGTCTGCAAGTCCCAGACCTGCTCCCCAACGGAGAGACGCATCTGGCCCGCCAGTATCCAGACTTGCTGCTGTATATCGACATCACGGTGGAAACTGTCATAGCGCACGGTTTGCCCCGCCGGGAATTCAACTTCGACCAGTTGCAGGGGTGAAGGCAGGCCGGGAGACAGGTTGCGGCGCATGTAGCCAGAAGCGGGATCAGTCCAGCATACCTGCTCGGCCAGACGCGAGACTGGCAAAGCCGCGGCAGCAGGCGTGCTGTCTTCAAACAGAGACGCCAGAGTCACCCCCAGGCCCACCGCCAGTTTGTCTAGCGCGGCTGCGGTGGGGCTGCTCTCGCCTCTTTCTATGAGCGAAATATTCGAACGGCTGACGCCGCTGCGCTTGGCCAGCGCATCCAGCGACAGCTTTTGCTGATCGCGCAAGTCACGCACCCTGCGGGCAATAATCGTATTGATATCCATTATTTCCATTATATAGGATAATTAAATCCTGTAAACTGGAAATTATTTTATTGCCTTTGTGCTTACATCCCGCGCGATCAGGCTTGCGTCAGTTGTTTAATCGCTGCCACCAGCTTGTCGAGGTCTTCCAGGCTGGTATATAAATGCGGCGTCACCCTGACGATGTCATGCCCATCCAGATCGCGCGTGACGGTAAATATCTTATGCTCGCGCATGAGGTAATCAACAATCGCATGACCAGAATTGCCAGCGATACCAAAACCGGCAATCGCGCACGAGCGTTGTGGATCGGTAGGGGTCATGATGCGCACATCGGGCAAACCACGCACCTGATTGACCCAATATTGCGTCAGGTAGCGCAGGCGCGCTTCCTTGTTGGCGGAACCTATGGATGCATGAAACTGCAGCGCATCGACCACCGTCAGGATATTTGCTGGCGGCACCGTACCGACTTGCGTGAATTTGAAAATCTCATTGTCGGCAAATTTGGCATTGCCAAACAGCGGCGCAATATCCGCGACCCGGTTCTTGCGTATATACAGCATGCCCACGCCCAGCGGCACACCCAGCCATTTGTGCAAATTCACGGCGACAAAGTCAGCCCCCAGCTCGGTCATGCGGTAGTTCAGATGAGCAAAGGAATGCGCCGCATCAACCATGACATCAACACCGTGACGTTTCGCCATGACAGTGATTTTGGCAACTGGCATGATCTGCCCTGTCCTGTGCACGATATGAGTGACGAGAATGAGTTTGGTCCTGGGTGTAATCGCCTGCTCATACTGGGCGACGATTTCTTCATCACTGACAGGGTCGAAAGGTAATTGCAAATGCCGCAGTTGTATCTGTTTGCGCTGTTCCAACATCAGCAGGGTATCGATGACGAGATCGTAATCATGGGTAGCGAGGATGACTTCATCCCCCGCATGCAAGGGATAACCTTGCAACAGAATATTCATGCCCTCGATCAGATTGCGGGTCAGTACCAGCTCGCCCTCATCCACGCCACAAAAATCCTTGAGCGCCTGCATGACTTGCACAAACATCGGCGCATAACGCACCCGCAAGAAATACGAAGTCTCGGCATTCACCTGCGCCTGATAACGCTGGAAAGCTTCAAACACAGGCCGCGCCTGTACACCGAAATAGCCGTTTTCGAGATTGATGAAATCGGGTGAGACTGTGTACTGATCACGTATGCCTGACCAGTAGGTTTCATCATCTGCCGCGATGTGTTGCAAATTATTAGACAAAACAAACTCCTGTTTTAAATTAACCTAGATTAAGCGTGTGTTAATCTGTTTTCAAATGTCCTGCTTTCATTTCAGCATGCGTCTCTATAAGAGATATGCACGAAGATGAAAAGTTCCTTTGAATAGATAAAATGAATACACCAAATTTGTTACAAACCGTTTATAAAAATGGTACTGAACTATACGACGAAGTAAGGCAGATGATAGCCCAAGGTGCAGATATTGATCACATCACTGAGTATGGAGAGTCTGCACTCAGAGTCGCGTCCAACAATGGTCGCTTTGACATAGTCAAATTACTGCTGGATGCAGGTGCAGCAGAATACCAGCTTGAGTGGACAGATGTGATGCATGAAGTAGTGTTTGGGACGAATGCAAGCATTAGACAAAAAATCTCAGAAACTGGAAACCTGGAGACAGTAGATTTTTGGTCGCGTACGCCATTTTTGATGGCAGTGCAACTTGGTGATGATCAGAAAGTTTTATTACTACTGGAACTAGGCGCAAACAAAAACGCAGTTGGTCGTTGCAGTGCAAGCGCCATGCAATATGCCATCAAGAATAATCATGTAGCAATGCTGCAATTCTTGCTCAATACTGGATTTGACATTGAAGCCCGCGATGAATTTCTGAACACACCTCTTATCAGCGCCGCCTCACTTGGGCAACTGGATTGTGTCCGCTTTCTTATTGAGCATGGTGCTGATATCTACACGGAAAATCATATTCCCGAACGCGCTATAGAAGTAGCAAGCAATATGGATGTCATCAAACTCCTGGTCAACATGGGAGAAGATATCAACGACATCAGCGCAGAAATGCACGCGCAATTACTGGGAATAGCCTACAAGGAAAACCCGCAGGTAAGTAAAACAGACTATCTTGCAGCAAGATATAGGGAATTCGGTACAGGAAATGCGGTCAAGACCAATAAGCCGTTTTGGCTGGCGATGATACGCTCGGGCGCGTCTGCATGGCGTGCAAGTGAAACGTTTCATGATGATGGAAGTCACGATGACAACATCATCTGGTGCTATGAACGCTATGGCCGGACAACTAGCATTTTGCCAGATGGCCGCATCATAGAAATTGGTGGTGAGCACGAAGACTTTTATGACCCTGATTTCTGTATCTATAACGATGTCACTGTGTTTGAAAAGAGCGGTGACATCAATATCTATAGCTATGCCAGAGAAATTTTTCCGCCCACGGATTTTCATACAGCGACCCTGGTTGATGATGCGATTTTCATCATCGGCAGATTAGGCTATCAGGATGCGAGAATTGCTGGTCACACAGCCGTCTATAAACTGGATACGAAGTCACTAAAAATCAGCCCGTTTGATACCCAGGGCGATGACCCAGGTTTTATCAGCCGTCACAAGGCACGACTCAAAAATGACAAGATTTTTGTGTCCGGCGGCAAGCAGATTGTCATCATAGATGGTAAAGAAGACTATATAGCCAATACCAAAAATTATCAGCTATGCCTGAAAACTGCTGTTTGGTCGGTTATATAAATCTATTTTAAAAATCTGTCATCTGTTGGTCATAATTGATCAATTCTCGGTAAAAGCTGCGTGTTTCTTGCATTCTGCTTATAGCTCCTCTAGCATGGCGTGGTTAACTTTTAAGCACGCGCCATGTCTGCCCTGCCTGAACTGAATGAATTGGAACGTATTATCGCCCTGGGTCGTGGACAGCTGGAGGTCGATGTCTTGTGCGAGGTCGCGGTCAAGAGCAGGCAATTTCCGGTGTATAAACTGGCGCTCGGCAACCCTGATCCCAGTCTGCCTGCCATCGGTTTTTTTGGTGGCATACACGGGCTGGAACGCATAGGCACGCAAGTCTTGCTGACTTTCCTGCGCGGCTTGCTGACGCGCTTGTCGTGGGACAAGAGTTTGCAGCACATGTTGCAGGATGTGCGTCTGGTGTTCATGCCGCTGATCAATCCGGGTGGCATGTGGCAGGCGACGCGCTGCAATCCCAGCGGTGTCGATCTGATGCGCAATGCGCCGGTCGAAGCGCAGGACAAGGTGCCGTTCCTGCTCGGTGGACATCGTTACAGCCCGCGCCTGCCATGGTATCGCGGTGCTGCCGGCGCAGAGATGGAGGCAGAGAACCTGGCGCTGTGCCGCACCGTGCAACAGGAATTGCTGGCCCGCCCTTTCAGCATGGCGATAGATTGCCATTCAGGCTTTGGCTTGCGTGACCGCGTCTGGTTCCCGCATGCGCACAGTGTGCATCCCATAGACCATCTGGCTGACATCCTGGCGCTGGAAGAATTATTTGAGCAGACCCACCCGAATCATTCCTACCTGTTTGAACCGCAAAGCCTGCAATACCGCACCCATGGCGATATCTGGGATTACCTCTACCTGCAGGCGCAACAGGACAGCAGCAAAACCTTTTTGCCACTGACGCTGGAAATGGGATCGTGGCTATGGGTCAAGAAAAACCCTCGCCAGTTATTTTCGCGGCATGGCATGTTCAACCCGGTAGCGCAACACAGATTGAGCCGGGTTTTACGACGGCATAATTCCTGGCTGGATTTTCTGATGCGGGCAACCTGCGGCCATGCGCAATGGCTGGCACAGGGCCCTACCCGCCTGCGCTTGCAGGAGCGGGCTGTCGCACGCTGGTATAGACCATGACGACCTGGGTGCTATTGCGCGGTCTCATGCGCGAGAGCAGGCACTGGGGAGATTTTCCTGCACGCTTCCAGCAAACTGTTGGGGCGGAGCGCGTGCTATGCCTGGACTTCCCTGGCAACGGTCAATTACATGCTGAGCACAGCCTGACCACGGTAGCCGCAATGGCAGAGCATTGCCACCGGCAATTGCAGGTGCATGGGATAGCAGAGCCCGTGCAGGTATTGGCCGTGTCACTGGGTGCCATGGTGGCGCTAGCCTGGGCAGACCGGTATCCCGATGATTTGCAACGCGTGGTGCTGATCAACACCAGCGTGGCACCGCATAATCCCTTTTACCATAGACTGAGACCAGCAAATTATCCGGCATTGATTGCAACCATGTTATTTGGCTCAAGCGAGCAGCGCGAACGCTTGATCTTGCGCATCACCAGCAATCTGCAAACTGCAGAACAGGCCAAAGCAATCATCAAGCGCTGGACTGCATATGCACAGGAAAAACCTATTAGCGTCGGCAATATCCTGCGGCAATTACTGGCCGCCATGCGTTTTCGTGCACCACCATATTCGGGTAATGTTCCGTTGCTCTTGCTCGCAGGTAAACAGGACAAACTCGTCAATGCAGCTTGCTCAAGCAAACTCGCAGGCTTATGGCATTGCCCTCTGCACATGCATCCCACGGCAGGCCATGACTTGCCACTCGATGATGCGGACTGGGTCATACAACAAGTTGTGAACTGGCAGGTGGATGTCAATTTTGCGCCAGTTCTGCCACCAGAAAATCAATGAACACCCTGACGCGCAAGGGCAGGTGACGGTCACGCGGGTAGAGCAAGGAAAATGGCCGGGTGCGCCCTTTGAATTCTTGCAGCACCTCGACCATGCGGCCCATACGCAAATCATCTTCGACCATGAAGCGGGAAGCCTGCAACAGGCCAGCGCCATTTTTTGCGAGGGTGATGATGCCCAGCAAATCTTCTGAACAGGTCAGGCCACCTTTGGTCGGCCAATCGACATCCACGCCATCGCGCCTGAATATCCAGACGATGTTTTGTCCTGCACTGGGCAAGACAAATTGCAGGCATTCATGCCTGTCCAGGTCTTCCAGTCTGGTCGGCACGCCAAAACGCTGTAGATATTCTGGCGTGGCACAGACGACAATTTCAGTGTCTTCCAGACGGCGCGCAATCATGCCTGAATCCGGCGGGTTGCGGCCACGTATGACCAGGTCAAAGCCATCGGCGGTCAGATCAACATTGCGGTTGCTGAGTTGCAAATCGAGTTTGACCAGCGGGTACATCTGGCGGAATTTTGCCAACAGGGGCAATACCCGGTAATGCCCATAAGGCGTGGGCATGCTGATGCGCACCAGGCCAGCCGGTTGCATTTGCTGACCGGACACCTCACGCTCAGCCTCTACCAACTGGTTCAGCGCCTGCCGGCATTGAACGAAGTAGGCACGCCCAGCCTCGGTCAGCCGCAATTGCCGCGTGGTGCGCACAAACAGGCGCACACCTATGCGCTCTTCCAGTCGGGCTATAGAACGGCTGACCGCTGCTGGCGTCAAGCCGGCCGCATTGGCCGCATCCTTGAAGCTTTCCAGCTCTGCCGCCAGGCAAAACAATTCTATGCTGCCCAGCAATACATCTGCAAAATGTCGATTCACATTACACCATGTAATTTATAAAGTAACTTTCGCCTAGTTTATCAACTATTTCGTTTGGCATAGTATGCCGTCACGCCCTGCTCATCGTGACAGCGCAATCAGTCAACCTTTATCGAAAGCCCAAACCCATGAAACTCTATTTCTCCCCCGGTGCCTGCTCTTTGTCCCCACACATCATCCTGCGTGAAGCTGGCCTGGATTTCACTTTGCAAAAAGTCGATACCTATGTTCACAAAACTGCCGATGGAGTGGATTTCTACACCATCAATCTCAAAGGCCAGGTGCCCACGGTAGAACTTGATAATGGCGAGATACTGACTGAAGGTTCCATCATTGCCCAGTACATCGCTGAAAGCGCAGAAAACCGCGATTTGCTGCCAGCATCTGGCTTGCCACGTTACCGCGTGCTTGAATGGCAAAACTACATCAGCTCAGAATTGCACAAGTCCTTCGCACCACTGTTTGATGCGGACATGCCCGCGGAAGGCAAGACGCGAGTCGCAGAACTTTTGCGCAAAAAATTCGCCTGGGTCAACAGCCGTCTCGAAGGCCGCACTTACCTGACCGGTGACACCTTCACCGTCGCCGACGCTTATCTGTTCACCGTCAGCGGCTGGAGCAAACATGTGAACCTTGATATCAGTGACTTTACCCACCTGCAAAAATTTCTCGCCAGCGTCAAGGCCAGGCCGCATGTACAAGCTGCGCTGAAAGCAGAAGGTTTGCCTGCCTGAATCTGAAACGAAAGCCGCTTTGGCAAAAAATCCCGAAACGGCAGACAATACGGTAGCTCATGGATGACGCTACCGTATTCACATTTATAAAGGCAACAATGGAAACTGCATACCCCGACATTATCGCCATGCTGAATCGCTACTTCGATGGTCTGTACCACAGCGACACCAGCATACTCGCCCAGGTATTCCACCCCGAAGCCCATTACTACTGCGCCACCGAAGGACACCTACTGCACCTGGACATGCAGCAATACTTCCCCGCCGTCGACAAACGCCCCGCCCCCGCCAGCAAAAACGAAACCCGCCGCGACCGCATCATCTCCCTGGAAATCGCCGGCCCCGTCACCGCCTTCGCCCGCGTCGAATGCGCAATTGCCAACAAGTTTTTTACTGATTTTTTAACGCTGGTGAAACTGGATGGCAGGTGGCAGATTGTGAGTAAGGTGTTTCATTTTGAGTTGATGGATGCCTGAATAAAATCAATTGATTTTCAAAAATATGGACTCAGGTCGTATTGACGTTGCTTTTGACGTTGCTTTTGACCTTGATGTTGTTTTTGACCTTAGCAGTTCCCATGTGTCGACGCCGTTTGTGCAGTACAGAAAATGGAAAGAGAAGGACCGCTGTTTGAGCGTAGCGAGTTTCGGGCCTTCCCATTTTTTGTACTGCACAAACGGGAACCCCCTTTAGGGGGCGGCGACGCCTGGGTCGCCTTCTTTTGCTTACTTTTCTTGGCGAAAGCAAGAAAAGTGAGTAGCTGCCGGTCTACCACCGGCCTGCAATCTTAAATGACGATACATGTATTTGAAAAGCAAAGACTTGCGCAATACGAATCAAACATTAGACGCTACAACAGTATACGACGAACGCCGCTGGATTCCAGCTAACCCCATGCTGGAATGACGTTAATAAAGTTCTTGGTAATTGAAAGCATCCAACTAGGTTAGTGCTTGGAAAAAATTGGCGTGGGATGCCTGTCTAGTGAACTCCTTCAATAACTCAAAGAAATCACGTTATTGAGATTACCCCACTTTGTAGGAAAACCACCCGAGAAAACACCGTCCCAAGATTTTTCAAACAATAAGTTGTACACTGTGCCACACCAGAGTCCACAACCAGACTCACAGGCAAGCTCCGCATAAAGACGGGCTGAAAGCAAGGCCGTATTGAGTATCAAGCACAGACCAAAACCTGTTGGTCTGCCGATTGAATTTCTTAGCCCCAAAACCATGCCCGAATCCAATAGCCTGGCTAACACGGCCAACAACGTCACCACTGCGCGCACCACCGCACCCCATATTATCCGCGAGCTGGAAAATGGCCTGCTGGCCGATGCCGCCCATACCTCACCCAAGTATTTTTATGATGCGGTAGGCTCGGTCCTGTTTGAAGCGATTTGCGTGTTGCCGGAATATTATCCCACCCGCACTGAAGCAGAAATTTTTACCCAGCACATGGGCGACATGGCGCGGGTCATTGGTCTGGGTGGCAGCCTGATTGATCTGGGCGCGGGTAATTGCGCCAAGGCAGCGCGGCTGTTCCCGGTATTGCACCCTGACCAGTACGTCCCCATTGATATTTCTGTCCATCATTTGCAAGATGCGGTACGCCGCTTGCAGCAGCGCTTCCCGCATATAGAGATGACGGCACTGGGGCTGGATCTGGCACAGGACTGGAAACTGCCAGCAGAAGTAAGACGCGACAAGCGGCTGTTCTTTTACCCTGGTTCATCCATAGGTAATTTTGAACCGGAAGAAGCACTGGCATTTCTGTGCCATTTGCGTGCGGCGTGTGACAATGATGCGGGTATACTCATCGGCGTAGATCTGAT
Organism: Undibacterium sp. Tian12W; assembly: GCF_049339405.1. Taxonomy (NCBI): domain Bacteria; kingdom Pseudomonadati; phylum Pseudomonadota; class Betaproteobacteria; order Burkholderiales; family Oxalobacteraceae; genus Undibacterium; species Undibacterium sp. Tian12W. The sequence goes on from NZ_JBMPPK010000017.1 coordinate 105,480, forward strand.
CAAGGACAAAGCCTTGCTGGATGCGGCGTATGCTGACAGCCTGGGTGTTACCTCGGCCTTTAACCTGAATTTGTTACGTCACATCAATCATTTGCTGCATTCTGATTTTGATGTCAATCAATGGCAGCATGAGGCTTTTTTCAATACAGAAAAATCCCGCATAGAAATGCATTTGCGCGCCAGGGAAAATATCCAGGTCACCTGGCCGGGTGGGCAAAGAAATTTTATCAAGGGTGAACACATACACACGGAAAACAGCTATAAATACAGCATACAGGGCTTTAATGCCTTGCTGGCCGATGCTGGTTTTTCCCATAGCTGTCACTGGACGGACAAAAATGAATGGTTCGCCGTTATCCATGCCAAAGCTGCTTGATCACCTCACAGAGCTTGGGCAAAACCTGCAGCAGGCAGGCATAGTTGAACGCTGGCAAGCAATCCGCCTGCGCTCAGTCGCGATCGCTGCGCCTCTTTCTGCCGAAGACTGCATGGCGCAATCCATGCCCGATGCCAGCCCCATCAAATGGCATCTGGCGCATACGACATGGTTTTTCGAAACCTTTATCCTTGAGCAGTTTGAAGACGATTTCCAGGCTTTTCACACTGATTTCAGAGTACTGTTCAATTCCTATTACAACGGTGTCGGTGACAAACACCCGCGTGCGCAACGTGGCTTGCTGACACGTCCATCGCTGGACACCGTGCTGGCCTACAGGCGCAATGTCGATGAACGCATATTGCAATGCCAGGACAAGCTCAGCGATGCCCGCTTTGCATCCCTGCTGGAACTGGGCATGCAACATGAACAGCAACATCAGGAACTGATGCTGACTGACATCAAGCATCTGCTGTCATGCAATCCTTTATTCCCGGCTTTGTATCCCGCAGCAGACATGCGCAAACCCATGCCCGCCTCCAACACCCTGAGCTGGCAAGACTATGATGCCTGCCTGTGTGAAATTGGCCACGAGGGCAAGGGCTTTTCCTTTGATAATGAAGGGCCGCGCCACCGCCAATTCCTTGAGCCTTTCCAGCTCGCAACGCGTTTGATCAGCAATGCTGAATACCTGGAATTCATAGAAGATGGTGGCTACCAGAATTCCGCCCTGTGGCTGTCTGAAGGCTGGGACTGGATACAACAGCAAGACCTGCGTCACCCGTTGTACTGGCGCTATGATTTCCAGCAAGGCTGGCAAGAATTTGGCCTGCATGGCTTGCTGCCGCTGAATCCGCAGCAGGCGCTTGGACATATCTCGTATTTTGAAGCCAGTGCCTTTGCGACCTGGGCAGGGGCGCGCCTGCCTACCGAAGCTGAATGGGAATATGCAGCACAGCAGCATGAACTTGAAGGCCAACTGAGCCAGTTGTTTGGTCATGGCTGGCAATGGACCAGCAGCAGTTACAGCCCCTACCCCGGCTTTGTCCCGGCAGCAGGTGCAGTGGGTGAATACAATGGCAAATTCATGGTCAACCAGTATGTCTTGCGCGGTTCTTCTGCCTTTACCCCGGCAGGCCACAGCCGCGCCAGTTACCGCAATTTTTTCCCGGCAACAGCACGCTGGCAGTTGACCGGCCTGCGCCTGGCACGATCACTTATTGAGGAATAGTTTTATGCCTACCGCAAAATGGAAAGATACTGTCATCGCCCAGGCCAGCGATGGCGAGATTGTGAAGCTCGAAGGCAATATCTATTTCCCTAAAAATAGCGTCAATCCCGAACACTTGCGCGATAGTGACAAACACACGGTCTGCCCATGGAAGGGCACAGCCAGCTATTACGATGTTGTCGTCAACGGTGAAGTCAATGCAGATGCTGCCTGGTATTACCCTGAACCCAAGGATGCGGCTAAAGAAATAAACGGTTTCATTGCCTTCTGGCGCGGGGTAGAAGTTTCTGCCTGAACATGGCCTCATGCAAGCATCAACTTGCTTGCATGATATATGACACTGATTTTAGCCAAGACGTTTCGCCGCCAAAGCATTACCAGCACGGCTGACTGCCTTGCGCCCCAGATGGGCAGAAATGAATTGCCCTCCATCCACCACGGCATTCAAATCTATGCCAGTTTGTATGCCCAGACCCTGCATGAGGAAGAGTACGTCTTCTGTCGATACATTGCCGGTTGCACCTTTGGCATATGGGCAACCACCAAGGCCAGCAACGGATGAATGGAAGATGGAAATACCGACTTCCAGACTCGCATAGATATTCGCCAGCGCCTGACCATAGGTATCGTGGAAATGGCCGGACAAAGCCTCAACAGGAAAGTCCTGCGATACTCTTTGCATGACGTTTTGCACTTGCCGCGCTGTGCCTACACCTATGGTGTCAGCGATGTCGATTTCATCGCAACCGAGATCACGCAAACGCTGTACCACATCAGAGACACTATCAATGGCGACTTCACCCTGATAAGGGCAACCGAAGGCGCAAGAGATACTGCCGCGCAAGCGTATCTTGTTTGCTTTTGCGGCTTCAGCCACTTCGCGGAAACGCTCTATTGATTCAGCAATCGAGCAATTGATGTTTTTTTGTGCAAAGGCTTCCGAGGCTGAACTGAAAATCACTACTTCATCGGCACCGGCTGCCAGTGCAGCTTCAAAGCCTTTCATATTCGGCGTCAGCACAGAATAGATGACACCAGGCTTGCGCGTAATGCCTGCCATGACCTCTGCCGAGGTCGCCATTTGCGGCACCCATTTGGGCGAGACAAAAGAGGCGGCCTCTATGTTCACAAAGCCAGCCGCAGTCAGGCGGTTCACCAGCTCTATCTTGACGTCGGCGGGTATGCTTTCTTTTTCATTTTGCAAGCCGTCACGCGGTCCTACTTCGACAATTTTGACTTGCTTGGGCAGTGATGCATTCATGTTGTTTTTCCTAGGGCGCCAGTAAAGGCAGGCAATAACATCATTTTACCCCCAAGCTGGCTAAAGCCTGAACCTCCCCCCGTATTTCTACTTGTGCCAAAAGACCAATTCAAACCACATGCAATACCGCAACACCCAACTTATCGAAATAAGGGTCCAGCCTGTCTGCCAGTTGCGGCAGGTTATAGCTGGGCACTTGCGGGTACAGATGGTGTTCAAGATGATAAGAAAGATTGAACAATAAAGCCGGTATGATCTTGCCACGCAAGCTCCTGGCTTGTCCCAGTATGCAATTGTCCGGCTTGAAGTGCGGCAACCAGGCAGTAGTGACCGGATACAGGCAAGAACCTATGTACATGAATACGCAATAAGTCAGTGGCGCAGCAGTCCAGGGCAAAACAAGTATGGCAATCACAATTCCGAGGATGGCAGCGCACAGTTCGGCCAGCATCCAGCGCCTTTGCACCGGGCTTTTGGCGAGCCGGTAAGCATGCAGCCAATGACGTGCCAGATAGGTAGGCCCGGCTTTCAGCGCGCCCAGCAAACTCAGATGTGCAGGACTGCCTTCAAAATCATCATGCTCCAGGCAATGACTATGGTGGTGCAGATGCGCCTGGCGGAAGGCATGACCACTTTCCAGCAGCAGGATACTCATGGCAAACAGGATCCATTCTGTGCTGCGTGGCTTGAAACCGGCAGCGCCATGCAAGACATCATGGGTAAAAGTCACCGAGACCAGAAAATGCAAAACAAAAACCAGCGGCAGCAAGAGGTAATACTGCATGGAAAAAACCATGGCATAGACAGCCAGGGTCAGCAGTGGCAACACTGGCCAGATCAGGCTTTGTAATTTGCTGGCATCCAGCAAGTCCAGCCCCAGGCTGCTCAGATTCGGCAAACCAGCCTCGCGACGGTTGAGCGTGCTTACGGCAGTAGGTTGACGGGATGCTACTGCATTACGGCGAACGACAGGAAATACCGCATCAGTCAGGGTAACACTATGGTTCATGTTCATACTCCTGATCAGGGACGCAGCAAGTTGGCAAAGAAAAAGAACAGGTAGATGCACACGACCAGGCCAGCATCGAGATACTTGATACCCCAGCGCTGAAAAGCAAAGTTCATCGCTCTGTACAAATGCTGTATGAAAGAAACCGGCATTCTCAATAGTGGATAAAACAACAGTAATGCCAGCCATCTGGCGCCAGGAATGAACAGTAGTGGAAACACAGAAAGAGCCTGGACGATGCGGTAACCAGTCAGCAGGAATTCATTGCGCGGGCTCAGGAAATACCAGCGAAAACCCATCACATGCATGGAAAACGCAAATTTTTGCCGCTTGACTTTGGGTAAGCCAAACAAGATCAGCGACAAAATCCCATGCGCGAGCAAGAGACCAAAATCCACCAACAAGGCATAAGCAAGGTTTGCCCTGACAAAAAATTGCAACACAGGTGTGACGAGCATGGCCCAGGCAAGGAGACGGTTGAACCTGAGCCAGTTGGCCTTGGACAGCAAATTGAAATGGGAGAAGCTTGATGTAGTTGAGGTCATGATTTTTCCTGCTGCGCTTGATTGCTTGCGACTTTTTCGGGTGGCAGGTATGAAAACTGCCTGTCTCTTTATTCGCAAGCTGCGTGCCAGTCAAAGATCTTTAATAAGCCCTTGTTTCTTAAGGAAATTTAATTTATGCCTCAGTAAAACTGTAAGCTTGCTATATAGTTGACTGAAATTTGCTATCAAGATGCTTAACAGCTACCGGCCATGAATGCCTACGGACTTTATTTTTTCTCGCTCGCCTTGCAGGGCGCCATCAGCCCCTTGCTGGCTATCTGGCTGTGGGTAAAGGCAGGACAACAGCCGGGCATGAAGGCGCTGGCGCTGTTTTGCGTGAGCATAGGCCTGTGGGCGACAGGCCAGTTGGCCATCAATCTGGGCGATGCCAGGATCAGTGAACTGGGCAAGATACTGGTCAATACCGGCCCTGTGAATGCCGTGTTCTTTTTGCATTTTGTATTACGCTTTTTGGGTCGTTTGCGGCCTGCACATATCATTGCCTGGTATGCAGCGGCTCTCACACTGATGCTGGGCATTGCCATCTTTGATATGGGCAGTCTCTTGCCCTGGCTGGAATTTCGGCGCTATTACGTATTTCCAGCCTGGGGCTGGATACCCGGCATTTTTGTCAGTGGCCTGAGCACCTGGGCCTATCTGCTGTTGCTGATGGCATGGCCTGCTGCAGCACCGAAGAAGCGCGGGCAAATTCTGGCGGTTTGCCTGGCCGGGGTCTGGGGCTCGGCCTCTACGCTGATGTTCTTGAATGCCTCGTTTGGCATAGACATCTTCCCCTACAGCGTGATCCTGCTGCCGTTCTATGCGGTCTTGCTGGTGCTCGGCATCTTGCGTTATGACATGATGGCAGTAAACCTGTGGGCCAACCGTTTCCTGGCCTGGCTGGCCCTGAGCGTGCTGACAGTCGCCATTGCAGGTCTGGTGTTGAGCCTGGTGGCGCAAACCGGCTTTAGTCCGCTGGCGGCCTTACCGTTGTGGCAGTTATGGCTTTTGGGTACAGGCATGCTGCTCATCATGCTGATACTGGAAAGACCGATGCGCAGCTTTATGGAAAAACTGGTTTTTCCCGGCGCGCATCTGGAAGCAGCCGTGCTCAGCAACTGGCGCATGCAGTTAGAGTCGGCGACGAACTGGCAGGAACTGAGCTCGGTTGCATCAGCGTTATTGGAAACCCATTTGCGCCAACCTATGCCTGTCTTGCTATTCCACGCTGGAGCACCAGACAGCCACACTGCTGAGCAAACCTGCGTCATCTGTTACCGGCAGCAGGCACAGTCTGCCCACGCAGAATGGCATTACGAATTGCGACACTGGGAGGGCGCGACCCCCAGTGTGCAAAAAGTGGGTGCAGTATTCGGTGCCCTGCTGGCCGCCGCCGCCGGGCGGCTTGACCAGTTGCTGCGCTATGCAGATCAAGAAAAACAGCGCCTGCAACAGGCACATCTGACGGAGCTGGGCGGGCTGGCTGCTACCGTTGCCCATGAATTGCGCAACCCCCTGAACATCATCAGTATGGCTGCCGTTTCCTGTCCTGCTGATGTACGAAATGACATACGCGAGCAGATAGAAAGAGCCGATCATCTGATACAGGATTTGCTCAGTTATTCCGGTGAGGTGCGCCTGAATTGCCAGCCTGTCGATATGGCAGAACTGATTGATAACATCATCGCGCAACTACGCCCTACTGCCATGGCGAATGGCGTACAAATCAGCAGCGATATCGAAGAGAATTTACGCGGCAATATAGACCGCATGCGTACTGAGCAAATTCTGAACAACCTGCTCAATAATGCACTGGCGATGTTGCGCGGCAGACCAGATGCGCGCATCCATATCGAAGCAACGACAGACAAACAGATGCTGAGACTGCGCATCTGCGATAACGGCCCCGGCATACCGGCAGAACAAAAAGCCGATTTGTTCCAGGCTTTCAAGAGCCGCCGCCCAGGTGGTACTGGCCTGGGCCTGGCGATAGTGCGCAGGCTGGTGGAGGCGCATGGCGGCAGCGTTGCGCTGATCACTTGTCCCGGCTGGAATTGCTGTTTTGAATTTTATTTACCCACATCACCATGACACCATGAGCATGCAAACTATTTTACTGGTCGATGATGAGCCAGCCTTTCAACGCCTGTGTGGCAACTGGCTGGCCAGCCTCGGTTATGTCGTCAAGGTCGCGGCCACGGCAGAACAGGTACATGCCCTGCTGGCGGAGAACAGCTTTGATCTGGTCTTGCTGGACCTGGCCTTGCCACCTAGTTTCACACCCGATGAGGGTCTGGCGCTATTGCCAGCATTCGCCCCTGTACCCGTGGTCGTCATGACTGGTCATGCAGACCGTGAACTGGCGCTGCGTGCCATCAGTCTTGGAGCCTGGGATTTTTTACCCAAGCCGCTTGATCCCGACATCTTGCGCGTCGTGGTTGACCGCGCGCTCAACAAAAGCCGACTGGAACGAGAACTTGCCGTATGGCGCGCCCGCGCCCTGCCAGACGACAACAGCATGGGCCTGATAGGCATCAGTGCTGAACTGGCAGAATTGCGCTCGCTGATACGCCGCATTGCGCCTACCGATGTACCAGTCATGATTACTGGCCCCAGTGGTACTGGCAAGGAACTGGTGGCACGCGCCCTGCATGCCCAGGGCAAACGCGCAGGCAAAGCATTTATTGCGGTGCATTGCGGTGCCATACCTGCAGAATTATTCGAGAGTGAACTATTTGGTCACTGCAAAGGCAGTTTCACCGGTGCCGACCGTGACCGCAAAGGGCTTATTGCCGCTGCCGATGGCGGCACGCTATTCCTTGATGAAGTAGGTGAAATGCCTCTGCCCATGCAAGTCAAGCTATTGCGCTTCTTGCAGTCTGGCAGTTTCTTTCCGATAGGTGCACGCGCTGAGTTGCGTGTCGATGTGCGCATAGTCGCGGCGACTAACCGTGATCTGGCAGTCATGGTCGAAGAAAAAAGCTTCAGGGATGATTTGTATTACCGCCTTAAAGGCATACAGATGCGCACTCTGGCACTGGCAGACCGGGCTGAAGACATCGCCCTGATAGCCCAGGCAATTGCAGCCAGATCAACACCGCCAAAACGCCTGACGGCTGCAGCGCAAGAGTGGCTGGTATCCCATGCCTGGCCCGGCAATGTCAGGGAATTGCAGCATTGTCTGCAAACTGCGATGGCACTGGCTGGCGAGATGAACGAGATCGTAGTAGATGATCTGGCACTGGCTTGCGGTGAAGTTGCAAGCGATGCGCCTGTAGTGGATACCGGTTTACTGGAGGAACAGGTGGCGGCTCTGGAAAAGCGCCTCATCGTCGGCGCGCTGAATGACAACCAGCACAACCATACGCATGCAGCAAAACAACTGGGTATATCCCGTGTAGGCTTGCTGAACAAGATGCGCAGATATGGCTTGCGTGAGTAAGCAACGCATGCTTACTCAGCTCTAATGCGTGGCAGAAAAGAGGCGGCTCAAATCCAGCACAGGTATGCTTTGCCCCTGCTGCTCAAAACAGGAAATCGCCATATCTTCCCAGCCTGCTTCATCGAGGCTGCTGGCCTGCTTATCATCAACCAGCACACGCACAGGTGGGGCCGCCAGATGGATGGCACCCAGGCCTGCCGTATTGCTGACAGCATCATGAAATGCCACCAGAGCGAGGATATTGCCTGTGCAGGCACGACCACCGAGGCGTACAGGGAGTTGCATGACAGGCACGGCACGTTTTTGCCAGAAGATGATCTCCCGCATATACGCGGGCGCGAGAGGCACCTCAAAGCTATCCTGCGCATCCATGATTTGTATGAGTTCACGCTGGCCTATTGCGACTTGCCTGCCATCGCCTACGTCCAGTAACCAGGCATTTGCACTAGACATATTTGCGCTCCACTAATGAGTAGCAGTGATTTGTGCGAAGGCACCATACTGCATTAAATGCCGCGCATCGCTGAGACAGGCCAGGCCATTTTCAAATGGCATGACAGCCTGCACTGGCGTGTAGCCGGCACGCATAGCAACAGGCAAGGCATAGTCGCTGCCGGATTGCTGATTGAGTACCCTGACATCATCACACAGCAAGCCCAGAAAACCCTTGCCGGTAGCCAGCATGACACAGGCGCGGCGTGCTGCAGGTATCTTGTCCAGGGTCTGCAATTCACCATTCAGGCTCAATACTGGCCAGCTTTGTCCCAGGTAAGCGATGCGCCCTATGGCAGGCGCGACAGCATCCTGGCTGACCAGATCAACAACAGATTCCACTGCACAGACATCACCCTGCGGCAGCATGAGCTGCATATTATCAATCCGCAGCAACAGACGGTTGCGTATTTCTGTACTCATCCCCGGCATCATCGCTCCCATGATCAGGCTCCTGTCAGGCGGTTAATATGCTGCAGCAAGGCATCTTCACTGAAGGGTTTGACGAGGTAGGCATCCACCCCGGCGGCATCGCCCTGCTGCCTGTGTTTTTGGGTAGAGCGTGAAGTGATCATGATGATGGGAATACGCTTGTCGAGCTTGCGGGCGCGTACATGGCTGGTCAGTTCCAGGCCATTCATGCGCGGCATTTCCATATCCACCAAAATCACGTCGGGCAGCACTTCATCGAGTATGGCAACCGCATCCAGACCATCAATGGCAGTACGCACTTCATAACCGGCATCGCGCATGATTTGGGCAGTGGCACGGCGGGCTGACAATGAATCATCGACCACCAGCGCGGTACGCACATGTGTTGCTTGCGAATCTGCCTGCGACGGCAAACCAGCATGGGCATCATCGATATTGATGTACTGCTGGGTCGATGCGCGCAATAATTCCGGCAGATCGATAACGGGTGCAACGCTACCGTCACCGAGGATGACCGCACCTATCGTGCCCTGGATTCTTGGTACATAGCGGCCAAATTTCTTGACCACGACTTCACGGCCATCAACCAGTTCCTGCACTTGTATTGCGCAGGTTGAGCCGGTATCGGTGCTGACCAGCAAGACCGGGTAGCCATAGCTGCGCGCCTCCTTGCGATGGTCTTGCATGCCCAGCAAACTATCGAGCTTCAGCAATTTATGCACTGCATCACCAACTCGATAGACAGGCTGGTCAGCCAAGGTATCAATTTGTGCATCAGTGATGTAATGGATATCAATAATACGACGGCTGGAAATCGCCATCATGTGACCAGCCACGCGCGCCATCAGGGTATGCTCAGACAAAAGGCTGGCAGGCAGGCGCAATTCCACCACCAGACCCTGGCCAGCGACTGAGCGCAAATTCAACGAGCCTTTCATTTCCAGTATGCGTGCATGCACCATGTCCATACCTATACCACGGCCAGAAGTCTGGGTGCTGCTGTCACGGGTAGAAAAACCTGGTACCAGAATCAGCCTGGCCAGTTCTTCTTCAGACAAGATACGCTCGGCACTGATCATTTTTCGCTTCAAGGCGGTACGGCGTATCGCCGCATAATCCAGGCCTGCACCATCGTCTTTGCAACGCACGACGATGGAGTTACCTTCACGGGCAAAGCTCAGTTCTATCAGGCCATCTGCCGGTTTATTCGCGGCCAGCCTGCTGGCAAGTGTCTCTATGCCATGATCGACCGCATTGCGCAGGATATGCATCAGCGGGTCTGTCAGGTCATTGAGCATATTGCTATCGATATTGGTGTTCGCACCCAGGATATTCAGGTTGACCTGTTTATCAAGCAAGCGACAAGTCTGGCGCACACTGCGTTGCAGGCGCGAGACGATAGTCGTGACCGGCACCAGCCGCGTGCGTATCACGGCATGCTGGTTTTCGATTTGCAGGCGGCGCTGCACTTCCAGCAATTCCGCCAGGCCATGCAATTGTTCGTCGATATGGCTGGACATCTCGAAAGCATCGGTGCGTGCCTCTACCAGTTGTGCGGTGATGGTATGCAGCTCGCTATAGCGTTCAAATTCCAGTGGATCAAAGTCGCCATCGGTAGTACTGATGCTGGCCTTTTTCTGCGGGCTGCTCATGCCGCGCACATCAACCAGGGTTTCAAGGTCAGCGATCAATTTCTGGAACAGGACATCGTGTCTTTGTATGGCCTTCGATTGTTTTTGCGTCTGTTTCAATTGTTCCTGGATTTGCGCATTCGAGATAACATTTTCTCCTGCGAGGCGCAACAGTTCATCCACCACTTTCGCAGGCACACGCAACATCGGTTCAGCCGCATGTGAACCAGGTTCGACCAGGTCAAGTACAGCGCCAGAAGATTGCGGGACCGGGGTATTTGCAACAGGCGCAACGACTGCTACAGCTTCGTTGCGGGCAACAAATTCACCACTGTGCATGTAAGCGACATAGTCGCAAATCTGTTGCAGCAGCTGTTGCGACTGTGCCGGTGCTGTACCGCCATCGACCACAGCCTCACCCATGGCTTCGAGACAATCACCGGCCTCGGTCAGCAATTCTGCAAGTGCATTGTCAGGCAGGCTTTGTTTATCAGTGAGGGCAATCAGCAAATCTTCCAGATGATGGGTCAGGTTGGCAATGCCCGCAATACCCACGGTGTTGGCAGCGCCCTTCAGCGTATGCGCGGCACGCTTGGCTTGTTCTATGTCCTGCATATTGCCAGCACCATTTGAGAATCTTTCTATGGCGCTGGTGAAATTACCTACCTGCACAGGCAGTTCCTGCAAGAGACCATCGAATAATTCTGTATTCAGATCATCTGGCAGTTGTATCGAGACATCGCTCTCAGTGATGGCAATCGCAGCAGCTTCAGCATCATGATGGTCTGCTATCAGATTGATATTGATGAGTTCGGCGAACAGCGATTCATTGCCATCCATGACCGTGGCCTGCGACCAGCAAGAGTCCATCAACAATGACAATAATTCCAGTGCGGCTATTTCTTCTTTGGGTGCCAGCAGGTAGTTATTCAAACTGGCTGGCAGTGTTGCCAGCAGGCTGGACTGCTGCGCATCCAGTGCCAGGTTTTGTGCGGCCACCAGGCCAGCAAGCAAGGACAAAAATTGTTGCAGGGCAGTCAGACCTATGGATTCTGAAGTAGAGGCAATGCGCAGCAAGGCTTCAACATAGTTTTGCAATGCCAGGCCACGCTGTTCTTCATCATCACCAGCCGCGATCACTGCCGCCAGGTCTTCTGCCAGCATGCCACTCATCAATCTGAATTCCCTGGCAAACAGGGTCAGCATATCGCTGCTGATTTCTTGTGCGGCAGCACTGGTCTGCGTACCACCCGCATCTATGCCTGCATGCGCAATTTCTTCTACAGCCTCTTCTGTGTGCTCAGCTATGCCTGCATCAGCAGCTTCGTCCGCGCTGTAGTTTGCACTATTATCACTCTCTTGCAACTCAGTGTAGGTGGCACCGCTTACTGCTTCTTGCCTGTTCCATGCCGGGTCATACACAACATCGAGCAGACTGGCTGCGATTTCCGGATTTTCAGCATCAGCAATGCTATCCATGAGCATCAGCGGGAAGCGCTGCAGCAGGCCCAGTTCGGTTTCATTGACGGCATCTGCATCTGCGGATCTCATGATGACAACATCAGCAAAAGCCTGGCAGGCATCTGCCACGACATGCAGATTCAACTGACTTGCGCAACTGGAAAAACCCAGCAACTGCGCCGCATAAGCTTGCAGGATAGCTGCATCATTGTCACCACCCTGGGCAAAGTGTTCATCCGCTGCCAGGCTCATGATGAGAGCGTCCAGCGCTTCATGTAATGCTGAAGTTGATGTATCTGCTGTATTTGCTATATCTACGGATACCTGGGATGTTTCTGGCTCAGTGATTTCTGCAGTTTCAGCTTGGGCAGTTTGTGCAGTGTGTGCATCTGTTTGATTCAATAAAGCGATCTCTGCCGTGGCTGGTGCGGGTACCAGGAACAAAGGGGGAGGCTCTTCCACTTCAGCTACTGGCGTCAGCGGATCACTATTCAGCAATTGCCTGAGCTCACAGGAATCACCAAGGCTCAAAGGAATAGGCCAGCTGGCTGTCGAAAGATGGTCTATCAGGGTTTCTATATTCTTGTCGCCATGATTCAGTGCATGGCTGGCCAGCAAATCTGGCCATTCGCTGAGCAGGTGATATTCTTCATCCGTGAGGCGACGGTTCTGGTTATACAGGCTGATGAGATTGCGTTCTATCAGCGCGCATACCCAGTGCAGACCGGGCATGTCAGCAGCACTGGCTGCCGCACGTATGCGGCGCAATTGCTCGATATAACAAGCCAGCGCACGGGTGACTACCGCGACATCCGTTGAGTGAGTGGCATCGGTCTCCAGCGCGTTGAATACCTCATCAAGGGCACCGAGGACGACATGGCTGAAATCTGTAGCCTGGTTTTCTAGCTGTTCCATACTGCCTCAGACGGGTAAGTTGGAAAGAGAGAAACCTGCGCAAAGCCTTGCGCAGGTTTGAGTGGTGATATCAGGCTGCCAGTTTGAAGACGCGTACGGTGGACAACAGCATTCTTGCGTATTCCACCAGGTTGGTGGTTTGCGCAGATTGTTCATCAAGTTGCAAACTGGTTTCCTGATTGGTTTTCTTGATTTGTATCGCTCTGTCCAGCAACTCCTGGCTGGCTTTGGCCTGACCATGGGATTTGATGGCAATCTGCTGTACTGATTCCACCAGCTCAGTGGTCGCATTTTGCGTCGCCTGCATTTGCAGACCGGCCTGTTCTGCCAGCCGGCTACCTTCTACCACCTGGGCAATTGCCGAGTTCATGGTGTTGACCGTATCTGAGGTTTCCAGCTGGATGTTATTGACCAGGCCAGAAATTTGCAGCGTCGCTTGCCTCGCATTTTCTGCCAGCCTTTGCACCTCATCCGCAACCACCGCAAAACCACGACCAGCTTCACCGGCGGATGCCGCATGCATACTCGCATTCAGCGCCAGGATGTGGGTACGTTCTGCAATCGCATTAATCAGACCGACCACGCCGGAAATTTCTTGTGAACGTTCACCCAAGCGTTTAATCCGTTTTTCTGTTTCACGTATGATGTCGCGGGTACTGTTAATACCACCGACCGTGCTGTTCACCGTATCCATCGCCAGTTGGGTTGAGCGTATCGCATTATCAGCAGCGCGGTTGCAGGTTTGTGCCAGGTCGGCAATATTGCGCATTTCTTCAGAAGCGGTCGATAATGAAACAGTAGTATGTTCCACTTCCAGCCTTTCTTCTGCTGCCGCAGCCATCACATTATCGGACTGGGCTTTCACTTTCAGCGTGGCCTCGGTCACGTCGGCAGAAATATTACTTACATCACGCAGCACTTTGGCCGTTTCACTGGTCAGCATGTTCAAGGCATCAGATACCGCACCTGTCACATCGGCAGATACCGGTACTTTGACAGTCAAATCTCTGCTCGCGAGTTGCGCCACTGCCTGCAACAAAACCAGTACGGATTCATTGAGTTTTTCATTTTCATCTTCAATGGATTTGCGGCTGGCTTCACGTTCATCCACCATCCTGTCGAACTGGCGTGAGAGTTTGCCAATTTCGTCCGGTTGAGTGCTGCGCGCCCTGACGCTGGCATCACCCTGTGTCAGCTTCTGCATAACGCCAATCAGATGCGATACCGGTTTGGTAATACTGCGCGTCATCCAGTAGGCAACACCTGCTGCCAGCAAGATGGACAAGGCTGCCACCAAAGCCAGGATGTTTTTCGCACTGACATAAGTGCTATCGGCGGCGGCACCATCCTTATTCACCAATTTTGTTTGGTAGTCGATGAGATTATCCATCGAAGAAAACCATTTCTCCTGATCGGCTTGCAGGTTGCCAAGCAACCAGGCTGTGGCTTCCGTCTTTTTACCTTCAGTCGCCAGACGCAGGAATTCCCTTTGTGAAGCGCCGTATTTATTACGTGCTTCGGTCGCTGTCTGGAAGATGCCTTTTTCTTCTTCACTGGTAATCAGTTTTTCAAAACCGGCGATGTTTTCATCCTGGTTTTGCCTGCGAGACAAAATCAGTTGCTGTTCTTTTTCCACTGCCGATTGATCGTTCAGGAGCAGCATATTACGCATGGAACGCGCATTGGCATTAACGTTACCAAGCATCTTGTAGGCAAGCACAACTTTAGGGTAGCTACCATCCACAATGCGGTGGGTACCGTCATTGATGCTCTTCAGGTTGGACATCGCCAGCCAGGCCGTTACCGCCAACAGCAGCAACACCGCTGTAAATCCCAGACTGAGCCGGATACCAATATTCGGAGTACGTAATTTCATTTTGCTCTCCACAAGAAAAACATCGAAGACTACTTGGTCAAATCAATAGCAGGGGATCAGCCGATTCCAGTTTTTAGTTCTATGCTTTTTAGTTCTGTGCTCTATACACTGCGGCTGAGTTTTTCAAAAAAACTTTCATGATTGAAGTCCAGCCAGACTTTGTCATCCTTGACAAAGGCAGCTGGCACATGGGCTTCCAGCGTGGCAGGCAATTGCGGCATCTGGGTAATGGTGCGCAATTCGGTCAGTGGCTGCGGATAACTGTCTATCAGCATGCCAACGGCATTTTCTGCCTTGTCCAGTATCAAAAACAATTTCGAGGCGGTGACTTCTGACCTGCGGCCACTGAGTACCAGGCCCAGGTCAAAGATGGGTACCAGGTTGCCGCGCAGATTGATCAGGCCAAGCAAGAAGGCTGCTGCACCAGGCAAGGGAGCAAGTGCCTGTGGTCTTATCACTTCACTCCCTACCTCGGCCCTGATCAGCAAATTCAAAGAATTTACGCGGTAGCCATAACGCTTTCTTTCGACTAGTGGTGCCACATCACTCCACAGCAAGTCGCCAGGTGGAGTGAAGCGCTCAAGGGCAACACTGGGTGGCAGCCATTCTTTGGACTGTCCGGCATTGCTGGAAGTGACTAAGCTCATGACCGCCCCCGCAGATGGGTGATGCGTTACAAAATTTAAAATCAGGCAGCGATTTTGAGTTGATCAATAATCTGGTCAGCTGTATAAGGCTTGGCGACATAGCCTTTAGCACCTTGCAACTGCCCCCAGATCTTGTCGGCTTTTTGCGATTTGCTGCTGACAAAAATAATAGGGATGTCTTTGGTTGCCGGATCTTGCGTCAGGCTACGGCAGGCTTCATAGCCATCCATTTCTGGCATGACGATGTCGAGGAAAATAATCGAAGGTTTTTCGGCCTTGGCTTTTTCCAGCGTGTCCTTGCCGCTGGATGCAGTGACCACCACATAACCGGCATCAGTCAATATGCTTTTGATGTTGGCCAGTTCAGTCGTGGAATCGTCAACAACGAGTGCTTTTTTCATACCCATGATGTACTCCCGAGATGTGTAAGTGAAACGCTCTGATCCCCAGAGCCAAGGTAAAAATATTGGGCTGATCTGGTTTCAGGTACCCATCGCCAGGCCGTGATTCTTTTCCATTTCAGGCGCTGTCTCAGTTGCACTCAGGCTCTTTTCGACGACGGCACGGAACTTCAGGTGTTCTACAGGCTTGGTCAGATAACTGCTGCATCCAGACAGCGAGCCACGGATACGGTCAAACGGAGAGGATTTGCTGGTCAGCATGACCACGGGTGTGCGTTTGGTTTGTGGATGGCGGCGTATGATCTTGCAGATTTCATAGCCATCAGCACCAGGCATGACGATGTCGAGGAAGATGATGTCGTAGTTTTTCTTTTCCAGCATCTGCAAGGCTTGCTCGCCAGTCTCAGCGCAGTCAGAAGCGATCTTCATCGAGCGCAATTCCAGGTCTATCTTGATTCTTGCAGTAGGGCTGTCATCCACGATCAGGGCACGGTGACCACCCTGCAAAACCGAGTTTGAAGGATTTTTTTGCAGCAGGGGCTGCACAATAGCTGCTTTGTCCATTTCTGCCTTCTGAGCAACTGCTGCACTGAGTGGAAATGCTGTTTGTAAAACTTTTTCCAGTTCATCTGCTACCTGATCCAGCAAGGCCAGCATCTTGGTTGGAACCAGAGGATGCAGTAAATGATATTTGCCTGGATGTGCTTTGCCTGCATTGGAAATGAATACCGTTGCAGGTTCGGGAATATTGTGTGTTGCTATAAGCTCCTGTAAAGCTGCCCTGGCCTGGCTATTATCCGGATCGAGTATGACGATATCAGGGTCAGCAGCCTGACTGGCATCGCACAAGGCATAGGAATGCCTGCGTCCGCTCGCCATGGTCAAGCTAAGCACGCTGCGCACCAGACGCAATTCATACTCAGACAAACCGAATACACTAATCAGAATTTTTTTAGAAGCGCCGGGAAGCGCCGTAGAAATGCTATTCATGAGCACATGCCTCTTAACGAAAAACCGCCAATGCGGAATACGGTACCTGGCTACCCTGCCGTGTTTAGCGAGGGCCCTGTAGTTTTGCGTCCCACGCTTTCGGGTGGTTTGCCTTTAAACACCAACACCAACAACAACGCTGATATTCTCTCTATCGATTATCTCTTGAGCATAGAGAGGAACATCAACCACAGTGCTTCATGCGAAGCACCGTTACCCCAATGTAGTTCAAGAATTTGAAGGCTACAAGGAAAAAGTTAACATTTTTTTGCTTTTTCTTTTTTCATGCAAAAAATGCAAAATCTAGCCTTGCTGGCAAATTTTTGCGTATTTTGTGAGCACTTCAACAATGCCCTGTTCCAGGCATTCAACGATGACGGCATGGCCTATAGAGACTTCCAATATGCCGGGTATGGTCAGGAATCTGGCCAGGTTATCCAGGTTCAGATCATGCCCTGCGTTCACTCCCAGTCCAGCATCCTGGGCACGTTTGGCAGCAGCCACAAAGCCCTGGAAAATCTCTTCCCCCTTTGCCGTGCCAAAATGTTCGGCATAGGGTTCGGTATATAACTCGACCCGGTCGGCCCCCAGTTCTTTGGCCAGGTGCATGTCCTGGTTGTCATAATCAATAAACAGGCTGCTGCGTATACCCAGCGCCTTCAGTTCAGCCAGCGCGGGGCGTAAAAAGTCGGCATCCTTGCGCAAGTCCCAGCCATGGTCAGAAGTCAGCTGATCTGGCGCATCCGGCACCAACGTGCATTGCGCAGGCTTGTTGCGCTTCACGACTTCGAGAAAGTCTGACGCGGGATAACCTTCGACATTCAACTCCACACCACGCGCCTGGCACAGCAAGCCCAGGGTTTCGACATCAGAATAACGCGCATGCCTTTGATCCTGACGTGGATGCAGGGTAATGCCACGCGCACCGAGGTCCAGGCAGCGCGCAGCAAAGGCCTGCACATCAGGGTAATTACGGCCACGCGAATTGCGCAGCAAGGCGATTTTGTTGATGTTGATGGAGAGTGCGGTCATGGTAATTCCAAAGTCTGGGCAAGATAATAAAAAATCGCTTTTTGCAGATTTTTCTTGTTCAAGTATTCATGATGGACTTGCTTGGTGGTTTGTACAAGTAACACAGCGGGGTGATTTGTTGGTGTATCTGTTTTTCTATAACTAACATTCACCTGATGAAATGCCATTAAAACTCCCTCCCCTTCAAGGGGAGGGTTGGGGTGGGGATGGGTTTTGATTAATGAAACACTTAATTAATTTGCGAAAGAAACCCATCCCCATCCCGGCCTTCCCCTTGAAGGGGAAGGAGTGCATTCACATTTTTTTATACTGTAAAAAAGCCAGCACAACAGTGCTGGCTTTACGGTACCAACTCCAGGCAAGCCTACTGCTGGAAAGCCAGCAATTGCGCGCCTTCAGTAACCTGATCACCAATCGCATACAAGACTTCATCAATGACGCCATCATGCGGGGCAGAGATCGTATGCTCCATCTTCATGGCTTCCATGATCAGCAGGGCATCGCCCTTCTTCACTTCCTGTGCCTTGTTGACGAGCACAGCAACGATCTTGCCTGGCATGGGTGCGGTCAGGCGGCCAGTTTCAGCCTCGGCTTCACCAGCATGCGCCAGTGCATCAATGTAATGCAGGTCAGTATGCTTGCCTTGACTGAAGACATGGAAATGCTCACCATCGCGTACCACAGTAGCAGCCACGGTCTGGTCTGCAATCTTGATGACGATATCATTTTCATCGGCGAGTGCCAGCCTGACTTGCACTTTCGATTCACCTGCCTGCACTTGCCAGCCGTCAGACAGATAAGTCACTTGCACATCATGCGTTTGTTCTTCTTCCGTGAATTGCAGGCTACGTTGCATAAGGCTGTTCATGCGCCAGCCGTGGCTGGATTGCCATGGGTCGCTGCTGCTACCCTTTGTAGATTTTTCTGAATTCAACAGGGATACAACCGCCAGCGCCAGCGTAGTCAGATTCGCGGCTACCGGTGCTGGGAACAGTTCTGCCTGATTGCGTTCTATCAGGCCAGTATCCAGATCAGCGCCAGAAAAAGCTGTGCTGGTGACCAGGCGTGACAGGAAGGCGATATTGCTGTTCAGGCCGACGATCTGGTATTGCGCCAGGGCTTGCGCCATGCGGGCCAGCGCTTCTTTCCTGTCCTTGCCCCAGACTATCATCTTGGCAATCATGGGGTCATAGAAAGGCGAAATCGTATCGCCTTCACGCACGCCACTATCGATACGGAAAGCCGCCGGATCAGTCGCGCCACCTAGTTCAAAATTCACGGCAACAGGAGTACGCGCATGACGCAGAGTACCTATCGATGGCAGGAAACCTTTTTCTGGGTTTTCTGCATATACGCGTGCTTCAATCGCGTGACCATGGATCTGTAATTCATTTTGTTGCAGCGGCAGTTTTTCACCTGCAGCAACACGCAATTGCCATTCCACCAGATCAGTACCAGTGATCATTTCTGTCACCGGATGTTCAACCTGCAAACGGGTATTCATTTCCATGAAATAGAAAGAACCGTCCTGGTTGGCGATGAATTCCACCGTCCCCGCACCGACATAGCCCACTGCTTTTGCCGCAGCTACGGCAGCATCACCCATGGCTGCACGGCGTTCTGCCGTCATGCCGGGTGCAGGTGCTTCTTCCAACACTTTTTGATGGCGACGCTGTACCGAGCAATCACGTTCGAACAGGTAGACGCAATTGCCGTGGGTATCAGCAAACACCTGTATTTCTATATGACGTGGTCTTTGCAGATATTTTTCTGCCAGCACTTTGTCGTCACCAAAAGAATTGATGGCCTCACGCTTGCAGGATGCCAGCGCATCCTTGAAGTCAGCCGATTTTTCGATAACACGCATGCCCTTGCCACCACCACCGGCACTGGCTTTGAGCAAGACGGGGTAACCGATACGGTCAGCCTCGGTATGTAAAAAATCCGCATCCTGATTATCGCCATGGTAGCCCGGCACCAGCGGCACATTGGCTTTTTCCATCAGGGATTTCGCCGCAGACTTGCTGCCCATGGCTTCTATCGCCGATGCTGGCGGGCCGATGAACGCGATGCCATTTTTGGCACAGGCTTCAGCGAATTCACTGTTTTCTGACAGGAAGCCATAACCCGGATGTATCGCCTGCGCGCCCGTCGCCAATGCGACTTCTATGATCTTGTCGGCACGCAGATAACTCTCTTTGGCGGCAGCCGGGCCTATCAAGACTGCCTCATCACAAACCGCGACATGCTTGGCATTGGCATCGGCTTCGGAATACACAGCGACAGTCTTGATGCCCATGCGGCGTGCGGTAGCAGCAACACGGCAAGCAATTTCGCCACGGTTGGCGATAAGGATTTTGGTAAACATGTCTCTAACCTTTTGGGTGGATGTATCTACGATAATTGACTACGATTTTCATCAAAGAAAAGCACTTGCCTTCCTCTGTGTCTCCATTTTTTCTCTGTGTGCTCTGTGCTAAAGATTTAAGGTCTTACTTAAGTTCTTAATCAACCACAATTTCCAGCTTTCGCTTCGACCTTGCCACGCGTCTTCAAGCCCAGTTTATCGAGCAGTACGCGATCATCCTGCGCTTCAGGATTAGCCGTAGTCAGCAATTTATCGCCGTAGAAAATCGAATTCGCGCCAGCCAGGAAGCACATGGCCTGTACCGCCTCACCCATCTGGCGACGACCGGCAGACAGGCGCACACGCGCCTTGGGCATGGTGATACGGGCAACAGCTATCGTGCGTACAAATTCCAGCGGATCAAGTGGGTCCAGGCCATGCAAAGGCGTGCCTTCTACCTGCACCAGATGATTGACAGGCACCGATTCTGGATAGGGATTCAGGTTCGCCAGCTGCGCAATCAGGCCAGCGCGCTGGCGGCGTGACTCACCCATGCCGACGATGCCACCGCAACAGACTTTGAGACCCGCACTGCGTACATGACCAAGCGTATCAAGCCTGTCCTGGTAATCGCGGGTAGAAATCACATTGCTGTAAAACTCAGGTGCGGTATCGAGGTTATGGTTGTAGTAGTCGAGACCTGCATCTTTCAGGCGCTGCGCCTGTTCTTCCTTGAGCATGCCCAGAGTCGCGCAAGTTTCCAGGCCCATGGCCTTGACTTCGCGCACCATGGTTTCTACCTTTTCCATGTCACGGTCTTTAGGTGAACGCCATGCTGCACCCATGCAAAAACGGGTTGCGCCGTTTTCGCGGGCGGCTTTGGCGGCATCCAGCACTTCGCGTACATCCAGCAATTTCTTGGCTTCTACGCCAGTGTCATAACGTGCTGCTTGCGGGCAGTAGCCGCAATCTTCTTCGCAGCCACCAGTCTTGATGGACAAGAGGGTCGCCAGCTCCACATCACCATCAGGGAAGTTGGCGCGGTGTGCAGTTTGCGCCCTGAACATCAAGTCATTGAAGGGCAAATCAAACAGGGCCAGTACTTCATCCACGGGCCAGGTCTCGGCTTCTATCTTCTTGACCGGTGGCTGGAATTGCATGGTTTGCAAAGTCGTATCAGTAGCTTGCATCTTTGTTTCCTTTTACTTCAATTGACTCAAATCCAGATACGAGGCAGCAGCTTTTGCCTTCTCATGATCTGGAACATTCAAACGGGGAATATGCCCCAGCATGGGTGCGGCTATGCGCTCACGCAGGGCGGCAATATTTTCTTGCGGGTACAGCATGTTGGCATCAACGGTATTGGCAACCCAGCCTGCCAGCCTCAAACCGCGGGCGGCGATGGCTTCAACAGTCAGCAATGCATGATTGATGCAACCCAGGCGCATACCAACTACCAGTATCACAGGCAAATCCACAGCTTGCGCCATGTCTGCGGTAGTCACTTGCGCATTCAGGGGTACGCAAAAACCACCTACACCTTCTACGATCACGGCATCTGCCTGTTCACGCAACTGTTGATAGCTGTCGATGATATGCGGCAGTTCTATCTTTACATGTTCCAGCTCAGCCACGATATGCGGTGCTGCCGGTGTCTGCATCAGGTAAGGGCATACCAGAGCCAGTTCTGCCTTGACACTGGCAGCGGCAACCAGCATATCGACATCTTCATTATGCAAGATACCGTCACGCATTTCTGCCCCGGCGGCGATCGGCTTCATACCCACTGCCTGCAAACCTTGCGCCTGCATTGCATGCAGCATCGCAGCACTGACCAGAGTCTTGCCTATCTCGGTATCAGTGCCCGTCACGAAAAAGTCATGCTGCCGTTTTTGCATCAGGCCACCTCGGCAAAACACTGGGCCACATAGCTCATCTGATCCAGACGGTTGATGGCCTGCACCAGTTGCAGGACCTGGATTTCTGTATGCGCAGCGGACAGGGTCACACGCAAGCGTGCCGTACCGACAGGTACGGTAGGTGGGCGTATCGCGCCTACCCACAAACCCTGGTCCATGAGATTGCCTGCTACTCTCAGCATGGCGGCGTTGTCACCAATGAGCACAGGTTGAATCGCAGTATCCGATGGCATGCCCTGCCAGACTTGCAAATGCAGACCATCACTGAACAGGCCTATCAATTTTTGCAGATGCGCACGTCTTTGCTGGCCTTCTTCACCTGCAATAATGTCTATGCTGGTCAGCAGTGCATGCGCGAGGGCTGGTGCGGCAGCAGTCGTATAAATGTAAGCGCGGGCACGTTGCACCAGCCACTCAATCACGGTCGCATCGGCTGCGACAAAAGCACCACCGACACCAGCAGCCTTGCCCAGCGTACCCATATAGACCAGATTCGGCGACTTGATCTGCAAATGTTCGAGCACACCACGGCCATGCTGGCCCAACACACCAAAGCCATGGGCATCATCGACGATGAGCCAGGCATCATAACGCTCGCAAATTGCCAGCAGTGCACCCAGTTCGGCGATATTGCCATCCATGCTGAAGACGCTGTCGGTAACAACGACCCTGTGCTTGGTCTTGCATTGTTGCAGCATGCGTTCCAGCGCTGTGTAATCGCGGTGCGGGAATACCTGCACGGTGGCACGCGAGAGGCGCGCGCCATCGATGAGGGAAGCATGGTTCAGGGCTTCAGAAAATACTGTCGTGTCTTTATTGATGGCAAGCGCCGTGATGACAGCCAGATTGGCCATATAGCCTGTGCAAAAATACAGGGCGCGGGCATTATCGATATGTGGTGAGACAAACTCGGCCAGACGTTCTTCCAGTACCGCATGGGCGCGGCTGTGGCCGCTGATGAGGTGTGATGCACCACTGCCTACGCCATACAGCGCGGCACCTTCCTGCATGGCTTCTGCGAGTTTGGGATGTGCTGCAAGGCCGAGATAATCATTGCTGCAAAATGCCAGCAAGTCACGGCCATCAACTTTCATGTTTGGTGCTGAAGGTGTTTCTACTGTACGTCTTTGACGCAATAAATGCTTTTGATCCAGCACGGCCAGCTCTTGCTGCAAACCCTGTATCAGTGATTTTCGTTGCGTGGCGATTCTTATTCCTGGATTATTTATGCCAGGATTGTTTTTACTAGCATCGTTCATGCCATTACCTCTTCAAATACCAGTCTGGTTTTATGTGCCAGCAAGCTCATTTCATCCTGCTCAAGGATGTAGGGCGGCATCATATAGACTGTGCGGCCTATGGGCCGCATTAATAATTCCTGCTTCAGGGCCGCTGCAAAAAAGCGGCGTGAAAATGTTGCTGCGCGTTCTGCATCATCAACCACCGCATCAAAGGCGAGGATCATGCCTTGCTGGCGGAAGTGGCGCACGCGCGCATCATTTTTCAAATCGGCAAAAGCCGTGTTCAAGAATTCTGCCTTGACACGGTTCTTTTGCAAGACCTTGTCATCTTCAAATATCGCCAGTGTCGCCAGCGCTGCGCGGCATGCCAGCGGGTTGCCTGTATAAGAATGCGAATGCAAAAAGCCGCGCCTTACATCGGCATCATAAAATGCCTGGTAGACAGTGTCCGTCGTCATCACCAGCGACAGTGGTAAATAACCACCGCTGATACCTTTCGAAAGGCATAAAAAGTCTGGCCATATGCTTGCAGATTCACAAGCAAAGAAAGTGCCGGTACGGCCACAGCCTACGGCAATTTCATCAGCGATCAGATGCACCTGATACTGGTCGCACAATTCACGCAAACGCTTCAGATAGACTGGGTCATGCATGGCCATGCCAGTCGCGCACTGTACCAGCGGCTCTATGATGACGGCAGCAATCTTGCCTGCGCGTTCCTGCAATTTGGCTTCCAGTGCCGCGGCGGCGCGCAGGGCGACATCGGCAGCAGTTTCGCCAGCCTCGGCAAGGCGCGCATCCGGTGATGCGACGACGTGTGCACGTTGCAACATCGGGCCATAGGCTTCGCGGAACAGGCTGACATCCGTCACTGCCAGTGCCCCCACGGTTTCACCATGGTAGCTACCCTGTATGCAAATAAACTCTTGTTTTTCAGTCTGGCCACCATTGCGCCAGGCATGAAAGCTCATCTTCAGGGCGATCTCGACTGCCGATGCACCATCAGAAGCATAGAAGCAATGGCCGAGGGCATGATTAGTCAGGGCCGCCAATTTTTCTGATAATTCGACCACAGGCGCATGAGTAAAACCGGCCAGCATCGCGTGTTCCAGTTTGTCGAGCTGGTCTTTCAATTCTGCATTGATGCGTGGATTGGCATGACCAAACAGATTGACCCACCAGGAACTGATGGCATCAAGATAGCGTTTGCCTTCCATATCAAACAGCCATGCACCGCGGCCATGGCTGACGGGGATCAGCGGCACGGTTTCATGATGCTGCATCTGGGTACACGGATGCCATACATGCTGCAGGCTGCGTGTTACCCAGTCATTTTCTTGATTCAAATTTATTCCAGACAAATGTTACGATTGAAGCTCAGTTCATCCCAAGTTCAGGCTACAGATTGCGTAGATTTGATGAGCTTCAAATGATTTTCTATATGCATGACATGAGCCTGAGCAAACTCTGCCTTGCTCAAACTGCCATAAGCAAAATGCGGCTTGATGTCACCCGCATGGTTTTCAAATTTTTGTAATGCCGCAATCAGCATATCGATGCCGGCATTGACATCGCCACTCTCGGCAATTGCTGGTGCACCTGGTATGGGCTCAGTCAGATTATGCGTCATCGCACCGGCGACTGAAAAAGCATAAAAGGCTGCACTGCCTGCCGTTTTCTGAAAGGCTGCTGGTTTCATTTCGGGATAACCCGTCATCGAGTACTCTATGCTTTGCGCCAGATGCACAAAGACTTTATAGGGCTGCCAGCCGGATAGGTTGGCGAGTTTATTCAATTTCAGACTGGCAAGTTTTGCCTGCATATCTGCGATTGTAGTGATGACTACCGTGGACTTGCGATAAGTCACCGCGCCTGCTGCAGCCAGCAAAGAGACGCCCAGGCCAGTCAATACCAGTCTTCGCTTTGTCATCTTTGCCAGCTCCTTTCCACTCTATTCTTGCTATCCGCTTGATCTTCAAGCCAGATTCAACTTAACCAGTTTGGCTTACGCTTTTCCAGGAAAGAACGCACGCCTTCACGGCCCTCTTCAGACGCGCGTATTTGCGCTATTCCTTCTACTGTTGCTGCTATGAGCGCTGGCGTCACTTCACGGCTGGCGACATCCTGCACCAGACGCTTGGCCTGCTTCACTGCATTCGGGCTGTTGCTGCTCAGCGCCTTGACGATCTCGGCCACTTTGGCATCCAGTGCATCTGCCGTTACCACTTCATGGATAAAGCCCGTGCGATGCGCTTCTGCTGCAGTAAAACGCTCGGCAGTGATGAAATAACGGCGTGCCGCGCTTTCACCCATGGCCTTGATGACATACGGCGAGATCGTCGCCGGTATCAAGCCCAGCTTGACTTCGCTGAGGCAAAAATTTGCTGTATCCACACTGACAGCAACATCACAGGCAGCCACCAGGCCCATGCCACCGGCATAGCAATCACCTTGCACTTTAGCAACTACCGGCTTGCTGCAGCTATAGATAGTGCGCAGCATTTCTGCCAGTTGACTAGCATCCGCGAGGTTTTCCTCATGGGTGTAGTCTGCCATCTTTTTCATCCAGTTCAGGTCTGCACCAGCACAAAAAGCAGGACCATTCGCGGCCAGCACAATAGCACGAATGCTGTCATTCGTATCCAAATCGCGGAAAACCCGGGTGATCTCGGCTATGGTTGTTTCATTAAATGCATTGCGTACATCGGGGCGGTTCAACGTGACTGTGGCCAGATGATTTGCAATTTCAATATTCAAGGTTTCCATTTTTTTCAATCTTTTCCTTCTTTAACACAGCCTATTTTCACTAGCCTATTTTTTCAAAGGTGCGCACTTGGCACCATTCACAGTCCGGTTAATCATTGGTACGGAAAGCACATTGTTCACGTCTGTCGCATCGACTATGCGTGTAGTGCAGGCCCTGCGGCCAGTTAGCGTATCCAGAACATAGACATGATCAGCAATCGGGAAAAAACTGAAATTAGTTTTACATGAGCTAATGCCTATCAATTCATCATATCCAAATGTTACCAACTTGCCCGCTGGCAGCTTGGTCGCCGTTATATTCGTATGCGCAGCATCATCGATGATAGTTTTTGGGCCTGAGCAAGATTCTGCATCATCGTATATATACAATTTAACACCCGCCCCTTTCGCCGTTGTCATCCTGACCGCAAGATCAGCCACAGCGCCATTTTGCGGTGCTACATATGGCGTAGCCACACAAGCGCTGAGTGCCAGTGCAAAGCTGACCAAGAGCAATGAAGGGATATATGTTTTTTTCATGAATATTGCCTTGGCTTACATGCGGAACACACCAAACTTCACATCCGGTATCGGTGCATTCAATGCTGCCGACAAGCCCAGGCCGAGTACCATGCGGGTATCTGCCGGGTCAATGACACCGTCATCCCACAGGCGGGCCGATGCATAATAAGGATGTCCCTGGTGTTCGTATTGCTCTTTGATAGGCTGTTTGAAAGCTGCTTCTTCTTCGGCAGACCAGCTACCACCCTTGCCTTCTATGCCGTCACGTTTTACTGTCGCCAGTACGCTCGCAGCCTGTTCACCACCCATGACGCTGATACGGGCATTTGGCCACATCCACATGAAGCGTGGCGAGTAAGCGCGGCCACACATGCCGTAGTTGCCTGCACCAAAACTGCCACCGATGATGACCGTGAATTTGGGCACATTTGCGGTCGCTACTGCAGTCACCATCTTGGCACCGTTACGGGCGATGCCTTCGTTTTCATATTTGCGGCCTACCATGAAACCGGTGATATTTTGCAGGAAGACCAGAGGTATCTTGCGCTGGCAGCACAGTTCTATGAAGTGGGCGCCCTTCAATGCCGATTCAGAAAACAGGATGCCGTTATTGGCAATAATGCCGACTGGCATGCCATGGATATGGGCAAAACCACAGACCAGGGTAGTACCATAGCGCGCCTTGAATTCATCAAAATGGCTGCCATCGACAATGCGGGCAATGACTTCACGCACATCAAAAGGCTTGCGGGTATCGACCGGTATCACGCCATACAATTCAGATGCTGGGAACTTTGGTTCTTCAACTTTTTTCATGACCAGGGTTTGTGGTTTCTGGCGGTTCAGATGCGAAACAATCGTGCGCGCCAATGATAGCGCATGCGTATCATTTTGCGCCAGATGATCAACCACGCCAGACAAACGTGTGTGTACATCACCACCACCGAGGTCTTCAGCACTGACGACTTCACCGGTAGCGGCTTTCACCAGTGGTGGGCCACCGAGGAAAATCGTGCCCTGGTTCTTGACGATGATGGATTCATCACTCATTGCTGGCACATAGGCACCACCGGCAGTACAGGAACCCATGACCACCGCAATTTGCGGTATGCCCTTGGCCGACATATTGGCCTGGTTGTAGAAGATGCGGCCAAAGTGATCACGGTCAGGGAAAACATCGTCCTGGTTAGGCAGGTTTGCACCACCGCTATCGACGAGGTAAATACAGGGCAGATTGTTTTGCTCGGCTATCTCTTGTGCGCGCAAATGCTTCTTGACGGTCAGGGGATAATAAGTGCCACCTTTGACTGTCGCGTCATTACAGACGATGATGCATTCCTGCCCGGCCACGCGGCCTATGCCAGTGATGACACCGGCAGATGGAGCGGCATCGGCACCGCTCTTTTCTTTGTACATATCGTAGGCAGCGAGTTGCGAAAACTCCAGGAAAGGCGTGCCTGCATCGAGCAGCATTTGCACGCGGTCACGCGGCAAGAGTTTGCCACGGGCCAGATGTTTCTTGCGTGCTTCATCTCCACCACCGAGTGCAATTTTGGCGATCTTTTCTTTGAGGTCATCCACCACGGCTTGCATGGCCGCTGCATTGGCTTTGAATTCTTCAGAGCGGGGATTGAGTTTGGAATCTAAAGTTGTCATTATCTTTTTCACTTTTCTGGAAAACTGCCATCCACGTAAAACCACTTGCCTTCATAACGCACAAAACGGCTGAGTTCATGCAGCCTGTGTGCCTTGCCGCCTATCTTGTAACGGGCAACAAATTCCACCGTCGCCGCATCACCATCAGCCTTGAATTTCTTTACTTCCAGACCCAGCCATTTGGTTGGGTCATCATGCGTGATACGTTCTTTGGGACAAGTACGTTCATCCCAGGTTGCGCGCAGATAGGCTTCATCATTCAGGGTATAAGCGGTGTAGCGCGAACGCATCAGCGCTTCTGCCGTTGGTGCTACCGCTGCGCCACTGATGTAAGGACCGCAGCACTGCTCAAGATTTTTATTCAAGCCACACGGGCATGCTTTGCTACTCATTATTACTTCTTGCTTTCCTTGTTGGCGACTGGCGCTCCCGCGGCTTTCCAGGCAGTAAAACCGCCATCGATATGCGCAACATTTTCCAGGCCCATGTCTTGCACGGTCTTGGTAGTCAATGCACTGCGCCAGCCAGCGGCACAAAACAAAATGAATTCTTTTTTCTCGCCGAAGACAGGTTTGAAATAAGGTGAATCAGGATCAACCCAAAACTCTATCATGCCGCGAGGGGCATGATAGGCACCAGGGATGATGCCTTCACGCTCGAGTTCGCGGATATCACGGACATCAATAAACTGCACATTGCTGTCTGCGAGTTTGGCCTGAGCTTCTGCCACGCTATAGGTTTTGATTTCGGCATTGGCTTCATCGACCAGTTGCTTGTAACCTTTTTTCATGCTGTCTCCGTTATTCTTTTTAAGAATTGACGCCACTCAGCCTGCCAGTGCACGTCCGATCAAAATCTTTTGTATATCGGAAGTACCTTCATAAATCTGGCAAACCCGCACATCGCGATAAATACGCTCTACCGGGAAGTCGCTGACGTAGCCGTAACCGCCGTGTATCTGTATCGCATCCGAGCAGACTTTTTCTGCCATTTCTGAGGCAAACAATTTTGCCATTGCTGCTTCTTTCAGGCAGGGCTTGCCTGCATCTTTCATGCTGGCGGCGTGCCAGATCAATTGACGGGCGGCTTCTATCTGGGTCGCCATGTCGGCCAGTTTGAATTGCACTGACTGGTGCTCGAAAATAGGTTTGCCAAAACTGGTCCTGTCCTTGGCATAGGCCAGTGCTGCTTCAAATGCGGCACGCGCCATGCCTACTGATTGTGAGGCTATGCCTATGCGGCCACCTTCAAGTCCAGACAGGGCGATCTTGTAACCCATGCCTTCTTCACCGATCAGGTTCTCTGCCGGAATGCGGCAATTCTCGAACAGGATTTGTGCAGTGTCGGACGAATGCTGGCCCATCTTTTGTTCCAGGCTGGCGACGATATAGCCAGGTGTACTGGTTGGCACCCAGAAGGCGCTGATGCCCTTCTTACCTGCCTCTTTATCGGTGACAGCCATGACGATGGCCACATCGGCGTATTTGCCGCTGGTGATGAATTGTTTGACGCCGTTGATGACGTAATGATCGCCATCCCGTTTTGCCGTCGTGCGCAATTCAGACGCATCGCTGCCCGCATGCGGTTCAGTCAGGCAAAAGGCACCGAGCATTTCGCCCTGTGCCAGCGGTGTCAGCCATTGTTTTTTTTGTGCGTCGTTGGCGTACATCATGGCGATGCTGCAGACCGGGCAATTGTTGACAGATACCACCGTGGACGTGCCGCCATCACCGGCAGCGATTTCTTCCAGAACCAGGGCCAGCGACAGATAATCCATACCCGCTCCACCAAACTCTTCTGGCACGGCCACGCCATAGGCACCCATTTGCGCCAGCTCTTTCAATTCTTCTGCGGGGAAGTGATGTTCTTTATCCCAGCGGGCGGCATTGGGCACCAGGCGGTCCTGGGCAAAGGCGCGTACGGCGTCGCGTATCATTTCGTGTTCTGGTGTCAGTAGCATGATGGTTCTGTTTTCTATTTTGTTAGTGCTGTACTTGCGACGGATTTACCAGCCGTGTTCTGCGCCTGTATATTGCAAATATTTGCCATTGTCAGCCGGCTTCAAGGCAGCCAGGGTCTGGCGTATGCCAGCCACGCTGACATCGACGGTGATTTCTGCTGCATCACCACCCATGTCGGTTTTTACCCAGCCCGGGTCCATCGCAACACAGATGGCCTTGCTGGTACTCAGCGAAACGTCTTTCAATACTGAATTCAATGCCGTCTTGCTGGCGCGGTATAACCAGCCCGCCG
The DNA here is from genome assembly GCF_049339405.1 of Undibacterium sp. Tian12W. Taxonomy (NCBI): domain Bacteria; kingdom Pseudomonadati; phylum Pseudomonadota; class Betaproteobacteria; order Burkholderiales; family Oxalobacteraceae; genus Undibacterium; species Undibacterium sp. Tian12W. The sequence continues at coordinate 135,904 of NZ_JBMPPK010000017.1, forward strand.
GATTACTGCGTTCACCTATCGATGCCATGCTGGAAGAAATTACAGCCAGCTTGCCACTGGCGTTTTCTACCAGCGGCAGCACAATGGGTAATATCCTCATCGCCGACAACAAGTTGGTATGCATGACAGTATCAAACTGTTGCTGATCCGGTGCTGTCAGTCCTTCGGTTCTTGGACCGAACACGCCAGCGTTCAGGATAGCCACATCGATTTTTTCATCGTCAAGATGCCCGCTCAATCCAGTGCAATCATTGAGATTAGTCACATCCAGTAGCAATGCTACACAGCCTGCTGACTGCAAAGCTGCCAGATCTTCTTCCTTGCGTGCAGTGGCGATAACACGCCAGCCTGCCGCCTTGTATTGCATGGCCAGTTCGTGGCCTATACCGCGTGATGCACCGATGATTAAAGCGACTGGCATATTTTCCCAATGAATAAAAATTTTTAAATCGCCTCCCCTTCAAGGGGAGATTTGTGGGAATTCGCAAAGCATGCTTTGCACCACAAATTTCCAAGCAGCTTGCAAGCTGCGCGGTGGACAGGCTGGGATGGGGACGGGTTTCTAACGCAATTAGTTTGTGGTCAATCAACCGAACCCCATCCCCACCCTAACCCTCCCCTTGAAGGGGAGGGAATTCGAACGAAATTAATTTCGCTTAGATCATTTCAATCGCCAGAGCCGTACCCTCACCACCACCTATACAAAGCGAAGCCACACCACGTTTCTTACCCTGTTTCTTCAAAGCACCCATCAGCGTAATAATGATACGCGCACCGGATGCACCGATAGGATGGCCCAAAGCACAGGCACCGCCATGCACATTGATTTTGTCATGCGGAATGCCCAGTTCTTTCATGGCTGCCATAGGCACGGTGGCGAAAGCTTCGTTGATTTCAAACAGGTCAACATCGTCCGTTGTCCAACCCAGTTTTTTATATAGCTTCTGGATTGCACCAACCGGCGCTGTCGTGAACCAGCCTGGTTCCTGCGCATTGCTGGCGTGGCCGAGGATTTTTGCGATCGGTGTCAGGCCGAGTTCTTTGGCTTTGGATTCACGCATCAGGACCAGTGCTGCAGCGCCGTCGTTGATGGACGAAGAAGAAGCAGCAGTGATCGTGCCGTCTTTTTTGAAGGCTGGTTTCAGCGTCGGGATTTTGTCGAGCTTGGCTTTCAGCGGTCCTTCATCCTTGTCGATGACGACATCACCACCGCGGCCAGATACTGTCACCGGCGCAATTTCCCACGCGAAAGAACCATCGGCAGTTGCAGCTTGTGCACGCTTGACGGAGGCAATCGCAAATGCATCCTGCTCTTCGCGACTGAAATTGTATTTTGCTGAACAGTCTTCAGCAAATGTACCCATGGAGCGGCCCTTGTCATAGGCATCTTCGAGACCATCGAGCATCATATGGTCATACATGATGCCGTGACCGATGCGGTAACCGCCGCGTGCCTTGGGGATCAGGTAAGGAGCATTGGTCATGGATTCCATACCACCGGAAACGATGACTTCATTACTGCCTGCATTGATGGAATCAAAAGCCATCATGGTGGCTTTCATGGCTGAGCCACACATCTTGGACAAGGTCACGGCACCGGTGGATACTGGCAAACCCGCAGCCAGCAAAGCCTGGCGTGCCGGGGCCTGGCCCTGGCCTGCCATCAGGCAGTTACCGAACAAGACTTCTTCTACCAGCTCTGGCTTGACACCTGCGCGTTCAACGGCGGCCTTGATGGCAACTGCACCAAGCTGACTGGCTGTCAGGGAAGAAAAATCGCCCTGAAAAGCACCCATGGGGGTACGGGCTGCACCAACGATTACGATAGGATCACTCATCTTACTCTCCAATTAATATAGGCAACAATGCTGCCTGGCTAATGACGGGAGGCATGTCAACAAACATGCACAGCCTTAATTTGTTGTACTGGTCTGATTGCAAAAACGGATTTCCTGCGGATACGGAAACACATCATCTACCTTGCCATCGACTATGCGCTTCTTACGGGCCTGCCAGTATTCGGCGGTCAGCAAGTCAGCGTGGTGCTTCATAAAATATTCTTTGACGTTTTTATTCCCCAGCAAGAAAGTACCAAACTGCTCGGGGAAGACATCATTTTTGGCAATCGGATACCAGGGCTCGGCAGACATCTCGTCTTCTTCATTGCGCGGCAAAGGTATCTTGCGGAAATTGCAGTCGGTGATGTATTCGATTTCATCATAGTCATAAAACACAACACGGCCATGACGGGTGACACCAAAGTTTTTATACAGCATGTCACCGGGGAAGATGTTCGCTGCCACCAGGTCCTTGATGGCGCTGCCATATTCTTTCAGGCCGTGTTCCATGGCCGCCATATCACCACCGCGCTCGGCTTCGGTCAGCCAGATATTCAGCGGCGTCATGCGGCGTTCTATGTACAGATGCTTGATGACGACTTCATCATCATTCACTTCCAATAATGACGGCGCGTATTGTTTGATCTCGGCCAGCAGCTCTTCTGAAAAACGGGCTCGCGGGAATGCCACATCAGAATATTCCAGCGTATCTGCCATACGGCCTACGCGGTCATGGTTTTTCACCAGCAGGTATTTTTCCTTGATCAGGGCCTTGGTGGTTTCCTTGGGTGGCGGGAAACTGTCTTTGATGAGTTTGAATACATACGGAAAAGACGGCAGTGCAAATACCAGCATCACCAGGCCGCGTATGCCAGGTGCGGCTTCTATGCGGTCGGATGAATATTTGAGGTGGTGCAAGAAGTCGCGATAAAACAAATTCTTACCATGCTTTTGCAGACCTATCATGGTGTAGATTTCACTGCGCGGTTTCTTCGGCAAGATGCTGCGTATGAATTGCACATAAGCCGATGGCACTTCCATATCGACCATGAAATAGGCACGGGTAAAAGAGAACAGCACGGTGATCAGCATGGTGTCAAAGATCACTGTGTCGAGTACCAGCTCCCCCTTGCGCTTGTGCATGACAGGAATGACAAACGGGTATTCCTTATTGCCATTGATGCCCTTGCCTATGATGTAGGCAGATTTATTGCGATAGAATAGGCTGGCTAGTACCTGTATCTGGTGATTTGGCTCCAGCTTGGCGGGGCCAAAATTTTCACGCAGACGTGCTTCGACCAAAGCCACATCGCGGTCCAGGTCTTCAAATTTTGCGTTCAACTGAAAATTCGTGACGATGCGCTTGATTGTGAAGTTCAGGCTGTCTGTGGCCGGATAATAGACACGGTAACTCGGTGGCGTATCTTCGCTTTCAAGATACTCGGTCGAAGTTGCCGGGCGCACGAAGATAAAATCATTGTGATAATAATTCCTGTGCAAGAGTTTGGTGCAAACGGTATTGAAAAAAGTCTCGGCCAGCTCAGGACGCAGGTGATCAATCAGCATGCCCATGTAATGCAGTTTGACTTCGCGCCAGACTTCATCACTGAGGTCTTCTTCTGCGTATTCGTCTTCCAGTGCCTGCACACATTCGCGCACGCGCGTATCGTAATACCCTATGCGTTCGCGTGCGGCGATTTGTGCGGCCTTCCAGTCACCTGTTTCAAATTGCTGCTTTGCCCTTTGGCTACTGGCCCTGAACAAATGGTAATGCCTGTCAAAGCCATCAAGTATCGTCCTGGCGATATCGAAGGCAATTTGCGAAGACAACAATTTGGGGAAATGGGTGTGGGGCATGGTCGGTGATCAGGTCAAGTGGAACTGGTTTTTCCAAGCCTGTAGTTTAGCCAAATCCACGGCGATGCCACCACAAACTACGATCAGTGGTTTTTTATACTCAGCCAATACCGGCAAGTTCTGATAAGCAACGGCCAAAGCTGCGCCGCAGGCCGGTTCCACCAGAGTACGCATATCGTCGGCAAAAGCCAGGCAAGCCTGTACAGCCTGGGCATCGCTAACGGTGACCGTATGAATAGCGCGCTTGCGCGTCCAGTCAAACGCCTGTTGTGCAACACGTCTCGCGCCGAGGGTGCTGGCAATCGAGGTAATCGCTGGCAAAGTCACCAGTTCACCAGCCTGCACGGCTGCGTGCAGGGAAGCGGCACCTTCGGTCTCAGACGCGATGATGGGGATATGGCCGAGGCCGTTGCGCTCCAGCCCCAGGGCGATGCCACTGAGCAGACCACCGCCGCCGACTGAACAGATGACGACGTCAAAGTCGAGCTTGCCCGCGACTTCATCTATCGTTGTAGCGTTGCCATCCCAGATATCAGCATGGTCAAACGGTGGGATATATACGGCACCCGGCTGCTCGCACAGGCGCAGAGCTTCCTGATTGGCTTCATCCCAGACGCTGCCCGAGACAATGACTGTCGCACCAATTGCCCGTATTGCCGCACGCACACTTTCATGCGTGGTTTGCGGCACGACGATCGTGGTTTGCAAACCCAGAGCGACACCAGCAACAGCGGCAGCAAAACCGGCATTGCCGCCAGAAGGACAGACAAAGTGTTTTGCCCCCTGCTCTGCCGCACGCTGGCACATCAGGCCTATGCCACGCAACTTGAAAGAACCGGAAGGCTGGTTGTTTTCCATCTTCAGCCAGACTTGTTTGTCCAGGCTGGCTGAAAGAGAACGGTGTTCCAGCAGCGGTGTAGTGATATGCAAATGTGTCATGGTCAAATAGACTCAGTTTACAACAATCCCTGTTATTTGGTTTCTGCAAACAATTCACGGCCTATCAGCATGCGGCGGATTTCGCTGGTGCCAGCGCCTATCTCATACAGCTTGGCATCGCGCCACAGGCGGCCTACCGGATATTCATTGATATAACCATTGCCACCCAGGGTCTGGATGGCTTCACCCGCCATCCATGTGGCTTTTTCTGCAGAATACAAAATCGCACCGGCAGCATCCTTGCGCAGGGCGCGTACTGCTTCTGGTGTCTTGGCGCGGTCACAGGCCTGGCCAACAGCATACACATAGGCCTTGCAAGCCATCATGGTGGAATACATATCCGCCAGCTTGCCCTGCATCAATTGGAACTCGCCAATAGGCTGGCCAAATTGCTTGCGGTCATGCACATAAGGAACTACCGCATCCATACATGCTTGCATGATGCCCAGAGGGCCGCCAGACAAGACAGTACGCTCAAAGTCCAGGCCGGACATCAATACGTTCACACCTTTACCCAGGCCGCCGAGCACGTTTTCTGCCGGGACTTCGCAATCCTCGAATACCAGTTCACCTGTGTGCGAGCCGCGCATGCCGAGTTTGTCAAGCTTTTGCGCAATGCTAAAACCTTTGAAACCTTTTTCTATGAGGAATGCCGTCATGCCGCGTGGGCCAGCTTCCAGGTCATTCTTGGCATACACGACCAGCGTGTCGGCATCCGGGCCATTGGTGATCCACATCTTGGTGCCGTTCAAGACCCAGCGATCACCCTTCCAGTCGGCGCGCAGCTTCATGCTGACCACGTCGGAACCGGCGTTTGGCTCGGACATGGCGAGTGCGCCTATGTGTTCGCCGCTGATGAGTTTTGGCAGGTATTTGGCTTTTTGTTCTTCTGTACCGTTGCGCTTGATCTGGTTCACGCACAGGTTGGAGTGGGCACCATACGACAGGCCAACAGAGGCTGAAGCGCGGGAAATTTCTTCCATGGCAATGATATGGGCCAGATAACCCATATTGGCACCACCGTATTCTTCGCTGACGGTCACACCCAGGATGCCCAGATCACCCATCTTGCGCCACAAATCCATGGGGAACTGGTCACTACGGTCTATCTCGGCGGCACGCGGGGCGATTTCTGCCTGGGCAAATTGCTGCACGGCTTCGCGCAAAGCGGCGATGTCCTCGCCGTGATCAAAAGTCAAACCTGGTAAATGCAGCATGTCGTCCTCACACTTTTATAAAATTAAAATTCGCTGGCTTATGTTGACTTATGATCAAGCTTGCCAACCATAGTACTGCTTACAATCACTGTTTAAAAAACAGTGGCTGGATTAAATCTTCGGTTCTGCCTTGGGTATCACAAACAAAGTCTGTTGCATGATGGCACAGAGTTTTTCCTGGCCTTCATGCACGACAAATACCTCTGCGCTGGATACCACCAGGGTTTTACCTGCCTTCAAGACCTTGCCCCGGGCGATCAAGGTATCGCCCTTGCCGGGTGCGACGATATTAATCTTGTATTCTGCAGTTAAGCACTCACTCACCGGCATCAATTGCGTATTCGCGGCATAACCGCCTGCCGCATCGGCTATCGTACCAATCACACCACCATGGAAATAGCCATGCTGCTGGCTGACTACCTCACTGAAGGGCAGGCTGATTTCACATGCACCGGGGCTCATGCTGGTCAAACGGGCATTCCAGGCCAGCAAAGCGCCCTGGGCATTGAAGCTTTCCAGCAAGCTCAGGGCTAGCTTGTGATCCAGTGTCGCTGCGCTTTGCTGCGTTGCCTGATTGCTCATAAAACCCCCAATAACCAAGGAAAAACCATCTCAGGCAAAAATAATACGTCTAATTGACGTTTACGTAAACGTCAATTCAATCATTTGATGCTTTTCGACTGCAAGCCAGGCATGAACATTATCAAACTGTTCATCCAAGCCATGACATTCTTATTAGTCTTATCAATCTTATTAAGCAGGACTTATTTTTCTGCATGATCAAGTTGACCCAACAAGCTGCGACTCTTTTCTTCATGCGCACTAATTTCTGCCAGCATGATTTCTATGTCTTCGCGCTGTTGCTCCAGCGCCGCCCTGTGCCTTGCCAGCACCACCAGGAAGCTTTGCAACTGTACTTCGGTATCCTTGGGAGAACGGTACATATCGACCAGGCTTTTGATGTCCGACAGACTCAGGCCCAGACGCTTGCCGCGCAGGGTCAGCTTCAGATGGGTGCGTTCCCGCGTTGTATAAACACGGTTGCGGCCGCCCGGCCCTTCACGCGTGGGGCTCAGCAAACCCTGGTCTTCATAGAATCGTATCGCCCTCGGGGTAATATCAAATTCGCGAGCAAGTTCGGTAATGGTATAGGTGGCCATGGTCAATCTGGTGAAAAAACACAGAAACAGTTTTCTGATTACAATCTGCACTTGATGCAGTTGACGTTAACGTCAAATAGTTTTAAATCGCATTGTAGGCTATTCCAGTGCTTCTGGAGTCATCCATAATGAGAAAACAGGCAGTAGATGGCAACACGCCCTGGCCACCACAATAACAACAGAGACGACCATGAACTTACTGGAACAACAACTCCACTACCCTTTTGGCGAAACCTTGCCCGACACCGGCAAGACCATGGAAATAGCCCCAGGCGTGCTATGGATACGCATGGGTCTGCCCTTTGCGCTGAACCATATCAATCTGTGGCTGCTGGAAGATGAGCTGGAAACCAGCCAGGGCAAGGTGCGTGGCTGGACGGTAGTCGATTGCGGCATCGCCAGCGACGCCACTCGTGACGCCTGGGAGATCTTGTTCGGCGACCTGAACAACCATTTGCGCGGCCTGCCCATCATCCGCGTCCTTGCCACCCACTGCCACCCCGACCACATAGGCCTAGCTGACTGGCTGTGCAGCCGCTGGAATGTGCAACTGTGGATGACCGCAGGTGAATATGCCTTTGCCCGCATGATGTCGGCCAGTTTGCCGGGTGCGGACGGCACGGCCATGTTCCCGCACTTTCGCAAGCATGGCCTGGTTGATAGCGGCATGCAGGAACAGATACAGGAAAGAAAAACCCATTACACCAGACTGGTGCCGACTGTACCAACAGCCTACCACCGCATGCAAGAAGGCCTGGATGTCATCATCAAGCAACGTCGCTGGCAAGTCATCGTTGGATTTGGGCATTCCCCCGAGCATGCTTCGCTATATTGCGCAGAGCTGAATATCCTGATTTCTGGGGATATGCTGTTGCCGCGCATTTCCACCAATGTCTCGGTGTTTGCGATAGAGCCGGAAGCCAATCCTGTACAGCAGTATACGGATTCACTGCAAAAATATCTGCCGCTGCCAGAAGATGTGCTGATCCTGCCTTCACATGGCAAACCCTTCAAGGGCTTGCATACCCGCGTGCAGCAATTGCAAGACCATCATGCCGAGCGGCTGGAAGAAGTGAAGCTCGCCTGTGCCATTCCACAATCAGCGATGGACATCGTCCCCATCATGTTCCGTCGCCCGCTCGATTCTCATCAGCTGACTTTCGCCATAGGCGAAGCGCTGGCTCATTTGCACAAGCTCTGGTATGACGGTGTCTTGCGCAGGGAAACTGGGGATGATGGAATCTTGCGCTTCGTCATCAAATAAGCGTCAAGAAATGTCGCCCCCGCCCACGCTCTGACAGGTACGCAGGGGCGATATTTTTATTGCTGGGGTATTCTACTGATCTGCACGCTGACGATCTGCCACTTGCCATCGCGCTGTGCATAGATATCAATATAGCGGTAATGTGATTTGAAAGGCTTGCCTTCATAGCCGCCAGTCATCTTGGTGCGGCCACTGAGCAGTGCGACATTACCGTACAGGCGTATCTCAAAATCTTCTACCTTATAGGGATCTATTGTCAGCTTGTCTGATACCAGACCATTGACAAAACTGGTCTTGGTTTCAAGATCGCCATCGCCGTCTATCTGGCGAAAGTCTTCCGCCATATTGGCTTCTATCGCTGCCTTATCCTTGCGGACGATAGCGGCATCCCAGTCGTCAGACAATTTCGTCAATTGCGCGACCAGAGCAGCGTGCTTTGGATCTGTGGAATCTGCTGCATGTGCAGGCAATAAACCCAGACTGACAATGGCCAGCAATATACTGACCATGCTCAAATATTTTTTGAACATCCTCATCCTTTTTTATAAAGCCCGGCCATCATAGTGATGCACGGGTATAGCTGCCAGGTCTATATCTTCCAGGCAGCGCAGATTGATAGCAGCAACCTTGTTGCCTTTGGGGTCTACCCCTTCAGCATAAGGGTGCATGCCGCAAGTGGGGCAAAATTTATGCAATATCACATGCTTGTTGAAGATGTAGGTACTGGCGGCCTCTTCCGGCGTCAGCAGATGCAGATTAGCAAACGGCACAAACCACAGCAGCGAACCCTTGCGCTGGCAGATGGAACAATTACAGGCGAGCCCGCTGTCTATTTCACCCTCTACTTCAAATGCGATTTTGCCGCAATGGCAGCTGCCTTTATGCATGAATACACTCCCTTATTGTTCAATCAGTGTTCAATGAGTGGTGATGTTCAGTTCAGTCTTTCGCATCCTGCCAGTATTCACCGGGCCGGTAATTGCCGAAATACCAGAGATGTCCTTCAGGATCGAGCACCATGTAACCCCTGGCACCATAATCCTCGGTTTGCAGTGGCCGCACCAGCTTGGCACCGGCGGCAATTGCCCGCGCATGATGGGCATCCGGATCATCCACATAGACGCTGAGCGCCTGCGAAATACCGGTCAAGGATTTGGGGCTGACATGATGTGTCTCAGCCTTGGGCGAAGCCACCATGATGACGCCTGTGCCCAGGCTCAATTCTGAATGCTCTACCCGATTGCCCTCACCAGGCACGACAAAGCGGGAGGTAAAGCCAAAGGCCTTGACCAGCCAGTCTATGGCAGCAGGCGCATCATCATAAATCAGGCTGGGATGGATATCAGACGGGGTACGGTAAGACTCAGACATGACGCTTTCCTTTCAGGATGGAAACGACGGGGCCAGCGAGACTTACTTTATATACAAAAAGGCAATCATATACAAGCGATCAATAACTATGCAGACTAGTCTGCCCACATTTATTTTTGCGCATCCCGCTCACGGCAACTGAGTGAAGCATAATCGGCTTTGGGTAACTTATGTCTGATGCCATAGGTTTTCAGGGTATCGAACACATCGGCATGTGGTTTGAAGGTACAGGCATTTTTTTCGGCAAAATCCTGCAGTGGGCGCGTATCAGCTTCTACTTGCAGCACCAGGCCAAGCCCGGGGCTCACGCAGCAACCTACATAGGTGTCCATATACTCTTCTTCCAACACAACCAGCGTATGGCCCATGAAGCTGGCTGGTTTGCGCAAGAGGTAAAAATCGACGTAATCAGCACGCTGGTCAGGTTTCTTGCTCAGTATGCCTGCTTGCTGATAAGCCTGTATCACAGGCCTGGATTTGGCCTGCCTTAGCTCAGTATTTTGTTTGATTTTGAGGGCATTTATCAGTTGGCTTTCCAGTGTTGACTCTGCCGCCAGGCTGGAAGATGAAGACATGGCCAGCAACAAACTGCCGCTCAACAGGCAATGCAGGATTTTTTTCATCATTATCATGATAATCAGGTCTAGCGCTTGATCAAACGGATTTCAAATAATTTGGGCCACAATTTACCGGTCACAAACAGCCTGTCCTTGGCGGCATCATAGGCGATACCGTTCAGGACATCCGGGTTACCCATAATGCGGTCGCCCATGGAGAGCAAGCCGTTCAAATTGATCCAGCCTATGACCTTGCCGGTCTTGGGGTCAATACGGGCGATGTTATCGGTTTGCCAGATGTTCGCGAAAATCTCGCCCTTTACCCATTCAAGTTCATTCAACTGATCTATTGCCTTGCCATCTGCTGTGACCTTGATGCGGTGGGTCTCGCGCAAAGTGAGTGGGTCGAGGAAACGCAATTCTGAGGTGCCGTCGCTCATGATGATTTCTTTATCATTGCGGGCAAGACCCCAGCCCTCGCCTTTGTAGGTAAATTCTTTTTGAAAGGCGAAAGTGTCGAGATCAAGTACATAGCCCGCCTGGGTAGTCCAGGTGATGCCTATAATGCGTTTGTCCCACCAGGTGATGCCCTCACCAAAAATCTGTCTGGGCAAATCCATTTTTTGCAGGACTTCACCGGTTTCCAGCCTGACCTTGCGTACGGTAGAGCGGCCTTGCAAACCCGTGCTTTCAAACAGGAAGCCATCCTTGATAAACAAACCCTGGGTGAAGGCATTTGGATCATGCGGGTAGGCATGTACCACTTCGTAGGTATAGCTTGGAATTGCTGATGCTGCCTGGGCACTTGCCACAGGCAAGAATACGGCGCTACTCAATAACAAGCCGGACAATACGCCTGAAAACAAGCTTGCCGATAATCCTGTCAATGTCCATTTACGCATGCAAATATCCCATCCTTGGCAGGCAGCATCATTGCTACCTGTCTTGCTGAATTTTACCAAGCTCCGTCATCAAAGACCGCTTTGGCATAGAAGGAGGAAAGAATAGATATTTTCGGCAAGCCTGTCACCTGAATTTACTTAGCGTGACAAATCTCTTACGTGCAAAACTGGTCAGGAAGGTTTTTCCAGCTGCTCATACACGGCATTGGAAATACGCGCGAGTTCTGCTTTGCTGATACTGCCCGACAAGGCATAGCCAAACTTGCCATCGACCCAGTAAAACACATTGACCTTGCCATCTTGCAGGAATTTGAAACCGGTATCCTTGTTTTGCACCTGATCATTGCTGACGTACAGAGTCAGACGCTGGCCGGTCGCATCCTGATACATGAACTGGGCGACAGGGCCAGTGCCGCCCGGCAAAAGGCGGCCCCCAACCAGCTCATACGATAACTTACCCAGCTTGGGCGCACGCATGGGACTTCCCATGCGTTTAGACAGCCAGGCAACCAGTTGTTCTTCCTGCTCTGCCCCCACTTCTACCGGGCGACGCACGTCAGGACTATATACGAGATGCGCCACCGCAGCCTGATGGGCAAAGCCTGCGGCGCCATGGACACCAATTTTTTGCATCTCAGCCTGTCTCAGTACCACGCTGGCATCACTGCGTGCATGCAACCACCAGCCACTACTGGCGCTGACGAAGGCAATCCCTATACCGGCAGCCAGATGACGCCAGCCCCAGACAGCCTGATTGGCCGCGGCAGTAGCTGGTCTCAGTATTGAACTGAGACGGGCAGGCACAGGTTCATCAACAACAGGATCAAACAAGGCATGCAGGCCAGCATTCTGTTTGCGCCAGGCGCACACTTTTTCCTGCTCAGCCGGGTTCGCCTGCAGATAGTTTTCTACCTCTGCCAGGCGGGCAGCAGGCAACTGGCCATCGACATAGGCATGCAAGTCTGCTTCGCTGACGGGCTCGTGTTTCATGTTCTGGCCTTGTTCACTTGACGACTTTCAAGACTGTACTGGTGGGGCGCATTTCCATAATGGTACGCAGTTTTTCACGGCCACGCGACAGCCGCGACATCACGGTTCCCAAAGGGATATTCAAAGTCAGGGCAATATCTTCATACCGCATTTCTTCCAGCACGACCAGTAATAATACTTCGCGCTGCTCCAGTGGCAATTGCAGCAATGCTGCCTGCAGATCGCGCAATTCCAGACCATGGTTCTGGCTCGCGGCTTGCGCAGGCAAGGATGCGTCTTCATCATCGAGCTCTACTGTAGTCAGCGATGGCTTGCGCAATTGATCCAACCGCAGATTGTGCATGATGCTGAATAACCAGGCGCGCATATCACCATCCGGCAGGAACGAGCCCAGCTTCAGCCAGCCGCGTTCCATGGTGTCTTGCACCAGATCATCCGCGCCCGCCCTGTCACCCACCAACGCACGCGCATAGCGGCGCAGGCGGGGGATGCAGGCCAGTAACTGGCTGCGGCTATCTGACTGACTCATTTGTCAGACATTAAGTGCTTGAAGCTTATCGCACGACACGCTTTATTCCTTGACCAGATGCCAGACATTTTTAAAATTGTCGCCAGCACGCTCACCGGCTTTTTTATCGGCCGCATACAGGTACAGCGGCTTGCCCTCATACGCCAGTTGAGTGCTGCCATCATCGCGGGTGACGACAGAATATTTGCCAGATGGCAGCTTGACGGGTACGGCAACTGGCGGCCAGTTTGTTGCGCAAGGGCCGTTGCAAGTGCTTTTACCACTACCAGCAACATCCTTGTCAAAGCTGTATAAAGTCATGCCGGTATCACTGACGAGTATGCCATCTGCGACCTTGGGTGCGGACTGGGCTTGGGCAAACCCGGCGATGAATGTGGCGCTAGTCAGCAGGGCAAGGCAAATTTGTCTGGTTTTCATCAAAAGGCTCCTGAAAATGTAAATGAAGTATAGGTGGCTAAACGAATGTCAGCAGCATTTGACGCGCAAACTGCTTACACAGGGATATACGTAAGCTGACCAGTCTTTATTCCAGCAATTTGAAAATTATTTTTTCAGGTAGTTTTGTGCAAGCACAAAGCAAAAACCCGCCAGATTAGCTGACGGGTTCCAGTGATTTTAGAACTTCAGTAAAACTAGGCTGGTGCCCTGGTCGGGTCAGCCAGCATAGCCTGATAAAAAGGATCGGTTTGTGCTGCCAGATTAACCGCGCCAGTGGTTGTGACAAATGCCGCATAAGGCGAAGCTGCGAGTGTCTGGTTACGCATTTTCATGTTTTTCTGGTTCCAGTCATTATTCTCTTTGCTTAATTTTTCATAAGCGACTTCATAGTTTTTCAACTGATCACCCCATTCAGCCGAACCTTGCTCTGCTGTCGGGCGCTTGATGGAGTTCACGGAATCCGGCCTTGGGTCAGTATTGAAGACCAGGTCTGCCGCCAGCAGATTGGGGCCACCACCGGGATTGGATGGCGAGACAAAAGCGGATGGATTGGCCGGGTCATACACCCTGTAAGCGGCATGGGTAGGGTTGACTGCGGCAATGGTCGTGGCGGGTGCGGCTGGCGGCGTGGCAGCAGGTTTACTTGCGGCAACCGTGGTTTTACTGCTGGCAGTTGTATCGCTGACGCTGGTTACTGCTGTTGAACTTGCTGGCGTGCCAGTGACTGCTGCCACCGTGCTTGCCGTCGAAGGAGGTACTGCAGGCGGCGGCTGCAATTGCTCACGCAAAGCTGTCAGTGTGGCCTGTATCTGCGCAGCCAGGTCTGTGGTCTTGGTATCTGCGCCAAGGTCAGCGGCTTTCTCCTTGATAGCGCTGACCAGATCTGCCCTGGTTTCTGGTTTGACTGCTGCCTGCAATGCCGCCTTGAACTTGTCGGCACTCTGTTCTGCATCAGCAAGTCTGGATTTGAGCTTGCTTTGCAAAGCCTGCACATCGCCAAAAATCGAATTTAAGTTTGAAATATCCTGCATATATCCTCCCGGGATGGGGCTGCGCTTTATATGCGCTAACGCCCTTGCTTTTGCTGAGACTGCTCAGCCTGATTTGATAAGCTAGAAAATATCAAACAAAGTGACTGGATGAAGCTCAAAAAAGAGGCAGTTTCTCGTTCCAGTTCCGGCTTTGGAGCAAGCTGGACATTTTCACAGGAAGATTAATGTAATCAAAATACATAATTAAGATGAATAAAAATGTTTTATCTAATCTTAATAAATTAAAATAACTAGAAAAATGTAGTTTAAATACACAAAAATAAGACTTACCCATCAGGAGACAACATGAAAACCAAAGCCTTGGCACGTCTGTGCATGAGCTTGCTAGCCTTGCTACCTGTATTTGTACAGGCTCAGCCTGTCATGGAACATGTAGAACCCGGTTTTTGGTGGGTAGGGATGAAGAGTAACAAGCTGCAAGTCATGCTGCATGGCAAACAAATTGCCACCTACACAGCACGCATCCATTATCCAGGCGTGCAGATCAAGGGCATGCACAAGCTCAGCAATCCCAATTATCTGTTTCTGGATTTACAGATTGCACCCACCGCCCGCGCAGGCAAATTCGAGATACGCATGCAACAGGGTACTCAAGAATTTGCCATTCCTTATGAACTCAAGGCACGTGAACCAGGATCGGCACAAAGGCAGGGATTTGGCCCAGTAGATGCAATCCTGAATCTTATGCCAGACCGCTTTGCCAATGGCGACACCAGCAATGACAGTCTGCCCGGCTTTGCCGACAAGCTGGACCGCAATGATGCCAGTGCTGGCCGCCATGGTGGCGACCTGAAAGGCATACGTGACCACCTGGATTACATTGCTGGCATGGGTTACACCATGCTCTGGCCTACGCCGGTCGTGGAGAATAATCAGCAAGCTTATTCTTACCACGGCTATGCCGCCACTGATTATTACAAGGTCGATGCCCGCCTGGGCAGCAATGAAGAATATCTCCAGCTGGTAGCCGAAGCAAAAAAGAAAGGCATAGGTGTGATCCAGGATATTGTGCTGAATCACATAGGAGACGGCCACTGGTGGATGAAGGATTTGCCCGGCAAAGACTGGCTCAGCTACAACAGCGAATTTATACCGACCTACCATGCGCGTACTACGGTCAGTGACCCATATGCGTCTGCCATCGATAAAAAGAATTACACCCAGGGCTGGTTTGAAGTGCATATGCCGGACATGAACCAGCGCAACCCGCTGGTGGCGAATTACCAGATACAAAATACCATCTGGTGGATAGAGTATGCCGAGCTGGCGGGCATACGGGCAGATACTTATGGTTATTCTGATCCTGCCTTTTTAACAGAGTGGTCGCGCCGCGTCATGCAGGAATACCCACGCCTGACACTGGTCGGCGAAGAATGGTCAGATAACCCCAACCTGGTGGCGCACTGGCTGCGCGGGCACAAGAATGCAAATGGCTATATCTCGCACATGCCCAGCATGATGGACTATCCCTTGCACGATACATTGCGCCAAGCTTTGGTCGCGCCAGAGAGTCTACATTCCGGTTTTGCCACCCTGTATGAAGCGCTCGTCAATGACCAGCTCTATCCCAAACCATCAGCGATGGTGCTGTTTGAGGGCAATCATGATGTCAGCCGCCTGTACAGCGCACTTGATGAAGACTTGGATTTGTTCAAGATGGCGATCACCTATGTCGCCACCATGCCGCGCACGCCACAGTTTTATTATGGCACCGAGATTTTAATGACCAGCACCAAACACAGGGATGACGGTGCTTTTCGAAAAGACTTTCCCGGTGGCTGGGCGGGTGATGCAGTGAATGCCTTTACCGGCGCTGGTCTGAATGCAAAACAACTGGAAGCACAGACCTATATCAAGAAGCTGCTGAACTGGCGTAAGACGCAGAGCACCATCCACAGCGGCAAACTCATGCACTTCGCGCCTCAGGATGGCGTCTATGTGTATTTTCGCTATGACCAGAAGCACAAAGTCATGGTGGTGATGAACAAGAATACGGCAGATACTGAACTGGCAACGGCGCGCTTTGCTGAGATTTTACCTGCAAACGCCAAGGCTAAAGATGTGATCACTGGGCAGGAATTTGAACTGGCGCAGAAAATCAAAGTGCCTGCACGCGGTGTCCTGCTGCTGGAAATTATTTAGGCTTGAGCTGACAAAACCGGCGGCTTGATCACTGCTATCAAGTCTGTTACCATCAATTTATGAAAAGCCACTTTGCATCCACGCTGAGCATTAAGACCACCATTATCGCAATGGTGGGTTAGCGCTTTTTCATTTTTTCGCAACCCGCCTACGAGGCGGGTGCATATAGCTTGATACCTGTCTCCTGGCCACTTTAAGGAGATTTACATGGTGTCACATTCTCATCATCAAGACCGTCAGGATCATCAGGCTTCAGTAGCTAGTCCACCGCGACCGGCACGCTCTGCCTTGTCGCTCGAACATTACCCCCATGGCATGCATGTAGGTGTCGTTGGCGCAACCGGCCTGGTCGGTGAATTCATGCTCAAGCTGCTGGAAGAACGCAACTTCCCGGCCAGCTCATTGCGCCTGTTTGCGTCTGCACGTTCTGCCGGAAAATCACTCAACTGGAAAGGCAGCCAGATCGCCGTTGAAGATGCGGCAACGGCTGATTATTCTGGTCTGGACCTGGTGTTTTTCTCGGCAGGTGGAGACACTTCATTGCGCCTGGCACCGGTGGTTGCGGCTGCGGGTGCGCTGGTTATCGACAATTCCTCGGCATGGCGCATGGACCCTGCCGTGCCGCTGGTGGTGGCCGAAGTCAATCCTTATGACCTGGCAAATATCCCCAAGGGCATCATCGCAAACCCCAACTGTACGACCATGGCAGCCATGCCGGTGTTGAAACCCCTGCATGATAAAGCTGTGCTACGGCGTCTGGTGGTCAGCACTTATCAGGCAGTGTCGGGAGGTGGTGTTGCGGGTGTCGAAGAGCTGGCAAGCCAGATGCAAAAAGCCGGAGAAGACTGCACCAGGCTGGTCAATGATGGTGAAGGCATAGACTTTCCCGCACCGAAGAAATGGCAGGTGCCGATTGCCTACAATGTCGTGCCTTACAATTATCAAGTTGTTGAAGATGGTTATACCGAAGAAGAGATCAAGCTGCGTAATGAAAGTCGCAAGATACTTGGCATCCCGGATTTGAGCGTCTCCTGCACCTGTGTGCGTGTGCCAGTCTTTACAGGACATTCACTGTCCATCAATGCTGAATTTGAGCAGAGTATTTCTGCAGATACCGCGCTTGAGCTACTTAACAATGCTGCCGGTGTCGTCGTTACTGAAGTGCCCAATCCCCTGATGGCGACTGGCCGTGACCCTGTATTCGTTGGCCGGGTGCGCCCTGACCCCACGGTAGCGCATGGCCTGGCAATGTTCGTCAGTGGCGACAATCTGCGCAAGGGTGCCGCCCTGAATGCGATACAGATAGCCGAAGTGATCTACCAGCAAGGCTTGCGCAGCATGCACAAGTGAAAACCTGTGACATGATTTTGGTGTAGGCTAACAGGCTTTTGCATTGCCTGGATTATCGTGAACAAAGCCCCTGTCTCCACTTATCTGAAACTTGTCTGTGTCGCCCTGTTCTGGGGTGGCACTTTCATTGCCGGTCGCCTGGTCGCCAAAGAGATACCGCACATGATTGCGGCCTTTATCCGTTTTGCGGTTGCCTGCGCCTTATTGCTATTGCTGGCTTGGCGTCTCGAAGGTGGCTTGCCCAAACTCAGCAAACAGCAAATGCATGCGACTTTTGCACTCGGCGCGACCGGCATCTTCTTGTATAACCTGTGCTTTTTTGCCGCACTGGAAAATATGCCCGCCGGGCGCACTGCCCTGTTTGTTGCATTAAACCCCATCGTCACTGCGCTGGCACTGGCGCTGATATTTGGAGAGAGGCTCAGCAAGATACGCTGGCTGGGCATCATGGTCGCCTTTGCCGGTGCGGCAGTGGTGATTACGCGGGGTGATTTGATGAGTGCCATGCATGATTTATCGCAATCGCTGGGCAAGGGCGAGCTGTTCATGCTGGTGGCGATTTGTGGCTGGGCGGCATATACCATCATAGGCAGGCACGCTTTGAAAGGCCTGTCACCGATTGCTGCCACCACTTATGCTTCACTCTGGGGCTTGCTCTTGCTGGGCCTGGGCGCAGTACTGGAATTGCCGCGTTTTGAGCCAGCCCGCCTGAGCTGGCAAGTGCTGGCGTCACTGGTGTATCTGGGTGCTTTTGGCACGGTCATCGGTTTTGTCTGGTACTACGAAGGCGTGAAAAGCATAGGGCCTGCACGCACGGCGGTGTTCAATAATCTGGTGCCGGTATTTGGTATCAGTCTCGGTGCGCTGATACTGGGTGAACCTATCTTGCCTTCGATGATAGTCGGTGGCTTGCTGGTCATTGCTGGAGTGACTTTGACCAACAAAACCTGAGGCATCAATTCCTTATAAAAAAACCGGCCTAGCATTTGCATGCAGGCCGGTTTTTTTTGATGGGCAAGATTACACCCAGGCTGGGATCTGGATCAGAACTTCTTCCAGAGTTTCAGGAAGTAAGAAGCACCACCAAGACCAAACTGTACGCTGTCATAGTAGAAACCATTATCGGTTTCATTCGGGTCCTGACGAGTCGGTTTGACGTTGAATACATTATTGCCACCTATGGTCAGCTTGGTGGTGTCATTGAAGGCATAAGTCAGCGCCACGTCTGCCGAGGTTTTAGGTTCGTAATAGGCATTTGGTACACCAGCGGCTGTGCCCGAGAAAGTACCCAGGGTTTGTGAGCCGTAATGGATGACCTTGAACTCGCCTGCCCATGGACCCTGCTCATAATTGAAGGCCAGAGTGGCTTTCATTCTTGGGCCGCCTTGCTCTATGAACAGGCGCTCACGTTCAGACAGCAAGACATCTTCATAGCCTTTCAGGGATGCCGGGGCCTGCACCTTGGTGACTTCAGTCTTGCTGTAATTCAAACCCAGATAAGTCGATAATTTACCTGCACCCAGATTGGTTTTATGGGAAGCCGTCAAATCCAGACCCTGGGTCTTGGTATTGATGGAATTCACAAAAAACTGTGCCTGACCCACACCCAGCGCTTGCAGAGTAGTACCCAGAGCAGGGTAATTGTCAGCATCAAAACGACCGGACAAGACGATGCGGTCAGCGATGTCTATGCGGTACAAATCGGCTGTCATGGCAAATGCACTATTCGGTTTGAAAGTCAGGCCGAATGTGTAGTTTTTCGACGTTTCATCTTTCAGTTTAGGTATGCCTGCAGCATTCGCCACTGTGCCGCCATTTGGTGCCAGCACGACGTCCATAGGCTTGCCGCTGATGAAGTCAGTGAAGGTGGATGAGAAATACACTTGTTGCAGCGATGGTGCACGGAAACCTGTGCTGATAGAGCCGCGCATCAGGACATCATCAGACACCTTGTAGCTGCCTGCCAGTTTGCCGGTCAGGGTAGAACCAAAGTCGCTATAACGCTCACCACGGACCGCTGTCTGCAGCTTGAAGAGTTTGGTGACATCGGTTTCTACATCGACATAGGCAGCGACACTGTTCCTGTTTTTGTCAGTACGGTCACCAGGCTGGAAGCCGGGGAAACCCTGGCTACCGGCATTACCACCAAAACCCAGGCCATCGACGTCATTGTATGAACCTGGCTCACCGGGAGTGATCTTGTAGTTTTCACGGCGGTATTCAGCACCGAAGGCAACGTTGACACCATTCATGAAACCATCAAAGAAGCGGCTGAAGTCCAGATTGGTGGTCGCTTGAGAGAAAGAAAAACCACCGGCATCAAAACGGCTGGGGCTGATACCCTTGCCACCGGCCAACAAGTCCTTGTTGGCAATCGAGGCATTGATAGTATTGCTGACGTTGTACTTGAGTTCATTGAAACCATAAGTCTGTGACAGGTCGGCACGCCATTCGCCGATATCCCATTTATAACCTACGGTGCCGTAGATATCATTGATGTCGCCATTGATATAAGGCACGAAACCATTCGGATACATGGCAGCAGAATTGCGCGAAGGGATGTCATCAGAACCTATACCACCGCGGGCAAACGCGGCAGAAGATGCCTTGCGTTGTTGTGTACCCAGGGTGAAATACAGTTTGTCATTGCCGCCGTTGGGTACTTCACCATTCAAATAAACCGTAGGACCTGTGACCTTGGTGTCGCCAATAGTACGTGGGTTGCCTGGGTCGGCACGATTCGAGCGACCACGGTCGGTGTATTCCACCGTGATACCCAGTACGCCTTTTTCACCAAGGGCAATACCGCAATAGGCGGATGGCAGATAATTTTTACCATCGCCGACAGAGTACTGGCTATAACCAAAACTGGCTTCGCAACCAAGATTTTTCTTGAGAGTGATGTCCATGACACCGGCAATCGCGTCCGAGCCATACTGGGCGGCTGCACCATCGCGCAAGACTTGCACATTGCTGATGGCCATGACGGGAATCGCATTCAGGTCAGTACCGGTATTACCACGGTTGCGCGCGCCAAACAGGTTCACCAGCGATACCGTGTGGCGACGCTTGCCATTCACCAGCACCAGGGTCTGGTCTGAACCCAGACCACGCAGGGCCGCAGAATCCACCAGATCGGCACCATCAGCACCGGTCTGGCGGGTGGAATTGAAAGAAGGTGAGATATTGGCCAAGGTCTGTGCCAGATCAAACTGACCACCCTGCTCTGCAGCTTTGGATACCGAAATAAAATCGACAGGCAGTGGCGTATTGGTAGCGCTGGTATTGGCACGGCGCGAACCAACGATGGTCATGGTTTGTATCGGTGCTTCGGGAGCTTTTTCTGCTGCGGGAGCAGTTTGCGCACTCACCATGGCGGGAGTGAAAACAGTTGCTGCACTTGCACCATACAGGGCAAGTAAAATCGCTTTGCGCATCTTACTCATAACAAACTTCTCCAAGAATATATAGAAAACCTTAACTGGTATGCCCAGAAGTATGGTTGTCGACATATTAGAGTGTCAATTATTGTGCTATGCAGTGTGGCATTTTTGTGTAAATTGTATAGACGTATTTCGAATTTGGGGCTGATACGCAGAATTGCATAACCTTATTGCGCAGACAATTGCTTCAGGTATTGCAAACCTGCAATTGCCCTGCTGCCATACCATGACAGCATTTCACCATCGACCAGTTGTACTTGCAGGCCCAACTGCTTCTCCAGCGCATCGACATGGCTTTCAGTAAAGCGATAGGGTTCGGTAGAAAGCAAAACCCTGTCGATGGGATGCTGCATTGCACTAGCCCACTGAAAACCTGGGTAACGCAAGATGCTGTTGGGTGGCGACCAGGTTTGCCAGCCTATCAGTCCCAGCATGGCGGCGATGTAGGTGTCGCGGCTGACTGTCATCCACGGGTCTTGCCAGATACAGTAGATGACTTGCTGAGAGCTGGCCGGAGCAGGGTCCAGGGCAGCATAGGCGGCTTCAAACTGGCTGCACAACTCCTGCGCCCTTTGCTGCGCACCAAATATGCCGCCCAGCAATTGATACAAGGCCAGATTGTCGCGTGGCACCAGTGGGTGGGTGACGATGACATGGGGAATGAATTTTGCCAGCGCTTCTACTGTTGGTTTTTCATTTTCATCAATATTGACGATGAGGTGGGTAGGTGCCAGCTTGCGGATTTTTTCTATATTCACATCCTTGGTTCCACCTATCTTGGGGATAGTTTGCACTACAGACTTGGGGTGTATGCAAAAACCGGTGCGGCCAACCAGATAAGACGACAGCCCCAGCTCGCAAACCAGTTCAGTGATGGAAGGCACCAGGCTGACGATGCGCGGCTCAGCCACAGCCCCGGCATTGACCAGGTAAGGCTGATGCACGGTACCTAGCGCATCAGTCAACATGCTCATATCTGGTCGGCACGCGGTTTGCGGCGTGCCCTGGCAAACACTGCGTCGTACAGCCAGTTCGGCAAGATGCGCATTATCTTGGCGACCACACCCATTTGCCAGGGGATCACGCGGTAAGTATTACCGGCATCAATGGTCCCCAGGGCAGAGGCGCAAAAGGCCTTGACCGGCATCAGGAAAGGCATGGGGTAAGGGTTGCCCTTGGTCATGGGCGTATCGATATAGCCCGGCGCAATCGTCACGACGCGTATGCCGCTGTCGCGCAATTCTACCCGCAGCGATTCGCAATAACTGATGACCGCCGCCTTGGATGCACAGTAAGCACCTGCACCTGGCAAGCCACGTATACCCGCAACGCTGCCTATGCCAACCAGGCGACAATCAATATTGTGCGCATAAGTTTTCATGGCATTGATGAAAGGTGAAAAAGTCGCCACCGTTGCCATCAGATTGGTTTGCAGTACGCTGTCAAACACCTTGATGTCACCAGCATATTCGCTGAGCGTGCCAACTGAAATGCCGGCATTGGCGATGACGATATTAACTTGCCCAACGGCTTGCATGAAATCATTGGCAGCCTGTGTCAGTGCAGCATGATCCGTGACATCCACGGCATAGATATGATGCTGGCCGGGATTGGGCAGGCTCTGCCGCAGTTCTTCCAGCACTTCCTGGCGGCGTGCCAGCAAGCCCAGGGTAACGCCTTGCTCGGCATACGCTCTGGCAAGCGCGGCACCTATGCCAGAAGATGCACCAGTGATGAAGACTGTTTTCATGATATCCAATGAAAAAGTCCGCCGGGATGGCGGACTATCTATAACGCTATTGCTACTTATTTCTTTTTGGCTGCAGCTTTGCTTGCCGTTGATGCTGCTGCCGACGCCGCTGAACTGGCTGAGGCCGCAGCAGGTGCCGCTGCTGATGTACCACTCTTCTCTTTTTGTATCTTGGCGATCAGACTATCAAGCACCTGTATAACTGCGTGGTTCTGTATGTCTTCTGTCACCCTTGTCATGGTCGAAACTGCCAGCACTGGTGAAGTCACAAAGCGGCCATCAATGGCAATCGAAGGTACACCGTCAATCTGGTAAGCATTTGCCAGTTGAGTGGCGCGGCTGAGCTTGCTGGTGATAGAGAAAGAATTGTAGATATCAGAGAATTTTTGCTTGTCCAGACCGGACTTGGCAACGAATTCCATGATGTTGGCATCCGTTTGCAAGCGGTTGTGGTCAACATGGAAAGCGTTGAAAGCCTTCATGTGGTATTCATCGGCCTTACCCATGGCTTCCATGGTGAAGTAGAGTTTTTGCTGTGGCACCAGATCATGGAAATTCACGTGGATGCGCTTGAAGGAGATATTGTCGCCCTGCTTTTTGACCCATTCTGCCAGCAAAGGTTCCAGCGCATAGCAATGCGGACAAAAATAGCCAAAGAATTCAATGACTTCAATTTTCTTGCCACTATCAACAGGCTGGGGACGTTTCAAGACCTGATATTCGACACCAGGCTGAGGAGCAGTCGGGCTGGCATTGACGGCACCAACCACGAGAGACAGGCCAGCCAGCATGACCACGCGGCGTTTGATTTGACTGAAGAATTGCATCACGTTTCCTTTATTAATCGCTTTTTGTACGCTTATTGCACGCTCATTGCACGTTGATTACTTACCGGTCTGTTACTTGACTGTGCGGACCACGGCAACATCCACACTATTCTCTGACAAGCGGGCACGGGTACGGTTCATTGTTTCGAGTTGCGCATACGGGCCAAGACGGACATGGTACATGGTGCCGGCGTCTGAGTTTTTTTCCACAATACGAGCTTCAAAACCGATCAGTGCGAGTTTGGCGCGGCTGTTTTCTGCTGCCACCTGTTCCTTAAACGCACCAACCTGCAAAAAGTAAATATATTTTTCGTCAGCATTGTCGGCCTTGGCTGCAGCGGCAGCTTCTGCCCTCTCTGCTTTTTCGGCGGCTTTTTCTGCTGCCGTTTTTTCTGGCGGTTTGACTTCTACGGGTTTAACTGGCGGCGCTACTGTTTCTGCCGGTTTGCTGGCAGTCAGTTCCTTATTGGCTTCTTTGGCAGCATCCTTGTTGCCATACAGAGGCTTGTTAGGGTCCTGCAACTGCGTCAGGGGAATATCCGCCTTGTCCGATTTACCATTTTTATTGGTGAATGGCGTCGATGACTTGGTAATCACCATGGCCACGCCCACTGCAATAGCCAGACCGATTACCAGGCCGATGATGATGCCAGTCAGGGTACTGCCGCGCTGGCTATTCTTTTGTTTTGGGGCGTTCTGTTGAGATTTCATGCGTCTCCGACGTGTTTTGTTAGCTTGATGAGGCAATAAATTTACATTTGTGTTGGTGCTGAAACACCGATCAGTGCCAGACCATTGCGCAAGACCTGACGGGTTGCCAGTACCAGTGCCAGTCTGGCCAGCTTGATGGCTTCATCTTCAACCAGGACTTTTTCGGCGAAATAATAACTGTGCAATTCACCAGCCAGTTCGCGCAAGTAAAACGCCACCTGATGCGGCCCCAGTTCGTCGAGTGCTTTTTCAAGAACCTCTGGGTATTCTGCCAACTTCGTCAGCAAACTGGCTTCACTTGGTGCTGTCAGCGGCGACAAATCAACGGAAGTGAACGCTCCATAGGCTGTTTCGTCAGTGGAGAATTGTTCCAGCATGCGACAAATCCGTGCATGGGCATATTGCACATAAAATACCGGGTTTTGTTCAGAGCGTGCCAGAGCGACATCGACATCGAACACAAATTCTGTATCCGCCTTGCGCGAAATCAGGAAAAAGCGCACGGCATCACGGCCACGCTGCTCGTCGCCACCACCGGACCATTCAATCAGATCGCGCACGGTCACATAAGAACCGGCACGCTTGGATATCTTGACCTCGGCACCATCCTTCATGACGGTCACCATCTTATGCAGTATGTAGTCAGGATAGCCTTGCGGTATGCCTACATTCAAAGCCTGCAGGCCGCCACGTACCCGGGCTATCGTGCCATGATGGTCACTGCCCTGGATATTGATGGCCTTGCGGTAACCACGTTCCCATTTGGTGACGTGATAAGCGACGTCCGGCACGAAATAGGTGTAAGTACCATCTGACTTTTTCATGACGCGGTCTTTGTCATCACCATAGTCGGTCGTACGCAGCCACAGCGCGCCTTCCTGCTCATAGGTTTTGCCAGCGGCCTTCAGGGCGGCAACTGTGGTCTCGACCTTGTTGTCTTTGTACAGCGAAGTTTCAAGATAGTAATTATCAAACCTGACGCCAAAGGCTAGTAAATCTGCGTCCTGCTCACGGCGCAGATAGGTCACGCTGAAATGCCTTATGGATTCAATATCATCGACATCACCACTGGCTGTGACAGGTGCGCAATCGCCCGCAGAGACTGTCTTTTTCGCCAAAAAGTCTTGTGCGATATCGGCGATATAGTCGCCGTTATAGGCAGACTCTGGCCAGCCAGCCTCACCAGGAGCAAAGCCTTTGGCGCGCGCCTGTACTGACAAAGCCAGATTATTAATCTGTACACCGGCGTCGTTATAGTAAAACTCGCGGCTGACATCATAACCCTGCGCATCCAGCAAGGCAGACAGGGCATCACCCAATGCGCCCTGGCGGCCATGGCCTACGTGCAGAGGGCCAGTAGGGTTGGCAGAAACAAATTCGACCACCACTTTTTCACCAGCACCACGCTGGCTTTTGCCAAATTCTGCGCCTTTTTGCAATACTGTCGTGACCACTGCCTGCTTGGCCGCAGCAGCAAGACGGATATTGATAAAGCCAGGACCAGCGATTTCCACACTGGCAACCAGCGGACTGTCTTGTGCTTCTACTGCTGCAACGATGGCCTGTGCCAGTTCGCGTGGATTCTTGCGCAACGGTTTGGCGATCTGCATGGCGATATTGCAAGCTGCATCACCATGGGAAGGATCACGCGGGCGCTCCAGTGCTATCGTGGGCTTGAGCTCGGAACCGGCCAAGATAGGTTCAACCGCATTCTGGAATAGTTTCAGTAATTCTTGTTTTTGTTCAGCTAGCATGGCACGCAATTTTTATTGTATTTTGACAATAAATAAAATAAGGACAGGGGACATTATACTGTCTCACCCTGCCCCTGTCTGAGATGCCGCAAGCGAATCTTGCATCTTCTTGTTACGAATTACTACTCATCCTCCTGCTTTTGCTAGCCGATTGCGTTTTAAACCGTAGCAGAGCGGGTAAATACTGCGCTGGAAGACATTGCTTGTTTGTACATGATCAGGACGCGCAGCATTTTGCCAAGGAACAAACCGTTGAACAGGCCGAACAATGCAGTGCTGATAACAGCGAACAACATGTTGCTATGCAGGGAAGGATTTACGTGCAAAGCCACATTGACAACATACTTCATGACAAAAATGGACATCATCATGACCAGCGGGCCCCAGCTACCACGGTAAAACACGGTGCCTTTGTCAGCCAGGATACGCACGTTCTTGTCGCTGACCATATTCCAGGACACTGCCGCACCGGCTGTCATCGTTGCCAGCCACGCTGCCAGTACCAGAGGATCAGCACCGAAACCGGACAATATGCCTTGCACCGACAAGGCCAGCATGACCAGAGGAATGATGATCACTGCCCTGACTGTCAGTTCGCGATCAACACTTGCTTTGATGCCGCGAAATGCCAGAAAGCCCAGAATTGCCCATACATACATTGGTGTGCCGCTGATGATTTGGTTCAACATGATGATCTCCTTGAATACTGTTTAGTGGGGTTTAGCGTTATTTCGCTGGTTTGTTTTGCTGCGATGTAAGAAGTATTGCAAAGCTGAACTGCTATGTATGCCAGAAAGCGACGAAGCGTTAGTTCTTGCCGCGAAAGAGGTGTTTTTGGTCGTGAGTGGCCCAGCGCAGACGTGTAGAATGCTAGGTTTTCTTCGTCTGGATACGCTATGTGGTTCAAGAATCTGCAAGTTTTTCGTCTGACAACTCCCTGGAAGATCACTGCCGAGGAGTTGCATGCCCAATTGTCACGCATTGCGTTTTCACAATGTGCTTCGAATGAGATGCAAAGCCAGGGCTGGGCACCGCCACGCAATAATGACCAACTGGTACATAGCGTCAATCAACAATTCCTGATTTCGCTGGCAACAGAAAAGAAATTGCTGCCCTCCAGCGTCATCAACCAGGTCACCAAGGCACGCGCGCTGGAAATAGAAGAAGAACAAGGTTTCGCACCTGGCCGCAAAGCCATGAAAGACCTGAAAGAACGCATCACTGAAGAATTGTTGCCACGCGCCTTTGGCGTCAAGCGCAATACCAATGTGTGGATAGACCCGGTGAACCGCTGGCTGGTTATCGATGCATCCAGCCCATCCAAGGCTGATGAAGTCATCAAGCTTTTGCTGAAATGCTGCGACAAGCTGCCACTCGAAGGCTTGCGTACCAAGACTTCACCACAAGCAGCCATGACAGGCTGGCTGGCTGGCAATGAAGCGCCGAAGGGCTTCACCATAGACCAGGATACCGAACTCAAGTCTTCCACCGAAGACAAAGCCACCGTGCGCTACGTACGCTACACGCTGGAACCGGACGATATCCAGAAGCATATTACCGCTGGCAAACAATGCACCAAGCTGGCCCTGACCTGGGATGACAAAGTCAGCTTTGTCCTGACCGACACATTGACGATCAAGCGCATCAAACCGCTGGATGTGCTTGATGAAAGCAAGGACAAGGGTAGTAATGAAGAAGAACGCTTTGATGCAGACTTTGTACTGATGACTGCCGAGCTGGCCAGTTTGCTCAGCGATGTGGTGTTTGCTTTAGATGGTGAGATGGATAGCGCTCAGGCTGCTTGATGATCTGACGCCTTTTGTCCCGGAAACCCCTGCTCAAGTAATTGGGCGGGGGTTTTGTTTTGTGCGCAGCATTTACTATAGGCCGAAGACCTATCAATACAGAGGTACGGGGGCAGGAAAAACTGCTTGCAAGCAGACTTCGTTACTCAAATAAACGGAAATAGAACGACACGTGCTCTCTGCTTTTACTATGTTGTTTGGGTTACTTATTTTATTTCTAGATCGCAGCGCTTCCTCGCTGTAGTAGGGTGCGCCGTGCGCACCGTTTTACCATCGCTCAATCGGTCTCTTAGTCACGCCACACGGCGCATTAACCAAGGACTCCAGGCTCCAGCCTGCGCTGGAGCGACGAAGTTTCGGCTAATTCTTTCATAACCTGACGGCTGGCTACTAGCATCCCCATTACTGTTGATGAAGTATTGGAGTAGTTCAAGCCCTTGCATTGGTATGCCGATATTCAACATAAAAACTAAAACCGGCGCTCTACTGAGGCAGGAGGCTACCGTGCAGGCGCTTGCAGCGGCGTTCGTGGATCAAGGTAGATCCTTGCCTGGACTGGAGGAAAATGCAGACGAAAAAAAAGACAAGCATCGCTTGTCTTTTTTCTTGAAACTGGCGGAGCGGACGGGGCTCGAACCCGCGACCCCCGGCGTGACAGGCCGGTATTCTAACCAACTGAACTACCACTCCGAAACTACTTAACCGTTCTTTCTGTTTATCTGTGGTGGGTGCTGAGAGGCTCGAACTCCCGACCTACGCCTTGTAAGGGCGCCGCTCTACCAACTGAGCTAAGCACCCATATTCTTGCCTAGTCAGATAAACTTGATGTGTGTCACCACATCAACAGAAGCAAAATTATACTTCACAATCATGCTTCTTGTCTAGTCTTTTCATCTGTTATTTCGCTAATTTCTGCGAAACCACTTACAAAATCGACTATTCTCACTTAAAAGCAAAACCCCCACTCAATTGCTTGAGTGGGGGTATGCGGAATAAAAGCCTGACGATAACCTACTTTCACACTGGTTGCAGCACTATCATTGGCGCGTAATCGTTTCACGGTCCTGTTCGGGATGGGAAGGGGTGGTACCGATTAGCTAT
>NZ_JBMPPK010000018.1:0-158826 GCF_049339405.1 Undibacterium sp. Tian12W
ACTGAAGAAGTTGGGGATACAACTCCCCAATTCTTGATGAAAATCATGTTCAGCAGCACGTTTTATGCTTTGACTGGAACATGATTTTGTAATTGATGGAAATTAGAACTTAATCAGATGTTCCTTAGCTACAGTATGAGATGTTTCTTGGGAAAGTCGTTATGATTGAATCCATCAAGATTGCCAATGTTGCGACGTACACAGGACCTCAAACCATGGACGGTTTGGGGCACCTCAATTTCGTTTTCGGTGCCAATGGCGCCGGCAAAACCACCATTAGCAGGGCCTTGACCCAGCAGCCAGGCTATGAGCACTGCGCCGTCACATGGAATGATGGCGCTCCGTTGCGGACACTGGTCTACAACCGCGATTTCGTTGATACTAATTTCAACGCATCTAGTGATTTAAAGGGGATTTTTACGCTCGGGAACGATGGGATTGTCAACGAGGCAGCGATCGCAGCTAAAAAAGCGGAAGTGCAAGAAATCGACGAAGAAATGGCTAAGCTCAAGAGAAGCCTCGGAAGCAATGGCAATATCGGTAGCAAGAACAACGGCCCCCAAGTGAAAACTGGGAAATACGATGATCTTGATAAGCTTATATCCACGTTTGAGGGCCAATGTTGGGTATGGAAGCAAAAGTACGACGAAGTGTTCAAGGTAGCGTTCACCGGTGTTAGGGACTCGCGCGCCAAATTCAAAGACAAGATACTCGATCAATTGGTTTCTAACCAATCCGAGTCGCGTCCCCTGGAGGAGCTGATGGAACGCGCAAAGACCGTCTTCGGCCCACCTCCTCAAATCGAGCAAACCATTCAAGAACTGGGCACTGCCGATTTGGTGGGTTTAGAAGCCAGCGAGATCTTGCGCAAAAAAGTCGTCGGGAAGGCTGACGTCAATATCGCAGCGATGATCCATCGCCTGGGGCACAGCGACTGGGTGAAGGAAGGTCAGGGGTTTTTGAATGAAAGCGCGCCGAACTGCCCATTCTGCCAACAGCCGGTTCCGATGGACTTCGAGAAAACCTTGTCGGCATATTTCGACGAGACGTTCGAGCTAGACACCGCTGCAATCACCGACTTGCAGACCAGCTACGAAGCAAAATCAAAGACGATGTTGGCACGGCTGCAGTCGGCGCTCGATGCCAATTGCAGTTTCCTCGATAGGGTAGCGTTCGAAGCCGAGCAGGCAACGATTGAAGCGAAGTTAAGGGCCAACGCCCTGATCCTTGCCAATAAGCGCAAAGAACCCAGTTCGACCCAGACTTTGGAATCCATCGCGGCACCGTTGGCTGCTGCAACCACGCTCATCAAGGAGGCGAATCAAGCCGTCGCTGAGCACAATCGTATCGTGACCAACCTGGCCACCGAGAAAACGAAGCTTACCAACGAAGTTTGGCGCCACCTCCTCAACGTCGACCTCAAAGACGATTTGTCCAACTATCTCAAGGATAGAAAAGCGCTCGATGCCGCTATTGAGAGTTTGAGCCAGAAGATACAGGATGCCGGCGTGACTAAGACTGCGCTGGAGGTCGAGCTGGGCACGTTGGAACGAGCTGCTATCAGCGTTCAGCCAACCGTCGACTCCATCAATGGTATGCTTAAATCCTTTGGCTTCAAGACGTTTTCACTGGCGAAAGTCGACGAAGGACCTCGCTACAAGTTGGTGCGCCAAGACGGCAAAGACGCGCGCAACTCACTCAGCGATGGAGAGAAGTCGTTCGTCACATTCCTCTACTTTTACCAGTTAATCAAGGGCAGCGATAGCGAGAATGGTATCACGCTGATCGGGTGGTGGTATTCGACGATCCCGTGTCCAGTCTGGACAGCGAGGTGCTATTCATCGTCAGCAGTCTTATTCGAACGCTCTTCGATGACATGAGAAACAACCGAGGGCAGGTCAAACAAATATTCATCTTGACGCACAACGTGTATTTCCACAAAGAGGTTTGTTTCAACGCCGTTCAACCCAAAGGAAAAGATAAGATCAAAACTGGCAAAGATGCCCAGAAATCGCTGAAGCCGACATATTGGGTTGTACGCAAAGACGCCGCAGGCCCGCACATAGAATTTCATGACAAGAATCCCATTAACACGTCATACGATTTGCTCTGGAAGGAGATTGCCAGGGAAGTGCCGAACCCATTGACCATCCAGAACTCGATGCGCAGGATCTTGGAGCATTACTTCAAAATTCTTGGAGGAATCGATTTCGACGATTTGTGCGAAAAGTTCGAAGGCCAGGACAAGATCGTGTGTCGCTCTCTCCTCTCGTGGGTCAATGATGGCTCACACTATTCGCACGACGACGTGCATTATTCGTTTGGCGATGACGTCATTAAGGCACAGCTTGAGATATTCAAGAGAATATTCGAGGAAACGAACCATTTGCCGCACTACAATATGATGATTGAAAGGGCGTAAGTACGCCCTTGAAATGTGCGATCTTTACCAGTGCGCACTGAAAAAACAAGTTTGACAGTATTTGGGTTTACTTGCGCTACTCAGGTTACCTACGCAACAAATACGAATAGATGCGCAGGACTAGACATTCCGCAACCAGCCATTTTCTTATATTTTTTTGGCCTATCGGCATTGAGCTTATGCACAACTAGTTTGGACAAACTGGCGCGCTCACGGATCAGTCCGTACCGGCGTCAGAGGAGGTTGCACTTGCAAATCTTTTCGCTGGCGCGATTGGGTCATGTGGAAATCCCAATTCTCACCGAACCGTCACAATTAGGGATGTGCAGGACGCTCAAGAGATAGCAAATACTATCCAGGCGCTCGCGAACTGGTCAGCGTTTAACAGAATAGCTGGTCAGACTTCAATGGATTTATTGGTCACACTAGTCCGGTACATGCAACAAACTACAAGTCACTGCCAAATACTCCAATCATCACTGAGTTCAATGCAGGCCATGTGACGCCGCGCACGGATCGACGGCAGTACTCTAGTTAAATTGCTTGCTGAATGCTGCTCTAAGTAGCCCAGGTCCATTGCGTAATCCATCACCATAGTTACCCGGCCAGCCAATCGCCTAGCGCTTTCTGGCGTATCTGCGAAGTCTTGCAAAGCCTGAACGAATGTAGTGCGAGGTATTTTATCAACAGGCAGATTACCTATTTTCGCAATGATCTGTTCCAGGGACGTGATGGTCTGGTGCTGGTGCTTGCTATTGGAAAGTGACGGCACTTTGTTATCGAGCCATTGCCGGGCCACCTCTTTAAACAAAGGTATTTTGTTTTTTATTTCTGCCGGTGCTTTTTTCCGTTCGAGATTCTTTAGCCTTGCATCAGCCAGGGAGACTTCGGGATATTTGCCATACGTGATGGTCGTGCGCTTTCCAGCGACATCGCAATCGCAATCGCACTTCCATGTTTGGAGCCAGCCGTCGACGCATAGAGGTATAGGCCCTCTATATCGCGGATTTTGTATGGCTTGTCTTTGGGCTTTGCTGCATCAATTTGTTTAACGGTAAGAGCCATCGCGGAAAGTAGGTAAATTTTTTATCTTACCTACATTCTACCTACTTATCTATATTTACAATAGATTACGCCAAATTGCACAAAACGACGTTAAACCGTTGATTACAAAAGGAAAAAGAGGTTAAACCTTAATAGACTTAACCCCTTCTTACGTGTTACTGGCGGAGATGGTGAGATTCGAACTCACGATTCAGGTTACCCCAAATGCTTCCTTAGCAGGGAAGTGCCTTCGGCCACTCGGCCACATCTCCACACTATTGCAGCCGCTAAACTCAGCTGCAATTGAGACCGTGATAATAGCTGCTTGTATGACTTTGGTCAACAGTCAGGCCAGAAAAAATTTTAAGCGCTTTCCAGACCGAATGCTTTATGCAGGGAGCGGACCGCCAGTTCCATGTATTTTTCATCAATCAGGACCGATATCTTGATTTCTGAAGTGGAGATCATCTGGATATTGATGCTCTCTTCTGACAAGGTGCGGAACATCTGGGAAGCGATACCAACGTGGCTGCGCATGCCTACGCCAACGACCGAGACCTTGGAGACCTTGGAGTCACCGACAATGCTGCCAGCGCCGATATGGGCCTTGACGCTGTTTTCCAGCACGTCCATGGCCTTGGTGTATTCGCCGCGTGGTACGGTGAAGGTAAAGTCGGTCTTGCCTTCGACAGACTGGTTCTGGATGATCATATCGACTTCGATATTGGCATCAGCAACCGGGCCCAGGATTTGATAGGCGATGCCTGGTCTGTCTGGTACACCCAGGACGGTGATTTTTGCTTCATCACGGTTAAACGCGATGCCGGTGATGGTAGCTTGTTCCATGTGTGTATCTTCCTCAAACGAAATCAGAGTGCCGGAATTCGCTTCTTCTTCCAGCGGTATTAATGGGTCGGTCAATGATGAGAGAACGCGGGTAGGCATGCGGTAGTTACCGGCAAATTCGACGGAGCGGATTTGCAGGACTTTGGAACCCAGCGATGCCATTTCCAGCATTTCTTCAAAGGTAACGGTATTCAGGCGACGCGCATCAGATACCACGCGCGGATCGGTCGTATAGACACCATCGACGTCAGTATAAATCAGGCATTCTTGCGCCTTGAGTGCTGCGGCAACAGCCACGGCAGACGTATCAGAGCCGCCACGACCCAGGGTCGTGATATTGCCCAGTTCATCGACACCCTGGAAGCCGGTGATGATGACGATCTTGCCGGCATCGAGATCAGCCTTGACCTTGGCTTCATCAATCGAGGCGATCCTGGCCTTGGTATGGGCAGAATCGGTCTTGATGGCAACTTGCCAGCCTGCATAGGACACGGCTTGTTTGCCTATCGCCTGCAGGGCAATGGCCAGCAAACCGACTGAGACTTGTTCGCCGGTAGAGGCAATCATGTCAAGTTCACGGGGATCAGGCTGGGCAGAAATTTCTTTTGCCAGGCCGATGATACGATTTGTTTCACCAGACATTGCTGAAGGCACCACGACTATCTGGTGACCGGCATCATGCCATTTGGCGACGCGCTTGGCGACGTTCTTGATGCGTTCTGTCGAACCCATCGAAGTACCGCCGTATTTGTGGACGATTAAAGCCATAGATATAGAAACTGAGATAGAAACTGAGATAGAAGACCAAAGGGTGAAAAATGCGGAAAATCAGCCTCTTACTGTACATGTTGCTCTGCAAAATAACAAGGCACTTGTCAGCAGAAAATCAGAAGAAACACTTGCTCAGCAATTGCCAAAAGCAAATTTTCTACAGAAGCGTGGTTATTAAGGCATGGGATTTGCAAGGAAATGGGATCTGCCAGGCTTAAGCTGGCCCTGGAATTTGCGGCTGTTTTTTGGAGGCGGCAGGGACAATAGAAATAATTATATAAAATATTCCAATTTTTCTATTTTGAATCAATCACTTACGCCAACATACCCCTGCCAGTATATTGATTTTATAGTATGCCGAGCAATTGTCAGCCTTATGCAGATCGCAAATTACTTATTCACATATCGATATAAGAATTCGATTGATCTGCATTCGTCAACCGGGCTTAAGTTGCTCACTTTCTTTACTTACTTTTTAGCATAATTGGAAAACAGGCGACGCCAGCCTTCATGACCAAGCTCACGCATGGTTTCCATATTCTTTTCATAGATTTGCTCGGCTTCTGGGAAGGCTTCTACCGCCTTGTCTATGCTTTCTTCGCGCAACAGATGCAGCGTTGGGTATGGCGAGCGATTGGTATAGTTTTCTATATCGTCCTGCTCGGTATCGGCAAACTGATAGTCAGGGTGAAAGCTGGCAACCTGCAGGATGCCGTCGAGTTCCATTTCTTCCAGCATGCCATCGGCGACATCCAGAAAATCATTGAAGTCCAGAAAATCGTTCAATGCCAGTGGGTGGATCAGCAAGGTGGTTTCTATTTTCTCGGGATTGGCTTCGGCCAGTAATTCGAGTTCACGCTCCAGGTCTTCCAGCAAGGCTTCTGGCGTCTTCGCTTCACTGACGACATAGCGCACCTGCTGCTTGACCTGCACAGCCTTGGCAAAAGGACAGAGATTCAAACCGATGACGGCTTTGTCCAGCCAGGCTGCGGTCGCGGAAATAACGTCGTCGGAATTGATGAGGTGACTGGGCATGATATGCATAAAAGACAGGGAAGGCCCGAGGATACCATGCCAGATTTTCAGGTGCGTGACATCCGTCAATTTTGCATCGTATTTACGAGCCTTCAGTGCTTATGCATTACCTTGCGCGGTACTACCCTGCCCTGCAATCTGTTTATCTCGCCTCACCAGCAATCGCCTTATAGCTGACAGCACCCAGCACAGCACCAACGATAGGTGCAAGCCAGAACAGCCACAATTGCTGCAAAGCCCAGCCGCCAACATAGATGGCCACGCCTGTACTACGTGCAGGATTGACCGAGGTATTGGTGACAGGAATGCTGATCAGATGTATCAGCGTCAAACCCAGGCCAATAGCGATAGGTGCAAAACCTTGTGGTGCGCGGCTGTCGGTCGCGCCAAGGATGATGACCAGAAACATCATCGTCATGACAACCTCAGTCACCAGAGCAGCCACCATGGAATAACCGCCAGGCGAGTGTTCAGCAAAACCGTTGGACGCAAAACCACCAGACACGTCAAAACCTGCTTTGCCACTGGCAATCAGGTACAAGACACCACCGGCAACGATACCGCCCAATACCTGGGCGACGATGTAAGGCAGCAATTTGTTGGCAGGAAAACGGCCACCTGCCCACAAGCCGATAGAGACTGCGGGATTAAGATGACAGCCAGAGATATGGCCTATAGCAAAAGCCATGGTCAGCACAGTCAAACCAAAAGCCAGCGACACGCCGTGCAAGCCTATGCCCACACCAGGGAAAGCCGCTGCCAGCACCGCACTGCCGCAGCCGCCAAGTACCAGCCAGAATGTTCCCAAAAATTCAGCACCATATTGTTTCATTTTTTCACTCACTTTTCTAAGGTATGGGTTGCCCGGTTTTCCATGCGGCAGGATTAAAAATCTTGCCCGCATAGTGAGGAACAATATAACAAACTTACATTGCCATATTGTTAAATATTTATGATGAATTATTAATTTTTCGAGAAATCAACTGATTAATTAAACATGTTTTTCAAACATTGAAATATGTCTGAAAAAAACCCCAAAAAAAGACGAAAAAAAAGCGAGCTAAATTCGAGCTCGCTTTTTCACTTCTATGGCATTTACAAAGGCCTACTACCTGTTCAAGTCAAAATTCATAGATGACTTAAAGTTTGGCTTTAATGCGTAAGCTGACAAGCCACCGCGTGCCAGCCAATGCTTGCCTGCAACATTAAATTTCTTCGTACAAAGGCAAAGTCAGGAATTCTGCAAAGTCTTCTGACGTTGACATCTCTTCAAATATTTGCGCTGCGCGGTCATAGGTAGGGCCTGTACCAGCCACTTCTTTAACCTTGGCCAGCTCTTCCGGGATCATGGCACGCACCATGTCGGCAGTGACTTTGCGGCCGTCTTCCAGATTGCCCTTGACAGAGCGTATCCATTGCCAGACTTGTGAACGGCTGATTTCTGCAGTTGCAGCATCTTCCATGAGGTTATGGATAGGCACGCAACCATTGCCAGCCAGCCATGCGCCGAGGTAATGAATACCGACGTTGATGTTGTAACGCAGGCCAGCTTCGGTGATCGGTGTTTCTGGCTGGAAGTTCAGCAAGTCCTTGGCACTAACTTCGATATCAGGGCGCTGTTTGGAAATCTGGTTAGGGGCGTCACCCAATACCTTTTTGAACTCTGTCATCGCCAGTTCTACCAGACCTGGATGCGCTACCCAGCCACCATCGTAACCATCTGTCGCATCGCGGGCTTTGTCAGTACGCACGCCACCCATGGCGATGTCATTTTTCTCAGGATCGTTCTTGATCGGGATCAGTGCCGCCATGCCGCCTATCGCTGGTGCATTGCGCTTGTGGCAGGTTTTCAGCAACAGCAAAGCATAAGAACGCATGAAAGGCGCAGTCATCGTGACCTTGGCGCGATCTGCCAGGCAGAAGTCTTTGTCGTTCTTGAATTTTTTGATACAAGAGAAGATGTAATCCCAGCGACCAGCGTTCAGGCCTGAGCTATGCTCACGCAGTTCATACAGAATCTCATCCATTTCGAAGGCAGCGACGATGGTTTCGATGAGCACTGTGGCCTTGATAGTGCCCTGTGCCAGGCCGATTTCATTCTGTGCCATGACGAAGATATCGTTCCACAGACGCGCTTCCAGGTGGGATTCCATCTTAGGCAGATAGAAGTAAGGGCCAGCGCCGCGTGCCAGTTGTTCTTTGGCGTTATGGAACAGAAACAGGGCAAAATCAAAAATGCCGCCAGAGATGCGCTTGCCATCGACGAGCACATGTTTTTCATCGAGATGCCAGCCACGTGGGCGCACGACCAGAGTGGCGATCTTGTCGTTCAGTTTGTAGGATTTACCGTTTTGTTCCAGGCTGATAGTGCGGCGCACAGCGTCGCGCATATTGATCTGACCTGTGATCTGGTTATCCCAGTTTGGCGTATTGGAATCTTCAAAGTCTGTCATATAGCTATCAGCGCCAGAGTTAAAGGCGTTGATGACCATCTTGCGTTCTACCGGGCCGGTGATTTCTACACGGCGGCATTCCAGTGCCTTGGGGATAGGTGCGATCTTCCAGTCACCTTCGCGGATATGCAGGGTTTCTGGCAAGAAGTCTGGTGTTTCACCGGCATCCAGGCGTTTCGCACGCTCTACGCGGGCAGCCAGCAATTCCTGACGGCGTGGCTCAAAAGCGCGGCTCAGTTTGGCAACCAGAGCCAGGGCTTCTGGTGTCAAAATCTCGGCAAAGCCTGGCTTGATTTCGCCGCTGATTTGCATGCCTTCAGGTAAAGTCAGTTGTGTCATTGTAGTCTCCAAAAATGAATTAAAACGAAATCAGTTGCGATGTTTTGCGATAAAGGGAATCAGGTCTTGCAGCGTGTGCCCTACACCGTGCGGCGTCACGCCCAGTTGTTCCAGCGGCGCATTTTGCCGGTTAACCCAGAAGGTGGTGTAACCAAACCAGGTAGCACAACAGGCATCCCAGCAATTGCTGGATACAAACAAAATATTTTTTGCTGGCACACCAAATACATCAGGTGCCATTTGATAGGCTTCAGGTGCGGTCTTGAATTTCTTGACGACTTCGACCGACAGCAAGTGGCTGAATATACCCTGCATGCCAGCGGCATCGACAGCCGACTGTAGCATGTGCAGATTACCATTCGATAAAATCGACATTTTCATGTCTTGTGCCTGCAAGGCTTGCAGGACGGACAGATTTTCAGGAAAAGCTTTCAGCCGTGCATACTGCCCCATCAGGCTGTTTTGTGCATCCAGCGTCAAATCCAGATCCAGCTTCTGGCAGCAAAATATCAACGCGTCCTGGGTGACTTCCCAGAATGGCTTGTACATGCTGCACATGGTACGCAGGCGGGTGTATTCAATCTGCTTGTCGCGCCACAACTCTGCCAGTGCCCTGCCCTTACCGGGAAAAAGCTTGTCTGCCAGTTCGCTGATGGAATACACATCGAACAGGGTACCGTAGGCATCAAAGGCAATGGCGGAAATGGTCATGGTTTTATTGATTGCGCTGAATGTGAGACTGGCCTGGATGTGAAAAATTAAATGGCAAACATCATGAAAGCAGTATATTCAATATAAAATACTATAATCATCGAATTTCATCACTACATCTTTTCATTTTAGTTGCAAATGAAGAGGTAAGAAGCCAGGTTCTCATGGATCAGTTTAAACAAATCTCCACTTTTGCAGAAGTGGCAACCAGAGGCAGCCTGTCTGCAGCCGCCCGTGCTGAAGGCGTGGCCCCTGCCATGATAGGCCGCCGTCTTGATGCACTCGAAGAACGCCTGGGTGTCAAACTCTTGCAACGCACGACCCGCAAGCTGGCGCTAACCAATGAGGGCGAAGCCTTCCTCGAAGATTGCCAGCGCATACTGGCTGATCTGCAAGATGCCGAAGGCGCAGTATCTGAACGCAGCGCCCGTGCCAGCGGCACGCTGACGATTTCAGCCCCTGCCGGTTTTGGCCGCCAGCATGTGGCGCCACTGATGCCCTCTTTTTTAAGTGAACACCGCGATGTGAAGCTGACGCTGAGTCTGAATGACCGGGTAGTGGATTTGATCGGCGAAGGCATAGACGTCGCAATACGCATAGCCGCACTGACTGACTCCAACCTCATAGGCGTGAAGCTGGCGGACAACAAGCGTGTGGTAGTCGCCTCACCCGCCTACATCAAACGCCATGGCACACCGCAAACCCTGGATGAACTCAGCAAACACAATTGCCTGGCTTTCAGCGCTGATGGCAGCCAGCGTGGCTGGACCTTTCGGCAGAACGGTAAAAATGTGACCCTGAAGGTAGAAGGCAATATGGTCTGCAACGATGGAGAAGTCTTGCATGACTGGGCCTTGTCAGGCAAAGGCCTGGCCTGGCGCTCGATGTGGGAGGTGGGATCAGAAATTGAATCAGGCAAGCTGGTCACAGTGCTCGATGAATTCAACGCGCCGGGCAACGATATCTATGCGATCTTTGCCCAGCGCCGCCACCTGCCCTTGCGCATACGTGCCTTCATTGACTTTTTACGTCACGCCTACAGCCAGCCGGATTACTGGCAAAAATCCTGAACATGATTTTTGCCATTCAGGTTTGAACCCTGGTTGCGGAGAATTAAAACTCTTCCCAGTCATCCTGCGCTGCTGAAGCGGCCGGTTTGGCTGTCTTTTTCGGCGCAGTTGGAGTTGCCGCAGGCAGTGATTTGACTGCAGACCGCTTAGTCACAGGATTATCCCTGATGACAGCCCTTGCAGGACTAAGCACTGCAGGCCTGCTGCTATTGCCGCCCGCATCGTTTGCATCAATCTTGAAGATACTCACAGCATTGTTCAGGTTATTTGCCTGGTCACGCATGCTGCTGGCTGCGGCAGCGGCCTGCTCTACCAGCGCAGCATTTTGCTGGGTAGCTTCATCCATCTTGCTGATTGCCAGGCTAACCTGGTTGATACCATCTCTTTGTTCGGCACTGGCAGAAGTGATTTCTGCCATGATATCGGCGACGTTTTTGATGGAGACCACGATCTCGTCCATGGTCTTGCCCGCATCATCGACCAGGCGCGAGCCAACTTCGACCTTATCAACAGAATCACTGATGAGTGCCTTGATTTCCTTGGCTGCATTGGCCGAGCGCTGCGCGAGGTTACGCACTTCAGTCGCTACCACGGCAAAGCCACGGCCCTGCTCACCCGCACGTGCAGCCTCTACCGCAGCATTCAAGGCCAGGATATTGGTCTGAAAGGCAATGCCATCAATGACACCGATAATATCGACGATCTTTTTGGAACTGTCCTTGATCGAAGACATGGTGTGCACGACGTCACCGACCACCTGACCACCTTTGCTGGCAACATCCGAAGCACTCGATGCGAGGGTGCTGGCCTGGCGTGCATTGTCGGCATTCTGCTGCACTGTCGAAGTCAGCTCTTCCATGGAAGAAGCAGTTTCTTCGAGGCTGGCAGCCTGCTGCTCAGTGCGGCTGGACAAATCCATATTGCCAGTTGCAATTTCTTCTGAAGAGACGGCGATAGAACCGCTTGATTGCCGTACCATGGTGACAGTTTGCATGAGACTCTGACGCATGTTTTCAAGCGCAGAAACCAGTTGTCCCATTTCATCACGGGATGTTGGTTTCAGTTGCTGGGTCAGGTCACCATTGCCTATCGCTTCAAACTGATCAATTGCCAGCTTCAAGGGGCTGGAAATAGCAGCCAGCAAATAATAAGCCGAGATACATACGGCAACCAGACCACCAATCACACCCAGGATATCAACCCATAAAAAGGTAGTGAATGCAGTCTCGCTGTCTTTTAAAGAATTGGCGGCACCGGTAAATTGGTATTCACTGAGCTTGGCCATTTTGTCGGAGTAAGCAGTGAATGCTGGCGGTACAAGCTTCATATTGATGTTGTCGGCCTCTTCCTTGTTGCCTGCCTTGATGGCGTTGAACATGGGCATGTGCGCAGTCTTGATGTAATTGTCACGCAAGACGGCAACCTCATCAGACAACTTTTTTTCGTCGGCATCTTGCGGCAAGGCCAGGTATTTTTTCCAGTAAGCTTCAGACTGGTTAAAAAAATCCTCTGAACGCTTGAGGGTTTCAGCTGTATCCGGGAATTCGGGATGGGCGATTGCCCTGTCGACCGCAGTGCGGGCTCGCAGGAGAAAAACACGGGATTGCCCCATTGCTTCTACCGACGGCAATTGATTGGAAAAAATCTCTTTGATGACCGCATTGCTGTTGTGAACGCCGTACACTCCCATCAATCCGCCAATGATCAGCATGATTGCCATGAAAGCCATTGCACCTATCAGTCTTAGTCTGATTGTTAGATTGAACATCTTCACTTCCCCCTTTTTTACGTTCCGATTTGGAACCAGAATACAAAAAATTCTTATTAAGAGTATTGATCAGAGACAACATTAGCACGGCTAATACAGCTCAAGTATAAATAAAATTGCA
Source organism: Undibacterium sp. Tian12W (assembly GCF_049339405.1). NCBI lineage: Bacteria > Pseudomonadati > Pseudomonadota > Betaproteobacteria > Burkholderiales > Oxalobacteraceae > Undibacterium > Undibacterium sp. Tian12W. The sequence goes on from NZ_JBMPPK010000018.1 coordinate 12,581, forward strand.
AATTTTCGTGAAAGAAAATTTTGTGCTTTTGCAAAAAAAAAATCCCCGGAGAACCGGGGATTTTTTGAGCAAATCTGGCATGACACCAGATATCAGCAGACTAACAAATCAGCAATTAGATTGCTTGGATGTTAGAAGCTTGCTTGCCTTTAGGGCCTGTAGTTACTTCGAAAGAAACGCGTTGGTTTTCTTTCAAAGATTTGAAGCCGTTAGATTGGATAGCGGAGAAATGAGCAAACAGATCTTCACCGCCTTCATCTGGAGTGATGAAGCCGAAACCTTTTGAATCATTGAACCATTTAACAATACCTGTTGCCATTACAATTTCCTATTTCAGTTAATGTGGGCATATGCCCGATAGATCGTTTCAACCAAGTAAGAAATGACAGACTGATACTGCACTACCACTTTGAATCTCAACGACTGAACGATTATACGCAGAATTTCGGGGAAAAGTAAAATAAAACACTACACTCTCGATTTATCTTGCAGTTTCAGAGGAGAAAACCGGTTTTTAGACACAAAACCTGTCACAAAACTGTCATATATCCTTGTAATTGCCAAAAAATCGCGCTTAATTAAGCTTGCAGCCAAAATGGGCGGTGCGTTTATCCAGGAAGGCAGACACACCTTCGGCAAAGTCCGATGTCATTGTGACTGAGGCAAAAGCCTCGATTTCATCATTGACCTGCTGCTCCAGTGAGGTCGCATCTGACTGATAAACCAGGCGCTTCATCCTGGCATAGCTTTCTTGCGGGCCACGTAACAGTCGCATTGCCAGCTTTTCTGTGACATCCTTCAATTGTTCAGGCGGCACGACAAGGTTGATCAGGCCAAAGGCCAACGCCTCTTCAGCATCAAAATTTTCTGAAAACAATAGCCATTCCAGTGCCTTGCGGTTACCAACGAGGCGCGGCAGGAACCAGGTATTGCCCACATCCGGGCTGGCACCTATCTTGGCATAAGCCATATTGAAGCGCGTGCCTTTGGCCGCCACCACCAGATCAGCCGCATTCATGGTACCCATGCTGCCACCGGCAACTGCGCCGTGCACAGAGGCAATCACGATGGCTGGCAGCTTATGCAGGCGCAATATTGCCTGGTTCAGCTCGGCACCAATTTCACGTATGGCTTCGGGGGATGCCGGGTCACCGGGCTTGAAGCTGGCGATGTCACCACCCGCACCAAACACCTTGCCCTCAGCACGGATAATAACAACGCGTATGCTTTGGTCTTCTGCCAGCAATTCGGTTAACTGGTTCAGGGCACGAATCTCTGCTGCGCCCATGACGTTCATGCAATCGGGATTATCAAAAATGATGGTAGCCAGTCCATTGGCTTTTTCCAGACGTATGCTCATGCTGCCTCCCCTTGTTGTAGTTTGTATCTACATCCTAGTACAAGCGGGCAGAAAGGCAATCAGGCGCGGCCATGCAACATGAAGGCGGCGGCCCCAGTCGCAATCCTGTCCCCCTTCTCATTACGCAAGTCCATCAAGACATTGGCGACACGCTTGCCCAGTCGCGTGACTTCGGCAGCCGCGACAAAATGCTTGCCGCGCCCAGGTTGCAGATAGTCGATGCGCAAGTCTATGGTACTCATCTTGCCGAATTCCTTGATCTGTGAAATGACATCGTCCTGTGGGTTGTGTTGCGCCATTTTTAGCAGGATGGCGAATCCCGCTACGCTATCAAGCACAGACGCGATGACGCCACCATGTAGCATGCCCTGGGCAAAATTGCCGAGCAATTCGTCACGCATGCCTATGGACAGGCGTGGAGCGTCCGGGTCAAAACTGTCGAGCTTCATGCCCAGCAATTGGCAGAAGGGAATTTTTTCCTCAATCACCATTTTTAGCATGCTCTGAAACTCTGAATTATTAATCATGTTTTGTGTCATTGCCTTTTTCCTACTATCCTGTGAGTAAAATAGTAATAAAGTAATTAATCAAGCATTTGCTTTATTAATTGTATCATCATACACTTGCGCCACAAATTGACTCAGTTGATACCTTACAGCAACAACCCAGGATCCAACCAGACAGGAGAACACATATGACTGAAGCCTATCTTTTTGATGCGCCACGCACACCGCGTGGCAAAGGCAAGAGAGATGGTTCGCTGCATAGCGTCAAGCCCATCTCTTTATTGTCTGGCCTGATGCAGGATATGCAGCAACGCCTGTCGCTGGACACTGCACTGATTGATGATGTCGTGCTGGGTTGTGTTACCCCTATAGGCGACCAAGGGGCAGACATCGCCAAGACGGCGGCCCTGGCGGCAGGCTGGGACTGGCAGGTCGCAGGCGTGCAACTGAACCGCTTTTGCGCATCCGGCCTCGAAGCAGTCAACCTGGCCGCGCAAAAAGTACGTTCGGGCTGGGAGGACCTGGTGGTAGCAGGTGGTGTTGAATCAATGTCGCGCGTGGCTATGGGATCAGATGGTGGCGCCTGGGCAGCCGACCCGCAAACCAGCATGCAGACTGACTTTTTACCGCAAGGCATAGGTGCAGACCTGATTGCCACGCTGGAAGGCTTCAGCCGCGAGGATGTCGATGCCTTTGCCCTGCGCTCGCAGGAAAAAGCCACGGCAGCACGGGCGGCGGGCCGTTTTAAATCCCTGCGCCCTGTGCGCGACATGAATGGCCTGGTGATACTGGCTGAAGATGAATTCATTAAACCACAATCCAGCATGGCAGCGCTGGCTACTCTCAAGGCTTCATTTGAGATGCCGGGCAAGATGGGCTTTGATAGCGTCGCGATACGCAAGTACCCCCACATTGAACGTATCAAGCATGTGCATACTGCTGGTAACTCGTCCGGCATTGTCGATGGTGCAGCGCTTGCACTGATAGGCAGCGCCGCCATGGGCATACGCCTGGGCCTGAACCCACGTGCCCGTATCGTAGCGTCTGCCGTGACAGGAACTGACCCGACCATCATGCTGACCGGCCCTGGCCCTGCAACGCTGAAAGCCTTGAACAAAGCCGGGCTAAGCATAGAAGACATAGACCTGTTTGAAGTCAATGAGGCATTTTCTGCGGTAGTCATGAAATTCATGAAAGACCTCAAGGTACCGGAAGAAAAAGTCAATGTGAATGGCGGCTCGATTGCGCTGGGTCACCCACTCGGTGCCACAGGTTGCATGCTGCTTGGCAATCTGATCGATGAGCTGGAAGCGCGCCAGTTAAAGCGCGGCCTTATCACCCTGTGTGTGGGTGGTGGCATGGGCATCGCCACCATCATAGAGCGCGTATAGAAAATTGGGGAAACAGACATCATGATCAATTACAGCAAAGACCAACATCAGATAGTCACTCTCAGCATCGATATGCCTGGTTTGTCGGTGAATACCATGAATGCGGTATTCCGCGCGGCCCTGGCATCTGCGGTCAACAGACTGGAAGAAGAAAAAGAACAACTCAGCGGCGTCATCCTGACGTCTGGTAAAGACAGTTTTTTTGCTGGCGGCGATTTGCGTGAACTTGTCAACATAGAAGATGCAAAAACCTGCCTGGAAATGGTAGAGAAAAACAAGGCTGTGCTGCGCAGGCTGGAAAAACTCGGAAAACCAGTCGTTGCAGCCATCAATGGCAGTGCTCTTGGTGGCGGACTGGAATTGGCGCTGGCCTGCCATTACCGCGTAGCCCTTGATCATCCCAAAGCCAAAATCGGTTTTCCTGAAGTGTCACTGGGTTTGTTGCCAGGTGCAGGTGGCGTAGCGCGTATGGTACGCATGCTGGGCTTGCAGGAAGCCATGCCTTATCTGGTTGAAAGCAAGCAGCTTGCTCCCGCAGCAGCCGTCAAGGCTGGCCTGGTGCACGCGCTGGCCAGCAGCCATGACGACATGCTGCAACAAGCCCGCACCTGGATACTGGCCCATCCTCAAGCACAACAAGCCTGGGATGATGCCAACTATAAATTGCCGGGCGGCATACCCAGTTCTGCCAAATTGCTGCCCATGATCATGGCAGCTCCTGCCATGCTGCGCGAAAGAACCCGTGGGAATTATCCTGCGCCAGAAGCCGTACTGGCAGCCATGGTAGAAGGTGCGCAAGTTGATTTTGATAACGCACTCAAAATAGAGGGCCGCTATTTCACGCATCTGGCAACAAGCCAGGTGGCCAAGAACATGATAGGCACCCTGTTTTTCCAGATGCAGGAGGTCAGCTCTGGCAAAAGCAGACCACGGGATATCCCGAAATCAAAAATCAGCAGGCTGGGTGTGATCGGTGCGGGCATGATGGGCGCTGGCATCGCATCTGTGAGTGCGGCGCGCGGCATCGTCACGGTGATGAAAGAGCAATCACTGGAAAAAGCTGTGCAGGGCAAGGCCAATATTGCCAATAGCCTGCAGAAAAAAATCGAGCAGGGACGCCTGTCCGCAGAAAAAGCGGCTGGTCAGTTGACACTGATACTGCCTTCAGCCACTGCCAGCGATTTTGAGGGATGCGAGCTCATCATCGAAGCCGTGTTTGAAAACCGTGAACTGAAAGCCAGCGTCAGCAGCGAGGCGGAAAGCATGCTGGCTGCAGATGGCATCATGGCCAGTAATACCTCTACCCTGCCGATCAGCGGCCTGGCAAAAGCCGTCAAGAATCCTGAACGATTCATAGGCATACACTTCTTTTCGCCTGTCGATAAAATGCAGCTGGTGGAAATCATCAAGGGCAAACAAACCAGTGAGGCGACGCTGGCACGCGCTTATGACTATGTACTGCAAATAGGCAAGACACCCATCGTCGTCAATGACTCCCGCGGCTTTTTCACCAGCCGGGTGTTTGCCAGTTTTGTCAACGAGGGCCTGAGCATGCTGGCAGAAGGTTTGCCAGCAGCACTTATAGAAAATGCTGCGCTCTCAGTCGGCATGCCGGTGGGGCCGCTGGCCATGCAGGATGAAGTATCACTGAGTCTGTCACGCCATGTCACGGCGCAAACCAGGGCCGATCTGGAAGCCGAAGGCCAAAGCTGGCAAGCACCAGCATCTGCCGCGATCATCAATACCATGATTGATCAGCATCAGCGTGCAGGCAAAGCAGCAGGCGCGGGCTTTTATGAATATCCCGTAGATGGCGGCAAGAAGTATCTATGGCCGGAATTGAATAACTTGTTTGGCAAGGCCGGGCACAGCCTGCCCTATGTCGATTTGCAAGACAGGTTTTTGTACATGCAGGCGATAGAAGCCCTGCGCTGCCTTGATGAAGGCGTACTGGAATCGTCACGCGATGCCAATATAGGTTCGATTTTTGGCATAGGTTTCCCTGCCTGGACTGGCGGTGCGGTGCAATTCGTCAATCACGTCGGCACGGCACGCTTTGCTGAGCGCGCAGCAGAATTGCAGGCCAGCTATGGCGAGCGCTTTGCCTTGCCAGCGAGTTACTGGGCATTTGCTGCCGACAGCAAGCAGTATTAGTAATAGTAGTGAGCATCGTTGCAGCAGCATTAAATATATAGATGCCGCTGCGACCATGTAAAAAACAAAACAAAGCGGCTTCCCTGCACGCATAAATCCTGTGATAATCATCGCTCGACTAATTAAGGGCGGTGCAGCTATGTGGTCAGTTGAAAGATGGATGGCAAGCAGTTGTTTTGTATTCAGCAGTCTTTTAATGATGACCATGCCCTGCGCAGCCAAGCCGCTCTTGCGTTGCTATGTCAGTTATGCTGGCAGCATGCAAACCATAGAGAGTCAGTTAGTCACTGACCCGTATGATGTGAAGACCACTGATATAGGCGAGCGCTTCACCTTCAAAGCCGTCATGGTAGGCAAGGCGCAGCAGATAGACTACATCAAGCTGTATGCTTATTTCCAGACGCGTCGCAGCGATGTCCCCGTCCATCAGGCGACTTACCGCCCTCCCTTCAAAGTCAGCACTAAAGAGAACCCACTGACACCACAAAACTCCGTGTATGCGGGTGACATAGAACGTGAGCTGCAGTATCGCTGCACCTTGCAGGAGGTGCAATGATGATGAAGCTCAAATGCGTAAGTCATATGCTCGTAGCTATTGCGCTGACAGGCATGTTCACACATACAGCCATGGCGCAAGACGACAGCGTCAGCATATTGTTTGCCGGCGATGTAGTCCTTGATGGCAAACCCGGCAAAATGATCGCCGACGGCAAAGACCCATTTTTTGCCTTTGCCACATTATTCAAAAGTACTGACATACGCGTCGTCAACCTCGAATGCGTGGTTGCCACAACGGGTGATGCTGCCGACAAGAATTTCACCTTTCGCGCGCATCCCCGCACCCTGGCTACTCTGAAGCAGCATGTTGATGCAGTGTCGATTGCGAATAATCATTCCGGTGATTTTGGCCGTGCGGCTTTCCAGGAAATGCTGGGTTTGCTGGATCAGCAGCAGATCAAGCGCTTTGGCGGCGGCAATAATCTGCGTGAAGCGCATACACCACTGATCATAGAAAAGAAAGGCTTGCGCATTGCCCTGCTGGGCTACAACGAATACATGCCGCGCAGCTTTGAAGCGGAAGCACAGGCAGCAGGTGTGGCCTGGAGCGAAGATGAACAAGTCGTACTTGACATACGTAAGGCACGCCAGCAATACCATGCCGATCTGGTCATACCCTTCATGCACTGGGGCTGGGAAAATGACAAACTCGCTGTCGAAAGACAGCGCCAGTTAGCGAGACTGATGATAGATGCAGGCGCCGATGCCATCATAGGTGGCCACCCCCATGTGATACAGGATGTAGAGCATTACAAGGGCAGGCCCATCATATACAGCCTCGGTAATTTCGTCATGGATGAGCTCGACAATGAACCGCAAACCCGTGGCTGGGTCGTACGCCTGCAACTCGATAAAAAGGGTGTCAAAGCCTGGGATACCCGTGTGGCCAAAATAGATCAGGATGGCGTGCCTCACCCTGTACCTGAGGCCAGCACTGCGTGCTGGAATCGCAAGGACGGGCAGCTCAGGCAATGCAGTAACGCTGAATAATAATGATGCCAGCCGCTACACTTTGACTGCGGCTGGCACATCCAGCACCACATCCGAGCAGGCCTGCGCGACACAGGGCAATATCCAGCCATCCTGCTTTTCTTCCAGGCTCAGGCCCGGCCAGTCTATCTGGTAGTGTATTTCCCCGGCCAGCATCTGGCACATGCAGGTGCGGCAGGTGCCATTACGGCATGAATTAGGGATACGCACACCGTCCAGCAAGGCGGCTTCCAGCAGGCTGAGCTCATGCTGAGTTTCGCAAGTCCAGCCCTGGGGTTGTATGGTCACAGTCCATACCTTATTCCCTAATACTTCCGGCGTATTCATTTTTTCTCGCTATCAACCTTGTCTTCAGGCTTGAATTTTACTAGATTGAAAGCCTGCCCTCCTGATAACTCAGCAGAGGCAGAAGTCTTTTCAGGAGCTCAACATGATGACAGCCAGTGCACATCTACTTTCCCAACAGCAAGACACTTATTCAGAAAGGCGCAATGCCCGCGCACCAGATTTTATACTGATGCAGCTTGACCCTCGTGATGTCATAGAAGGAGTAATGTTAGAAGAAGGTTTTCAATCCGAGGATGCGCCCTCGGCAGGCCATATGCGTGAGCATTGCCCCCATTGCAGTGGAGTGCAATTGCAGCTCATACTGCGCTATAAATTCGTCAAGCGCTCCCACCTTTTTTGCAGCAGTTGCACACGCTGCTATGACGCCTTATATCCAGATGGTACGTCGGCACTGGCATTGAGTGCCATGTCACTGGTTTGACAACAGTAATATCGGCAAGGTCAGCAATATTGCAAGTCCAAAATAAAACGGCATTTCCTCGCTATCGCCAAGGAAATGCCGCTCTGTAAAACTTGTCTGTAAGACTGGTTCTTACACCACAGTCTGCAAGCGCATGGCCACGCCCATGTCGCCGGATACTTTAAGTTTGCCCATCATGAAACCGTTCATAGGGTTCAATTGACCGGTCAGCAAGGCTGCCAGGTTTTCCAGTGAAATTGTGATGGTGCAGCCAGCTTCCTTGTTTTCATTGCTGACTGTATTTGGCGTCACCAATGCATCAACGAATACCACGCCGTCATCACCGCAATCAAATTTCAGGGTAGCGTTCAAACCACTATCATCACCAACTTTAGCGCGTATCGCTTCTGTGCAAGCTTGCAGATCCATGAATTACTCCAGAAAAAATTTAAACGACTTGCAATGTATCACGGCAGGCTTTCGAGGGACAATACTAGAAGAGTATGGAACTCAATCGCCGATGCTTACTTCAATGTGCAAGTCAGCATCCAGTAGTAAGTGTTTCTGAAAATACGGATGTCGCGTACCGCAGGACCAAATTTTTTGCGCAGTGCACTATCAGTAGGGAAGTTCTTGAGTATCTCTACCCTGCTGCCATCTTCCTGCTTGCGTAACTGGAAGGTATTGCCTTCAAGATCAGTTCGGGCAATCACTGTGCTGCTGCCTTCGACATAGTTATTGTCGATCAACACCAGTGTCGTGCCTTTACCGGTTACCTTGCTCAGATGACCCAACAGGCTGGTCTGATCATCACGCATGACATGTGACCAGAAAAAACCGGCAAAGCAAGTTGTATATTGGTTTGCTGTCGCGGCGGGCAATTCATGCAAATCAGCCAATGCAAATTGCACTTTGCCTTCGGGGTAAGCTTTGGCCTGGGCCACATCCAGCATGGGCTGGTTATAATCAGTCGCCACGACGCTTGCCGCTACGGGGGCAAAACGCTCAGTCCAGTAGCCTGTGCCACAGGCCACTTCCAGCACGCGCTGGTCTTTCAATACGTCCAGGACTTTGCCCTGGATTTCACGTAAGTCTTGCTGGCGCTCTGGTTTTTGGTAAACCTTTTCCAGGGTCTGGGCACGTTGCGCATAGTATTCGCGCATTTTGTTTTCACTCATTTTTATCTTTCAACAGAAAATCCACCAGCTCTACAAATCCCGCGCCATATTCGGCATGACAGACATAGGCCGGGTGGGCCTCAAACCTGTCCAGGTATTTGCAGACGTTTGCCACTCCAACGGAGTATGGGTAATGGGCAAACATGCTGGCATCATTGGCAGAATCACCAATAAATACATAAGTCTTTTTTGCGGCTTCATCGCTGATGCCAAATACTTCATGCAACACGCGCTGGCTCATGCTTTGTTTGCTAAACGGCGCAACCGAGGCATGGGCGTGGATGCTGCTGGTAGTCGCATGAAAGCCATGTTCACGGATCAGGGCGACGACTTCATTCAATTGCGTCAGCGGTATTGCAGGAATATTTTCAGCAATATCAAATGCCAGGTCACCTATTCGTTGTGCAGCATCTGAAGCAGGCAATACATCCGGGAAATGCTGGCGCATGGTGTCAGCAAAATCCAGCAGGCGCTGCCTATGCTGCTGACGGGTTGGTGCATCGGCATAATACATCGCCTGTTGCCTGCCATTCTCATCCAGCCAGAAAGCACTCGCGCCATTCTCGGCAATGACTGCATCAAAATCGCATAGCCTTAATAACGGCAAAGTCCAGTATGTCGGTCGCCCTGTCACCGCTATACGCCGCAAACCTGCGTTTTTTGCCCGCTCGAGTGCGGCAAGCGCAGCCACGGTCAGCTTGCCATGGCTGCTGAAGGTGTCATCAATGTCCGTCAGTATACCGCGCACCTGCCTGCGTTGTCCGGCAGGCCAGCTACTCAGTGCCTGCATGCTCATAAATCGTAAGTATCCTTATTGCCCTGCATGACATTGTCTATCATTTTACGATTCAGGGTAGGATTCAGCAATTCTATAAAGGTGTAAATATAGCTGCGCAAATAAGCACCCTGCTTGATCGCGACTCGCGAAATATTCATGCCAAACAATTGGCCGACTGGTATGGCGCGCAAATTCTTGTCGCGCTCAGCATCAAAGGCCATGCCGGCAATAATGCCAACACCCATACCCAGCTCTACATAAGTCTTGATGACGTCTGCATCAATGGCTTCCAGCAGGATATCGGGCTTAAGGCTGCGTATCTGGAAAGCGTGGTCTATCTTGCTACGGCCTGCAAAGGCGGCATCGTAGGTGATCAATGAATAATTGGCAATTTCTTCCAGGCTGATGTTCTTTAATTTCAGCAGGGGATGATCCACTGGCACCACGACCACATGTTCCCATTGATAACATGGCAGGGATATCAAACCATCAAAGCCGGCAATGGCTTCTGTCGCTATCGCAATATCTGCCTGGTCACGCATGACCATCTCGGCAATTTGCTTGGGGTTACCCTGCAATAAAGACAATCTTACCTTGGGGTATTTTTGCATGAAAGCTTGCACTACCTTGGGCAAGGCATAGCGTGCCTGCGTGTGAGTAGTGGCAATGGTGAAACTGCCGCTGTCCTGTGCCGCAAACTCTTTGCCTATGCGTTTGAGTCCATCAATTTCCTGCATGATGAGCTCAACAGACTTCAACACCGCCCTGCCCGGCTCGGTCAGGCCGCGTATGCGCTTGCCATGACGGGTGAAAATATCAACGCCCAACTCCTCTTCAAGCTCAATAATTGCCTTGGAAACACCTGGTTGCGATGTAAATAAGGCCTTGGCAGCCTCAGTCAGATTAAAATTCTGTCTTACAGCTTCGCGTACAAAACGCAATTGATGTAGGTTCATGGGTAGATTTTTGTAAAGGCGAGGATAATCTCTTATGCAATTAGACCTAGGTTAGCATCGTTTTATATGCATGCGCTAGTATATAGACCCTGAGCCAAGAATTCCATGTTTCCACCAATTACAACATGCACAAATCATTATTAGTAACAGTTTTGAGCCTTTTCGTTTATTTAACGACAGCATCTCTTGCCCTGGCAGAAAGTATTACCGTACCGGGGCCAGAACTTAAAAGACCCAAAATTTGCCTGGCCCTGTCTGGTGGCGGTGCGCGTGGCTTTGCGCATGTTGGTGTGCTCAAGGTACTGGAGGAATTACATGTCCCCATCGATTGCATTGCAGGCACCAGCATGGGTGCAGTGGTCGGTGGCTTGTATGCGGCGGGGTTTTCTGCAAGCGAAATTGAAAAACGGCTGGACGCCTTGAAGCTCAACGATATCGCGTTAGACAGAGTGGAAAGACGCTATCTGCCGCAAAGCGTCAGGGAAGAAGATGAGCAATACCCTCTTGGTGCCACTCTGGGCCTGAGCGCCAATGGTGTGCGCCTGCCCGCAGGTGTGGTACAGGCCAGCCAGTTTCTGGAAATTTTGCAGAACTGGACTGCGCACCTGCAACCCGACATCGATTTTGATCGCCTGCCCATCCCTTTTCGTACCGTCGCGACCGATATGGAAACCGGCAAGATGGTACTTTTCACGAAAGGCCCCTTGCATAAAGCCATACGCGCCAGCATGGCAGCACCTGGCGTGTTTGCGCCAGTAGAAATAGATGGCAAATTATTGTCTGATGGCGGCCTGGTCAGGAACCTGCCCGTCGATATCGCCCGGCAAATGGGGGCAGATATAGTCATCGCGGTTAACATAGGCACACCGCTGATGCCACGCGACCAGTTACTCACCCTGTTCAATGTCAGCCAGCAGATGGTGAATATTCTGACTGAGCAAAATGTGGAAGCACAAAAAGCCCTGCTGAATTCAAAAGATATTTTGATAGAGCCAGGCCTGGGCAATATCACTTTCATGGACTTCGCCAGATCCAAGGAGGCGGTGAAGATAGGTGAAAAAGCCACGCATGAACTGGATGCCCGCTTGCTGACTCTGAGCCTGCCGCCAGACATGTATACCGTCAAGCATGAGATACGCCTGAACCCGCAATTACCGCCGATCAAAATCCAGTTTGTCGATATCAGCACCGACGGTGCCGTGCCTGAGAGTGATATACGCCGTCAGTTGAATATACGCCCGGGTACAGAATACAAGGCGGAAGAAATCAACCGCAAGCTGGCCATACTGAATAACGCGCGCGAGTTTGACAGCGTCAACCATGAACTGGTAGAGCGGGATGGCGAATATGGCATACGGGTAAATGCCCATGGCCGCAACTGGGGCCCGCATTTCCTGCGTTTTGGCCTGGCCCTGTCCAGCGGTTTTGAAGGTGCTGGCGGCTTCAAGCTGCAAGTTGGTCACCGCCGGCCCTGGCTGACTGATGGCGGGCTGGAATGGCGCAATGACCTGGAATTTGGTAACAGCATCAAATATCACACTGAATTGCGCCAGCCACTGTTTGAACGTGAAGGCATGTATCTCGCACCATTTGCAGAGATAGGCCAGAACACCCGCAACCTGTATAGCGGCAATACCCGTATTGCTGAATACAATTTCCGCAGCGACAAACTGGGGCTGGATCTGGGCTTTCGCATAGGTGAACAAAGCACACTCGGTGAAGCCAAGCTGGGCCTGAATTTCAATCACTACCGCGTGCGCCCGAAGATAGGTGGTTTCCTGCTATTGAATGAAGATGGCAGCACGAAAGTCGAATCCCTGCCGAGCGCAGACTTGCAGCAATTTGGTCTGAAGTCGGCAGTCGTCTTCGACCAGCTCAGCGATGCCAGCTTCCCACGCTATGGCTACAAGATAGATGCCAGCGCCTTTCTGGGCACCAGCGATACCCGAAAAAGTTTCCAGGAAGTGACAATCAATACGACCTGGGCCAATAGCATAGAAAACCATAGCATCAATCTGAAACTGAACGCGGCAGGTCTGTTCCAGAAAGGCACGGATGTGCGCGGTATAGGCTATACCCTGGGCGGTTTCCAGCAATTATCCGCGTACCAGCCTGACCAGTTCACGGGTGACTTTATGGTCTATGGCAGCGTGACTTATTTGCTGCGGGCGGTGAAGTTTGATCTGGCGGGACAAAGCCTGTTCCTGGGCACATCACTGGAAGCAGGCAGTGTCTGGAACAGGGGCGAGGATATGTCATTCAAGTCATTGCGCAAGAGTGCCAGTCTGTTCGCCGGTTTCAATAGTTTTATCGGTCCTATTTACCTGGGTTTTGCGGTGGGGCAAAGTGGCGCAAAAAATGTCTTCTTCCAGTTGGGCAGGCAATAAATTTTTTAGCCACCGTAGGCATATACAAATTTGCCGCTCTGTATTTTACCCATGACGCGTGAACGCTGGTCCAGGCCCACATGGTCACCGGCATTCATGTTGATGACACCCTGAGGCACAACCAAATCCCTGGTGTTTTCCAGCGCAGTGCGCAAGGCTTGCCGGAAAGCCTTGCTGCCAGGCTGGCTGGTTTTCAGGGCAGCAGGAATTGCACTCGCCAGCAGCATATACGCTCCCCAGGCGTCACCAGCAAACTGCGTTGTCGTGCCTGCGCCATAAGCAGCTTCATACTTGCGCACAAATTCGGTAGAGACTTTTTTGACTGCATGCTTTTCCGGCAATTGCAATGCCACCACTGCTGGCCCGGTAGGGAATAGAGTGCCTTCCACATCCTTGCCGCCGAGCTTTAAAAATTCCTGGCTGGCGATACCATGGGTCTGGTAAATCTGCGCCTTGTAACCACGTTCTATCAAGGTTTTTTGCGGCAAGACTGCAGGTGTGCCAGAACCTGCAATCAATACGGCATCAGGTTTTGCCGACATCATTTTCAAGACCTGCCCCGTAACGCTGGTATCGGTGCGGGCAAAACGTTCATTCGCAACGATCTTGATATGGCGCAGTTCGGCCAGCTTGGAAAACTCACGCCACCAGCCTTCGCCATAAGCGTCAGCAAAACCAATAAAGGCCACGGTCTTCACGCCGTGATCAGCCATGTGCTGTGTCAATATGGTGGTCATATGGGTATCATTCTGCGGCATCTTGAAAGCCCAGGCACGCTTGGCGTCCATGGGTTCAACGATGCTGGCAGATGCGGCCAGGGTGATCATCGGCGTTTCATTCTCTGCCACGGTTTCCAGCATTGCCAGCGCGCTCGGCGTGGTATTCGGGCCGACGATGACATCGACCTTTTCTTCGGTGATCAGTTTGCGCGCATTCTTGACGGCATTGCCTGGGTCGCTGGCATCGTCAAGCAAGATATACTCGATTTTTTTGCCTGCAATTTCTTTGGGCCACAGCATGATGGCATTTTTGGATGAGGCACCGATAGCCGCTGCCGGCCCGGTGGTAGATAAATTGATACCCACCCTGATCTGCGCCTGCGCCACGACACTACCCAAGCTCAAAGCTGCGACGACTGCTCCACGCAGGGAATAAGAAAAGATCAGGGACATGCGGTGACTCCAAAAAAATAGGTGATGAAAGAAGTTGATAAAATTTGGCAGAAAAAGCTGACAACAAAATCAGGCAAAAAATAGCAACTTAAAGATGCGACTCAACAACGCTTTGATCAATCGCCCCAAAAATGGACTTGCCGTTTTTATCCAGCATTTCTATCTTGATGCTGTCACCAAATTTCATATACGGTGTGACTGGTTCACCCAGGGCGATCATTTCCAGCGCACGTTTTTCAGCGATGCAGCTATAACCCTTGCTGGCATCTTTGTTTGATACCGTGCCAGAGCCAATGATAGTGCCCGCCTTGGCATTTCTGGTCTTGCACAGATGCGTGATCAGTTGCGGGAAAGAGAACACCATATCCACACCCGCATTCGGTTGTCCTACCAGCATGCCATTCATGCTGGAACGCAGGGGCAGGTGAACTTTGCCCTCCTTCCAGAATTCTCCGAGTTCATCCGGCGTGACCGCCACCGGTGAAAAACTCGATGCGGGTTTGGACTGGAAGAAACCAAAGCCTTTTGCCAACTCAGCCGGGATCAGGTTGCGCAGGGACACATCGTTCACCAGCATGAGCAATAGTATGTGGTCGCGTGCATGCTGCACCTTGACACCCATGGGTACATCGCCGGTCACGACGGCGATTTCACTTTCAAAGTCTATGCCCCATTCTTCCGACGTCATGACGATGTCATCGCAAGGGCCAATGAAGTCATCGCTGCCGCCCTGATACATCAAAGGGTCATGCCAGAAACTGTCTGGCATCTCGGCGCTCCTGGCTTTGCGTACCAGTTCTACGTGATTGACATAAGATGAACCATCCGCCCATTGAAATGCACGCGGCAGAGGTGACATGCAGTTTTTTGCTTCAAACTCAAAACTATAGGCTGCCCTGCCAGAATTCAGGCGGTTATACAGCTCTTCGAGCTGGGGCTGGATGAAATTCCAGTCATCCAGGGCACGTTGCAAGGTCGGGGCGATGCCGTCAGCAATGGCTGCTGTCTTCAAGTCACGGGAAACAACCAGTAATTGCCCGTCCCGGGAACCATCCTTCAGTGTTGCTAGCTTCATAATTCCTCTGTTTTGATCAAGTATTCTGCGATTTTACCCGAAGGGTTTGATGAAATTGTCAGGAAACTGACAGGTGCCGCGACTAATGACCAATTTACTTAGCAGAACAGCGCAATTTTAGGTATGCTAAAACCTCAAACTGCCGTTGCCTGCCCCCTCAAAACTGATCTGCACAGGAATAATTACCATGAACTTCAGTAATTTAAAAATCAGGGTACGTCTCAGCTTTGGCTTCGGCCTGACCTTGTTGACCATGCTGCTCATGGTAGTAATCAGCGTGGTGAGGCTCAATGAGATCGCAGACAGGAACAAGGAAATACTCGAAGATGATGCGGTCGGCGTCATCAGCGCCCTGGAAATTTCTGCGCTGATACAGGAAAACGGCAGCCGTACACTGGAGTTGTTCATTACACCAGATCAGAAAGCCCGCACGGCGCAGTATGCCTCCATTGATGCAAACAAGAAAAAAATCAACGCCTTGCTTGAGATTTCCAAAAAACTGGCGATACCTCAGAAGGAAAAAGACGCTGTAGAAAAACTCATCGCCTCCAATGCCGCATTCGTCGCGGCTTTCAGCAAGACCGGCGACCTCATAGAGCTGGATCAAAAGGATGAAGCCACCGCCATGATGGGAAAATCCACCTTCCCTGCGCTGAAACAATCCCTGATTGACATAGAGAGTCTGAGCGCCATACAAAGAAATGATATGGAAACCAATGGTGAGGCGATCAAAAGCATCATCATGTTTTCACGTAACCTCATGATAGTACTGGGTATTATTGCCTTCATCATCAGTGCTGTCATTGCCACCTGGATTTCTCGCTCGATTACCATCCCACTCGATGAAGCCGTCCAGGTCGCCACCAAGGTCGCCAATGGCGACCTGACCGGTCGCATAGAAGTACGCTCAAGGGATGAAACCGGTCAGTTGCTGAGTGCGCTGGCAGATATGAATAACAGTCTGGTCATGACCATCAGCCAGGTGCACAACAGCACGGAGATGATCTCAACGGCATCCAGTGAAATCGCCTCTGGTAATGCAGACCTTTCAAGCAGGACAGAGTCGCAAGCCAGCTCCCTCGAAGAAACCGCGTCTTCCATGGAAGAACTGACATCCACCGTCAAGCAAAATGCTGATAATGCCCGCCAGGCCAATCAACTGGCAATCTCGGCGACTGAAGTTGCTACCAAGGGCGGCAATATCGTTGGTCAGGTTGTTAATACCATGGGCTCCATCAAGGACAGCTCTGGCAAGATCGTTGATATCATCGGCGTCATTGATGGTATTGCCTTTCAGACCAATATCCTGGCTTTGAATGCCGCAGTCGAAGCCGCCCGTGCTGGCGAACAAGGCCGGGGTTTTGCCGTGGTAGCCGCCGAAGTCAGGAACCTCGCGCAACGCAGCGCCAGCGCCGCCAAGGAAATCAAGACCCTCATCGATGACTCTGTAGAGAAAGTTAATCTCGGTAACAAGCTCGTCGATGAAGCTGGCCTGACCATGGATGAAATCGTCACTTCCATCAAGCATGTGGCTGACATCATGAGTGAGATCACTGCCGCCAGCCAGGAACAAAGCGCAGGTATAGAACAAGTCAATCTGGCCATTACGCAGATGGATGAAATGACGCAGCAAAACTCTGCCCTGGTCGAACAGGCTGCCGCGGCCGCCGAGAGCATGCAAGAACAGGCTGGCGCACTGGCCCAGGCTGTCAGCGTTTTCAAGCTTGATGCGGTAGTGAAAAAAACACCTGCACCAACACCTTCATTAAGCAAGGCGCCAAATAAAACACCACGCGCTGCAACGACCACTTTAAAAATCAGCAAGGCACCAGCAAAAGCAGCGGAGAAACCGGCGATGAAAACATCCCGCATGGAAAAACCGACCGCTGCGACAAATGACGACTGGGAAGAATTTTAAATGGTGATTGAGTAGTGATTGAATAAAGATTATCAACGCGCATACAAAAACAGCTCCTCGTAAGGAGCTGTTTTTGTATGCGCAGGTCAGAAAAGCAGGCCAGGCAATTTATACCGATAAATCCACTTGCTGCAAACTATGCGCCTTACCGTCTTCACTTAACCATATGCCGGAAGAACGTAACTGTCCGTTAGACTGATTTTGCGCATTCTTCAAATCGAATTCAGTGCTGGCATTGCCAAGATACAGTGCGCCGACATTCGCCTGTTTCAGGGTTTGCAATTGATCATGCCCGGCACCATCCTTGGTCCATACTTTGAGTTTTTGGTAAATCGCATCGTTTTCATCTATCCAGTGATTGCCATCACTGTCATAAGCTGCGAGTTCAGAAAAGCCATTCCCTGTGCCGGGGCCAAACAATTCACTGCCATTATTGATCTTGCCATCATTGTTTTTATCCAGCGCCAGAAAACCGGCGCCCTGAACGAAAGAGATATTATCTTTCTTGCCATCGGCATCCAGATCAAAAGCAAATTTTTGCGATGTCAGTTGGGCAGAATTACCAGAGAAATTAATTACCAGAGGATCGACTTTTTTGGCATCGCCAAGTCGCACACTGCTGCTACTTTCTTCATGATAGCTGCGGTTTAATTCAAACGACAGATCAAAGCTGATTTCCTTATTATCTGCAGTCACTATTTTGCCGGTCGAATGGAAAGAAGTCTGTTCAGTCTCGGTATAGGATTGATGCGTATCTACTTCCACTCCCCAGCCTTTCTGCGCTGGCTGGGCATTTTGTGCTGCGTCAGCAGGTGCCTGGGACGCTGGCGCTGACGGTGCTGCAGGCGCACTGGTATCTGCCTGTATATCTGCACTGCTCAGGGTGTTGATCTGTTTACCCGTCATGAGTTCTATGATGTATTTGATCAGGCGTATGCGCGGGTCATTGTCTGCCTCATCGCTGGCTTTCTGCACTGCGTCAGTCTGTGCAGCCGCATTGTCGGCAGGTACTGCCGGCGCAAGCTGGGCGGCCCTGGCAGCGTCTGAAATTTGCACATTGCTTGATGTGTTTCTCAAGTTCGCCGGGAGACTGGCATTCCTGCCTTCAAAATCAGGGCGTTCCTTGCCTATCCAGGCGCGCAGTTTTTCCTGCGTTTCCAGCGTTGTAGTGGCAGTATGTTGGGAAGAAAAGGAAATATCCGAGGAAGCAATTTTCATGATGTGCTCCAGCCATGAGCTGATGATGAAGTAAACCTGGAACACATACCGGGGGCTTATATTTTTTACATACAACAGCTCCCCTCGCCGTCCTGCGCTCAACACACAGGACACGACCACGCGAAGCTTGTCAGCCCGATATACCTTCCATCCGCACGCACTTCAGTATTGCTCATTCGTCAATTGGAATATGCGTGATCTAATTGGGTAACGGTCAAAGTTTAAAAAGCTTTATGACAAAGAGGCAGACAAGACCGTTTTTTTTCAGCCAGCTTTAGCGGCAAGGGAACTGCCAATATCAAACCAGGTCTTAGCAAGGTCAGAACAAGGCTATGACAAGCCCAGAACAAGCACATGACAAACTTGCGTACACACAGTGGTATGCTTGCAAACTATTTTTATCTTCTCCGGGAAATTCTTATGCTCAAGTTGCGTTTCAAGTTGCGTTTATTATCCATTGTCCTTATTTCTGCCGGTGTCCTCAGTTGCGCCAGCGCGCTGGCTGCAAATGGCAAAGATGACAAAGGCAGCGCAACTGGCAAGCAGGCGGTAGTCGCGCAAGCCGGACAGCAACAAGGGCAGCAACTGAACAAGCTGGCTGACGAATACTATGAAAAACAAACCGCTTTCGACCCCATAGGTGCCACTTACAATGGCGACACCCGCTATGACGACAGACTGCCAATGACACTGTCAGCACCTGTCAGGGCGAAGCAGATTGCCATGTTGAAGGAAGTTTCCAGCAGACTGGCACGCATACAGCGCGAACAATTATCAGCAAGCGATGCCGTCACCTATGACTGTCTGGACTATGAACTCAAGGCCAGCCTGGAAATGTCCAAATTTGACGGGCATCTGCTACCCGTCAATCAGATGGACAGCCTGCCCGTGACCCTGGCCCACTTCGCCTCCGGCCAGAGCGCACAACCCCTGAAGACAGTCAAACAATACGAAATCTTCTTGCGTCGTCTGGCGCAATTGCCGGTATGGATCAACCAGGCCACCGCGAACATGCGCGAAGGCATGAAACGCGGCATCGTCCTGCCCAAGGCCCTGGTTAATTCTGCCCTGCCCCAGTTTGCCCAACTGGTGACCGACAAGGCGGAAGATCATGCCTACTTTGCCCCTGTCAAAAACTTCCCCGAAGGCTTTAGTGAAGCAGACAAGCAACGCCTGAGCAAAGAATACAAGCAGGTATTAACTGCAAAAGTCTTGCCCGCCTTGCGCCAGTTCAATCAATTCCTGTCACAGGATTATCTGGCCGCCAGCCGCAGCAGCAGTGGTTTTGGCGCATTGCCAGGTGGTGATGCCTGGTATCGCGCTCTGGTACGCGACCAGACCACGACTACCCTGGACCCGGAAACCATACATGCGATAGGCTTGAAGGAAGTTGCGCGCATACAAAGCGAATTTGTCGCCCTCGGCCCTAAACTGGGTTATAGCGGCGACCCGGTGGGCCTGCCAGCCTGGATAGATACGCAAAACCAGTATCGCCCATATAAAACAGAGGCTGAGGTGCTAGATGGCTATCGCCAGATAGAAAAAATGGTCAAGGCCAAGCTGCCAGAACTGTTCAATAAAATGCCCAAGGCTGCGCTGGATATCCGAGCCGAGCCAGAAATCAGCCGTCAGACTGCGTCTGACCATTACACCCAGCCAGCCTTTGATGGCTCACGCCCCGGTGTATTCTGGGCCGTCATCAACAACCCCGCTGACTACAGCACGACGGGCATGAAAACCCTGTACCTGCACGAAGGCCAGCCAGGACATCATTTCCATTTAGCAACATCGCAGGAACTGGACATACCCAAGTTCCGTAAATTCGGCGGTAATAATGCCTACACCGAGGGCTGGGCCTTGTATGCCGAGACCCTGGGCAAGGAAATGGGTCTGTTTGAACATGACCCAAGTGCCTATCTAGGCCACCTGACAGATGAACTCTTGCGCGCCACCCGCCTGGTCGTCGATACCGGCTTGCATGCAAAAGGCTGGACACGCGAGCAAGCCATTCAGTACCAGCAAACGACTCTGGGATATAGCGAAGCTGCCTCACGCCAGGCAACCGAGCGTTACATGGCCTGGCCGGGCCAGGCGCTGGGCTACAAGATAGGTTCACTTAAAATTGTCGAACTCAGGCAAAAAGCCAGTGCGGCCCTGGGCAAGCGCTTTGACTTGCGCCAGTTCCATGACGTGATACTCAGCGACGGCACCCTGCCACTGGCCCTGCTGGAAGCCAAAGTCAACAAGTGGATAGACAGCCAAAAGACAAATTGAGCAAGTTTGGATTTATTTTCTATCGCTTGATTGACCTGCAACACTATCTGAAGCAGAATGAAACATAAGACTCATTCTGCAAACCCATTTTCAAACTTATTTTCAAGCATAAGCAATATATCGAATACAGCACCGGGCTTGTTGATCAATAAACAAGCCTGATGCTGACCGGCCGGGTGTAGCTTGCACCTGTCATATGTTTGTTTAACTTGTGCAAAAGACATAGCGATGAATAAAATCGATGCGCTCAACAGCATAGCTGAACAAGCCAAACGGGGAGAGCTGGTTTTCCCGACGAATGTAGCGGCTTCCATTAAACTGCAACAGACCCTGGATGATCCGGATTGCAGTATTGATACGGCAACCAAACTGGTCTTGAACGAACCTTTCCTGGCGGCCCGCATGGTCGCCATTGCCAATTCTGCAGCCTACAACCGCGGCAATGATGTCACCAATGTCAAGGCGGCCATCAGCCGTCTGGGCTTCCGCACACTGCGTGCGGTGGTTGCTTCGCTGGTAGTGCGCCAACTGGCGGGCACCAGCAAGAACAAGCAATTGCAGGCCATGACGAATAAGCTGTGGGAGCATACGGCCCAGGTAGCAGCGCTGTCACGCGTCATTGCCAGGCGTATCACCAAGCTGGACCCGGACACAGCAATGTTTGCCGGTATCGTGCATGAAGTGGGAAATTTTTACCTGCTGTCCCGTGTCGATGAATACCCTTCTCTCATAGAACGGGATGAACCTGCACCTGATTCCAGTCCGGATGACCTGCCCTCTTTCCTCGACACCATCATAGACCGCGAATCATCCGAGTCACAGATAGGTGCCGCCGTGATCAAGAGCCTCATGCTGCCACAACAAGTGGTAGAAGCAGTAGAGGCCCTGTGGTTCGGGCTGCGCGCCATGCCGCCAGAAACCCTGGGAGATACGCTGTTACTGGCGAACGAACTGGCAACCACGCATTCACCCATGGATATCCATTCCTATGCCGAGGTGTCTGAACAGTATTCTTCAGAAATTGACTTTGTCGTCGGCGACGGTACGCTGAACAGCATACTGGAAGAGTCAGAAGAAGAAGTCCAAACCCTGGCTGCAGCGCTGCAACTCTGAGTTTTTAAATTCTGCATGCAACAAAACCAGGGGAGCATATGCTCCCCTGGTTTTTTCCAGCGCACGGTTTTCAAACGTTCAGGCCTTTTCATGCCTTCAGAGCTTCCTGGATTTGCTGCAAGGAAGATGGGTCTTCGATAGTCGTCAAATCCCCTGCCTCGCGCCCTTCACAGATCGCCTGTATGGAGCGGCGCAGCAATTTACCGGAACGGGTTTTCGGCAACATGCTGACAAAATGCACGCGTGAAGGCCTCGCGACTGCACCCAATTGCTTATCCACCACGGCCATGATCTCGCCTTCCAGTGTTCGCTTCTGCTCAGGCGTTTCTGCCAGTTCAGGGTTTTTGAGTATCGCAAACGCGACTGCCACCTGACCTTTGAGCTTGTCTTCAACACCCACCACCGCCACTTCAGAAATTTGCGGATGGCTGGAAATGCTTTCTTCTATCTCACGCGTACCCAGGCGGTGTCCGGCAACATTGATGACATCATCAGTACGGCCGAGGATGAAGTAATAGCCATCAGCGTCCCTGATACCCCAGTCAAAGGTGGAATACAACTGCTCGTGTGAGAAATTGGACCAGTAAGTATTGACGAAGCGCTGATCATCGCCATACACGGTTTGCATGCAGCCTGGTGGCAATGGCCCCTTGATGGCAACCACGCCTTTTTCATTTGCAGTACATTCTGCCCCAGTGTTTTCATTGATAATGCGCACGTCATAGCCATACATGGCAATGCCCGGGCTACCGAGACGGGTAGCGGTCTGCTCCACGCCACGGGCCACGGTCAAAATCGGCCAGCCGGTTTCTGTCTGCCAGTAATTATCGATGATGGAGACACCCAGTTCGCTGGCTATCCAGCTTGATGTAGTTTCATCGAGCGGTTCGCCAGCCAGGTACAGGGCTTTGAGTGATGACAGATCATATTTGCACATCAGCTCTGAAGGATGCTTTTTCAAGACGCGTACTGCGGTCGGCGCCGAGAACATGCGCGTGACCTTGTATTTCTCGACGATGCTCCACCAGATGCCTGCGTCAGGACGTATCGGTGTGCCTTCATACATGATGGTCGCCATGCCAACAATCAGCGGGCCGTAGACGATATAGGAATGGCCGACTACCCAGCCTATGTCGGAAGTCGCAAAATAGGTTTCCCCCGGCTTGCCGCAGAAAATATGCTTCATTGATGAAGCCAGTGCCACTGCATAACCGCCGACATCACGCTGCACGCCTTTGGGTTTACCGGTT
Organism: Undibacterium sp. Tian12W; assembly: GCF_049339405.1. NCBI lineage: Bacteria > Pseudomonadati > Pseudomonadota > Betaproteobacteria > Burkholderiales > Oxalobacteraceae > Undibacterium > Undibacterium sp. Tian12W. The sequence continues at coordinate 35,607 of NZ_JBMPPK010000018.1, forward strand.
GTACCAGAGGTATATAAGACATAGGACATGGCATTTGATTCCAGCCAGGTCACAGGCACTTGTGCATCCATATGCTGCGCTCTTGCAGCCGCATAATCAACATCACGCCCGGCTAGCAGTTGCATGGCGTCGAGACCGCGATCTACCAGCAAGACATGCGCAGGCTTGTACTCAGCCAGAGCGATGGCTTCATCCAGCAAGGGTTTATAAGGCACAGCCTTGCCGCCACGCATACCGGCATCAGCCGACACCACCAGCACAGGCTTGGCATCATCAATGCGTGTGCCCAGGCTCTTGGAAGCAAAGCCACCAAATACGACAGAATGCACCGCACCTATGCGTGCACAGGCCAGCATGGCAAATGCCGCTTCAGCGATCATGGGCATATAGATCAATACCCTGTCTCCCTGCTTAACACCCAGCCCAAGCATGATGGCAGCCATGCGCTGCACTTCTCCATGCAATTCAGCAAAGCTATAGGTTTTTTCGGTATTGGTTTCAGTAGAAATGGCGATCAGCGCAGGCCGGTCTGCCTGGCTCGCAAGCCAGCGGTCGACAGCGTTATGGCAGAGATTGGTTTCACCACCGACATACCATTTGGCGAATGGCGGCTTGCTGTGATCAAGCACCTGCTCATAGGGTTTGTGCCAGTCTATCAGTTTGGCTTCCTGACCCCAGAAAGCCTCAGGCTCTTGTATGGATTTTTGATAAAAAGCTGCATAAGACATGGTATCTCCTTCATTTTATTATCACTAAAATCGTATTCTTCGCAGTCCCGAATCAGGCAAAGCCGCTCCTGCGCTCAAATGCAAGGGGGCTGAATTCCACCCACTTAAACAGGTACATGATGACCAGCTTGGTGATGGCACTGACCGTCGCCAAAAATAATAAAGGCCAGCCAGTTTGCAAACCCATGGCAAAGGCAAACAAGATCGTCGTCACATCCATGGCCAAAATGAATTGACTCATTTTCAAAGAGACCGCACCTGTCTTGCCTGACTTCCAGATCAGACCGATCTGATGCGCATATCCTTGCGCTAAAAACAAAGTAACCAATACGATCAGGCTTTGAGAAACCCTGCGACCTTCGTCTATAAAAGTTCCTCCAAAGATCAATCCCGACAAAGCGAGCAACATGATGACGGCTGCCATCATGGAAGAAACAAAAGCAAGCCTGGTCTTGCGATCTCTGTAAATTTCCCACAACAAAGCCAGTATCAGCATCGCTGCTATCATCCTCGGCCAGACAATGAAATGATTTAATGGCCGTATGGAATAACCATAAACAAAGAATGCGCAATACGCCAGAAAGCTGACAGTGAACTGGTTTAAGGACAGCAAGTCAGTCGGCTTGTCGCTTTCATCCCCGCTCACATCACGCGCAGGCCACGCCGCAGCCTTTCTATCCCAAACCATCTTCACTTGTGACCAGATACCGTACAGACTAATCAGTATGAAGATGGAATTCAAACTACCAGCGAGCGTGTACCACATGGCTATCCTTCATTTCACAGTCTTGCAAAAACACAGGCGCAAGCCTGCCCTGCTCTCAGGTGTTTCCCCTTGAGAGCCGGATATGTTTATCTTGAATTACTTTGCTTGCTACAGCCTTACCAGGCTCTCTAACAGCAACAAAAGAATCAGAAACTGCCGCTGGGTACGCGTACCCAGCCTTCCATGAGCACACGTGCGCTACGGCTCATGATGGCCTTGGTGACACTCCATTCGCCGTTGACTTGCGTAGCTTCTGCGCCCACTCTTAAAGTGCCGGATGGGTGACCAAAACGCACCGCAGTCCGCGCACCGCCGCCTGCCGCCAGGTTCACCAGCGTGCCAGGGATTGCTGCCGCAGTACCGATGGCCACGGCTGCCGTGCCCATCATCGCATGATGCAGCTTGCCCATGGACAGGGCACGTACTAGCAAATCGATATCTGCTACCTGGACTTGTTTGCCGCTGGATGAAGTGTAGTCAGCAGCCTTGGCAACGAAAGCAACTTTTGGAGTGTGCTGGCGCTGTGTCGCTTCAGAAATATCCTTGATCAAGCCCATGCGCAATGCGCCGTGTGCGCGTATGGTTTCAAACATGGCGAGTGCTTTGGCATCACCATTGATGGCATCCTGCAATTCTGTACCGGTATAGCCTATCGCTTCTGCATTGATGAAGATGGTGGGAATACCGGCATTGATCATGGTTGCCTTCAGCGTACCCACGCCAGGCACTTCCAGATCATCGACCAGATTACCAGTCGGGAACATAGAACCACCTGCGCCCTCTTCATCGGCGGCAGGGTCCATGAATTCAAGCTGGACTTCCGCTGCCGGAAAGGTCACACCATCAAGTTCAAAATCGCCAGTCTCCTGCACTGCCCCATCAGTCATAGGCACATGAGCAATGATGGTCTTGCTGATATTCGCCTGCCAGACGCGAATGGTGGCCATGCCGTTTTGCGGAATGCGCTCAGCATCGACCAGACCAGCACTGATGGCAAAGGCACCGACTGCAGCAGACAGGTTGCCGCAATTGCCGCTCCAATCGACAAAGGCCTTGTCTATCGCCACCTGGCCAAACAGATAATCAACATCGTGATCCTGCTTGCTGCTTTTTGACAGGATGACAGTCTTGCTGGTACTGGAAGTCGCACCACCCATGCCATCAATCTGTTTGCCATAAGGGTCGGGGCTGCCTATCACACGCAACAACAAGGCATCACGTGCTGCGCCTGGCTGCTGGGCAGCCTCAGGCAAATCCTGCAGGCGAAAAAACACGCCCTTGCTGGTGCCGCCGCGCATGTAGGTTGCCGGAACTTTGATCTGTGGAAGATGGGCCATGTATTTACTCTTTAAGATTTGAATCATATGCAGCATTACTCAATCAAGACTGGCGCTTGCAACACCATCAGTGAAACTATGCAGCCTTGGCAGACTCCAGGAAGTCTTGCGCAAAACGCTGCAAGACACCACCGGCTTCATAAATCGACACTTCTTCTGCCGTATCCAGGCGACACAGCACAGGCACTGCCACTGATTCACCATTCTTGCGATTGATGATCAGGGTCAGGGTTACGCGTGGCATGCGTTCACCGATGACGTCAAAGGTTTCTGTGCCGTCTATATTCAGCGTCAGGCGGTTCACGCCCGGCAAGAATTCAAGTGGCAAGACACCCATGCCGACCAGGTTGGTCCGGTGTATACGCTCGAAACCTTCAGCAACAATCACTTCTACACCCGCCAGGCGCACACCCTTGGCCGCCCAGTCACGTGAAGAACCCTGGCCATAATCGGCACCGGCAATCACGATCAGCGGCTGCTTACGCTCCATGTAGGTTTCTATGGCTTCCCACATACGGGTAACCGTGCCTTCCGGTTCTATGCGGGCCAGTGAACCTGCCTTGACCTTGCCATCAACGATGACCATTTCATTCTTCAAGGTCGGGTTGGCAAAGGTGGCACGCTGCGCCGTCAAATGATCGCCACGATGGGTCGCATAAGAATTGAAATCTTCTTCTGGCAAACCCATCTTGGCCAGGTATTCGCCAGCAGCACTGTCGAGCATGATGGCATTTGATGGTGACAGATGGTCAGTCGTAATGTTGTCACCCAATACCGCCAGCGCACGCATGCCCTTCATGCTGCGCGCGCCTGCCAGTGCGCCTTCCCAATACGGTGGGCGGCGGATATAGGTCGTCTGTGGACGCCAGTCATACAAGGGGCTGACTTTTTCACCATCATCTGCCTGCTTGGCAAACATGGGGATATACACTTTACGGAATTGCTCAGGCTTGACGCTGGCAGCAACCACCGCATCAATCTCTTCATCTGTAGGCCAGATGTCTTTCAAGGTCACCGGCTTGCCTGCTGCATCCAGACCCAGCACGTCTTTCTCGATATCAAAACGGATAGTGCCAGCAATCGCGTATGCCACGACCAGTGGCGGTGAAGCCAGGAAAGCCTGTTGTGCATACGGGTGGATACGGCCATCAAAATTACGGTTACCCGACAACACTGCTGTCGCATACAGATCACGGTCTATGATTTCTTTCTGGATGACAGGATCAAGCGCACCGGACATACCATTACAGGATGTGCAGGCATAGGCAACCACACCAAAACCGAGTTGCTCCAGCTCAGGCATCAGATTGGCTTCTTCAAGATACAGGGTCACGGCCTTGGAGCCAGGGGCCAGTGAACTCTTGACCCAGGGCTTACGAGTAAGGCCCAGCTTGTTGGCATTGCGTGCCAGCAAACCGGCAGCCACCATATTGCGGGGGTTATTGGTATTGGTGCAACTGGTGATAGCAGCAATAATGACGGCACCGTCTGGCATCAGGCCAGGTTCGTTTTCAACCGTGCCGCTGATGCCACGCGCTGCCAGTTCAGAGGTTGGTACACGCTTGTGCGGGTTAGACGGGCCAGCGATATTACGTACGACAGAAGACAGATCAAACTTCAGTACGCGTTCATATTCCGCATTCTTCAGGGTATCTGCCCACAGGCCAGTTTCTTTGGCATATGTTTCTACCAGCTTGACGAGTTCATCATCACGGCCTGTGAGTTTCAGGTATTTGATGGTTTGATCATCGATGTAGAACATCGCTGCAGTGGAACCAAATTCAGGTGCCATGTTGGAAATGGTGGCCCGGTCACCCAGGGTCAGGTGAGATGCACCTTCACCATAAAATTCCAGGTAAGACGACACGACTTTTTGATTGCGCAAGAATTCTGTCAATGCCAATACCGTGTCTGTTGCGGTGATGCCTTCTTGCGGTTTACCTGTCAGTTCGACGCCGATGATGTCTGGCAAACGCATCCAGGATGCACGACCGAGCATGACGCTTTCTGCTTCCAGTCCACCGACACCAATCGCGATCACACCCAGCGCATCGACCATGGGTGTATGACTGTCGGTACCGACCAAAGTATCTGGATAAGCTACGCCATCAGTCACTTGCACGACTGGCGACATGCGTTCCAGATTGATCTGGTGCAGGATGCCATTGCCAGGTGGGATCACATCAACATTCTTGAATGCCTTTTTGGTCCAGTTGATGAAGTCAAACCTGTCTTCATTGCGCCTGTCTTCAATCGCACGATTTTTGTCGAAGGCGTCGGGATCAAAACCACCGCATTCGACCGCCAGAGAGTGATCGACTACCAGTTGGGTAGGCACGACAGGATTCACAAGTGCCGGGTCACCACCTTGCAGGGCAATCGCATCGCGTAAACCCGCCAGATCGACCAACGCAGTCTGGCCCAAAATATCATGGCAAACCACACGAGCCGGGAACCACGGAAAATCCAGGTCGCGCTTGCGTTCTATGAACTGGCGCAGTGAATCAGTCAGCGTAGCCGGGTCGCAGCGGCGCACCAGGTTTTCTGCCAGCACGCGTGAGGTGTATGGCAGCTTGTCATAGGCACCTGTCACGATGGCATCTACTGCTTCACGTGTATCAAAGTAATCCAGAGTAGTGCCAGGTAGTGGCTTGCGGAATTGAGTATTCATGGCTCGCTATTTTTTTAAAATTAGTATTCGGTGTTCAGAAGAGATAAGACAGCAACTCAGAGTTACAACCCATAGTTACAATTCAGAGCTGCAGCTTGAATCCTTCATGTGATGCTGTGAAGCCCATGCTTCCATAGAACCTGTGCGCCTGTATGCGCTTTTTGTCGCTGGTCAGTTGCACCAGTTGGCAACCGCGTTCACGTGCAAGGGCGATGGCCTGTTCTATGAACCAGTGGCCTATGCCCTGCCCGCGCAGATAGCCATCAACCCGCACGCTTTCTATCATGGCGCGGGTAGAACCTTTCCTGCTGAGGCCGGGGATGAAAGTGACCTGCTGCATGGCGATGATGCGGCCATCCAGCTCGGCCACCATGAGGAACTGATTGTCGTCGGCTGTTATACGCTCAAAGGCCTCGGCATAACATGCCTCCTCCGAGCCTACACCTTCACGGTTCTTGCCCAGGTCATCATCGGCGATGAGTTCCAGCAGGCGCGGCAGATCCTGCCTCACAGCGCGTCTGATGCTGAGTCTGGACAGGTCTGCCTGCACTTTCATATTACAACCTCTGGCTTATTTATTTTCGTTGATTTATTTTCGTTGATTTATTCTCGTTGATTTATTTGCGCTTATTTACGCTTGTTCAATGGAACAAATTTCAGATCTTCAGGGCCGACATAATTGGCACTTGGACGAATGATCTTGTTATCGATACGCTGTTCTATGATGTGCGCAGCCCAACCGGACGTGCGCGCAATCACGAACAAAGGCGTGAACATGGCAGTCGGCACACCCATCATGTGGTAAGACACAGCAGAGAACCAGTCAAGGTTAGGGAACATTTTCTTGATATCCCACATCACTGTTTCCAGACGTTCGGCGATATCAAACATCTTCATTGCGCCAGCTTCTTTGGACAGGTTGCGCGCCACTTCCTTGATGACCTTGTTACGTGGATCAGAGATCGTGTACACAGGGTGACCGAAACCGATGACGACTTCCTTGTTTTCTACACGTTTCTTGATATCTGCCTCTGCTTCATCAGGGTTGTCGTAACGCTTCTGGATTTCAAACGCGACTTCGTTGGCACCACCATGTTTAGGGCCACGCAAGGCACCGATCGCGCCGGTGATAGCGGAATACATGTCAGAACCTGTGCCAGCGATGACGCGGCCAGTAAAGGTAGATGCATTGAACTCATGTTCTGCATACAGGATCAGCGATGTATGCATGGCTTTTTCCCAGGATGCGCTTGGTTTTTCACCATGCAGCAAATGCAGGAAATGGCCGCCTATGGACTCATCATCCGTTTCCGTTTCTATGCGTTTGCCATTATGGCTATAGTGATACCAGTACAGCAGCATGGAACCCAGCGATGCCATCAGACGGTCAGCGATGTCGCGTGCACCTGGGTGATTGTGGTCATCTTTTTCTGGCAATACGCAACCCAGTGCGGAAACACCAGTACGCATGACATCCATAGGATGGGATGATGCAGGCAGCCATTCCAGTGCCGCCTTGACATTCGCTGGCAAGCCGCGCAGGGCCTTCAGTTTGGCTTTGTAGCCACGCAATTCTGCAACAGTAGGCAATTTGCCGTGCACCAGCAAATGGGCAATTTCTTCAAACTCACAGGCATCTGCCACGTCCAGGATATCGTAACCGCGGTAATGCAGGTCATTACCGGTTTTACCTACCGTGCACAAGGCAGTATTGCCAGCAGTAACGCCAGACAGGGCGACGGATTTCTTAGGTTTGAAAGGAACTGCTTCAGTCATGATTATTTCTCCAGAGGTTCATATTCAGGGCTGTTCCCATCCGCCAACTTGATGTGGCACAAGGACGGGACAGCTTATATCATTATTATTTGGCTTTTTGCTGAGCAAACAGGGCATCGAGCTTTTGCTCAAAGTCGTGGTAGTTGATGCGCTCATACAATTCCATACGGGTTTGCATGGTATCGACGACATTCTTTTGCGTACCATCACGACGTATTGCGCCATAGACGTTTTCTGCTGCCTTGTTCATCGCACGGAAAGCGGACAATGGATACAAGACCAGGCCCACATCCACAGCGGCCAGTTCTTCGACAGAATATAAAGGAGTAGCGCCAAATTCAGTGATATTTGCCAGGATAGGTACTTTGACAGCATTGGCGAATTGCTTGTACATCGCCAGTTCAGTGATGGCTTCCGGGAAGATCATGTCGGCACCAGCCTCTACGCATGCTAAAGCACGGTCTATCGCCGCTTCCAGACCTTCAACTGCCAGTGCATCGGTACGCGCCATGATAACGAAATTGTCGTCAGTACGGGCATCGACTGCCGCCTTGACGCGATCTACCATTTCCTGCTTGCTGACGATCTCTTTGCCAGGGCGATGGCCGCAACGCTTGGCACCTACCTGGTCTTCGATATGTATGGCAGCGGCGCCAAACTTGATCATGGATTTGACGGTACGTGCCACATTGAAGGCAGAGGAACCAAAACCGGTATCCACATCGACCAGCAAAGGCAAGTCGCAGACATCGGTAATACGGCGTACGTCTGTCAATACGTCATCGAGATTGGAAATACCCAGGTCAGGTAAGCCCAGGGAACCAGCAGCGACACCGCCACCAGAAAGGTAAATCGCCTTGAAACCGGCACGTTTTGCCAGCAAGGCATGGTTGGCATTGATTGCACCAACTACTTGCAGCGGGGATTCTTCCTGCATCGCCTTGCGGAAGGCGGCACCTGCGGAGTATGTACTCATGTGTATGCTTTCAGGTTAATGAACAGATTCTGGGCAGCATATTGCAATCAGCGTGCCAGCTTTTCACTCTCCCTGATGTTTCAGGCTGATATGTATATAAATCAACTACTTATTCGCGTCGATGCCAGAATAAAATCTGTGCAAGGGCGTAGATTTGTTTCATAATGATGTTTCATATTGAATTTTGAAACATCAATTGAAACGCACATGAAACAACCTTCTGCATTACGCGATACCCACGACAAACCTGTCATCTGGACAGTCTCCATCTCGCGCCTGTTTGATATGTTCCGCGACATCATGGTTGAATATGATGTCAGCGCCGATATAGAACCCATACACATGGGTTTCGAAGAGGCCGCCCAATATCTGAAAGAGCGCCTGCAGACCGAGAGGTGTGATGCAGTCATTGCAGCAGGCTCTAATGGTGCTTATCTCAAGAACCGCCTGCCCGTCCCGGTAGTTATTGCCAAGGCCAGTGGCTTTGATGTCATGCAGGCATTGGCAAGAGCGCGCAAGGTGTCGCCTGCCATAGGTCTCATCAATTATCAGGAGACCATGCCAGAACTGGCGGATTTCAAGACGACCTTCGGCTTCCCGCTGGAACAACGCACTTATGTCACAGAAGAAGATGCGCGTGCCCAGATCAGTGAGCTCAAGGCGGGTGGTGTCAAGGTCATCGTCGGCGCGGGTCTTATTACCGACCTGGCTGAGGAAGCCGGCTTGACCGGCATTTTCATGTATTCCGCCACATCGATACGGCAGGCTTTTGATGATGCACTGGAAATCGCTCGCCTGACACGACTGGAATCCACCAGAGGCAGACATCACCCTGCTGCTGAATCTTTGCGCGCCAAGCATGGCCTGAATGATTTGCGGGGTGAGTCTGCCATCATGCAAGCCACCCGCAAGTCCATCGCCCTGTTTGCCCGTTCCCCGGCAACAGTGTTGTTACAAGGTGAAACCGGGACGGGCAAGGAATTGGCGGCTCAGGCGCTACACAGGGAGAGCACGCGGGCACGCCAGCCCTTCGTCGCCGTGAATTGTGGTGCAATTGCCGAAAGCCTGCTGGAATCTGAACTGTTTGGCTATGAAGAAGGGGCTTTTACAGGTTCGAAACGTGGCGGCCATGCAGGTTTGTTTGAAATTGCCCACAGAGGGACAGTATTCCTCGATGAAATTGGGGAAATGCCACTCCCCCTGCAAACCCGGCTTTTGCGGGTATTGGAAGAACGCGAGATCAACCGAGTGGGCAGCATGCGCCCTATACCCGTAGATGTGCGTATCGTCAGCGCTACTCATTGCGACCTCGAAAGCCGGGTAAAAGAAGGAAAGTTTCGTGCTGACCTGTATTTCCGCCTTGCCGTACTGCGCCTGCACTTGCCTCCTTTGCGTCAGCGTCCTGACGACCTGCTGCCCCTCGCAGTATGGTGCCTCAAGCATGCGCTGGCTGCCATGGGTGCCAGGCCACACGCCAACCTGCATGCTGAAATAGCCACTTGCAGCAGTCTGCTGCAAACCTATGACTGGCCAGGAAATGTAAGAGAATTACGCAATCTCATGGAGCGCCTGGCCCTGTTCCTGGCGGCAGAACCCCTGCAAGCACTGACACCCGCTTTCGTGGCGAAAATCTTGCCTGAACTGCATATACAACAACCTATACAACAGCCTATACAACAGACCACCACAGAGATGGCAGGCAGATCAGGCAACATTGGCGATCTGGCTGCAACAGAGCCCCTGGAACTGATCATGGAAAAATTCAAGCACAATCGTGAAGCAGCGGCAGACTATCTGGGTATCAGCAGAACGACTTTGTGGCGGCGTTTGAAGCAAAAAGCGTAATCATTTGAAACATTAATTGATCATCTGGAGGGCGAATTTTGTGTCGCTCTAAGGTAGAATGAATTTGCGCTGCCACTCACAACCTTTGGGTGCACTTATCTTGCATAAAAAATATTATGAAAAAAATACTAATTGTTGACGACAGTAAAGTTTCCCGTATGGTGATCCGTGCGCACGTCAAAGCAGTGCATCCAGACTGGGAATTTTTTGAGGCGGGCAGTGGCGAAGAAGCCATCAAGTCAGTCATAGAAAACAAGCCCGATTTTTGCACGATGGACATCAACATGCCAGGCATGCTAGGCACTGATGCCGCAGAGCAAATTTTGCAGCAACATCCTGAAGTGCGCATCGCCATCTTTTCAGCGAATGTGCAAGACACCATGCAAAACCGTGCGACCTCAATAGGCACCATTTTTGTGGCAAAACCGGTGACTGAAAAATCCATCACGATTGTCCTTAACTATTTCGCGAGCGGAAAATGAATTCCCTGACCGAACTTCATCTCGATGCTTTAAGCGAGGTCTTCAATGTCGGTGCTGGCAGGGCTGCTGCCAGCCTCAGCGATATTGTCGGTGAAGAAGTTCGCCTGTCTGTTCCCTCGGTCGAAATTCGCAAGTCCTCAGAAATAGATGTTTCTTCCATGGGTTTGCAGAGTGATCGCTTTGGTGCGGTACACCAGACTTTCAGCGGCTCTTTTGAAGCAGAAGCCATATTGTTGTTCACTGAAGAACATGCACTAAAAATCGTGCGTGACATGATGGGCTCGCAAATCAGCCTCGAAGATCTGGCTGAATTTGAACAGGAAGCGATGTGCGAGCTGGGTAATATCATCCTCAATGCCTGCCTGTCGGCGATGGCAGATATGCTCAATATTCCCTTGAACTGTTCTCTGCCAGATTACTCCGTGGCCAGCACAGAAGAAATTTTCCGCCGCGTCAGCAATGATCTACAGCAGCCTTATGTCCTACTGCTGCATATCGACCTGGCGATAGAAAGCCGTCATTCAGAAGGACATTTGATTTTCTTGCTGAGTTCGACTTCCCTGACAGATTTGGTGACGCAGCTTGATCGTTTTCTGGGAGCTGTTTAAATGGCGCAGTTGATGCCTGCTTCTGCCTATCGGGTGGATGAGATATTAAATACCATCAGCCTGGGGCTGATTGTGCTTGATGCTGACCAGACTGTACTCTTATGGAATGGTTGGGTAGAAAGATATAGCGGCATCCCAGCCAGCCAGGCCATGGGCAAGCATGTCTCAGAAGCCTTTGAAGAACTGCCCAGCCGTGCCATATTAAGCGCAATTACCAACACCCTGAGCTATGGCTTGCCCGTCGTCTTGTCGAACGCCCTGCACCGCTCCCCTTTACCCCTGTTCCAGCGTAGCGAACAGGATGTTGAGAAAAAACGCATAGACCAGTCCGTCACCATCACCCCTATTGCAGCGGAAGATGGCACACGTCAGTGCCTGATACAGATCAGTGATTCAACGACGTCCATCAAGCGCGAAAAAATCCTGCGCACACATTCTGAAGCCTTGAAGCGCGAAGCCACTACCGACAGCCTGACTGGCATCTATAACCGCCGTTTCTTTGATGAACACTACAAAATGGCCATGGGCCATGCGGTACGCCACAATGTTCCTCTGACAGTCTTCATGGTCGATATAGATTACTTCAAGGAATATAACGATAACTATGGTCATGTGGCAGGTGACAAAGCCTTGATACAGGTGGCCGCAGCCCTGCGCAAGCAATTACTCAGGGCGACTGATGTGCTGGCACGTTTCGGTGGTGAGGAATTCATCCTGATGCTGCCTAATATGGCACCGGACACAGCCATGCAGTTTGCAGAAAAACTGCGTACTGCAGTCTGGGATCTGAACATACCGCATTTCAAATCACACATCAGCCAGCGCATCAGCGTCAGCATAGGCTTTAGCAATTACCACAAGCATCCAGACGTTGATGCCAATGCCTTGCTCAAGTGCGCTGACGCAGCACTGTATGAAGCCAAAAAGGCTGGCCGCAATCAAAGCTATTTCCTGCCCCTGCAGCAATTCAATACCCAAACTACAGCACCCGCAGGTACCTTGCATAAATCTATCAGTCATTAACAACTGTCATTGAATACAGGCCACTAATGCGGGCCTGCCATTGATTGCCCCGCGCTTTTCAGACCACATTAGAGCATATAAGGACATATTATGACGAATTCTGTTTCATGCTTTTCCGTATCCCGTCGCAGCATGATCGCGGCCTTAGGTTTGCTGGCGTTTGCGGGCGTGGCGCAAGCACAACAGGTCTTGCGTGTATCCGCCATACCTGACGAAGCACCAACTGAATTACAACGCAAGTTCAAACCACTAGGTACCATGCTGGAAAAGAAACTGGGCATGAAGGTAGAATTCATACCCGTCACTGATTATGCCGCATCGGTAGAAGGACTGATCAACAAGAAACTGGACATGGTCTGGTTTGGCGGCTTCACTTTCGTGCAAGCCAAGGTACGCAGCAAAGACCAGGTCATACCACTGGTGCAACGTGAAGAAGATGAAAAATTCAAATCGGTCTTCATTACTACCGATAAAAATATCACCAAACTGGAAGACCTCAAGGGCAAGACCTTCACCTTTGGTTCCGAGTCATCCACTTCCGGCCATTTGATGCCACGGTCTTATTTGCTGGCCGCGAAGATCAACCCTGATACGGACATGAAACGCATTGCTTTTTCCGGCGCCCATGATGCGACTGTCGCTGCCGTGTCTGGTGGCAAGGTAGATGCTGGCGCCCTGAATATCTCAGTATGGGAAAAACTGCTGGCGCAAGGCAAGGTCGATACTAAACTGGTACATGTGTTCTACACTACCCCAGGCTACTATGACTATAACTGGTCAGTACGTGCCGACATGCCTGCCGACTTGCGCAAGAAGATCAGCGATGCCTTCCTGAACCTTGATCCGGCCAACCCGCAAGACAAAGAAATACTTGAGCTGCAACGTGCGACCCGCTTCATCCCCACCAGGGCAGACAACTACAAGGCCATAGAAGCGGCAGCTCATAATGCTGGCCTGCTGAAGTAATGCCAGCAACAATGACGGCAACAGCGCTACGCTTGCGGCAGCTCTGTGTGACGTTTCCCGGTGCAGCACACACTGCGCCGCTAGCAGGGCAAGCGCAACAGCCATACATACTGGAAAATCTTGACCTGACCGTGGCCCAGGGTGAACAGATTGCCATCATCGGTCCCTCCGGTGCAGGCAAAACCACGCTGCTGCATACCCTGGCTGCAGCCCATCAACCGGCCAGCGGACAATTCCAGTTCATGGGCCAGGATGTCTGGGCCCTGTCGCACACAGCGCGCCATGCCTTGCGCCCTCATTTGTTTCTGGCACCACAAACACCGCCGTTACCTGCACGTCAGCGCGTCGTGACTGCGGTACTGGCCGGACGCCTGCCGCGCTGGACACTGGCACAGGCATTACGCAATCTGATCAAGCCAGCAGACCCGCTGGCCGCCTGGCAAGCCTTGCAGCGTTTTGATCTGCATCATAAGCTGTATGCCAGGGTCGATAAACTGTCTGGCGGTGAGCGGCAGCGCTGTGGGCTGGCACGCCTGCTCTTGTCCGACGCCAGCCTCTTGCTGGTAGATGAACCATTGTCTGCACTGGATCCGACACTGGCCCAGCAAACCCTGAACACACTGCAACAAGAAGCAAAGCAACGCAATGCGACGCTGATCTGCAGCCTGCATCAGGTGGAGCTGGCACGCCAGCACTTCCCGCGCATCATAGGCTTGCGCGCCGGTAAAATCCTGTTCGACAGCGACAAGGTCAATGACCAGATGATCGCCGACCTGTACCAGAATGCGGGCAGTCCCGGGCAACAGCCTGTGGATATGGCTGCGCCGGATCAGGCTGATTTCTCTGATTTCTCTGACGCGCCCCGCTGTTTTTAAGCACGATGACACAGCAGGCGAGCCATCCAGAGATACAACATGATCCCGCATGGCGCATGCGGGTAACAATCAGCTTGTGCATGCTGGTGCTGCTCTGGCCCATGCTGCAAATCACTGAATTCAAACCCTGGCAACTGATTGATGCACAAAGCCTGGGCGCAGCATGGCGCTTCCTATCCGGCTTTTTTCCACCAGCGCATTCCACGGAATTTTTACTCATCGTGCTGGAGGCAAGCTGGCAAACCATCGCCATTGCAACGGCAGGCCTGACGCTGGCGCTGCTGGGGGCAATCCCCATGACCCTGATCGTCAATGAGCATTTATCGATCTCACGCATAGGTAGCGGGCGCATGCATGGCATGGCCAGACTGTTGCGTCAGCTCATGCGCTGGAAGCTGGTTTTATTACGCAGCGTACCTGAGCTGGTCTGGGCCCTGCTGCTAGTGCGTCTGGTCGGGCTGGGGCCGACTGCGGGCGTATTTGCCATCGCCCTGACCTATGCCGGCATGCTGGGCAAGGTCTATGCCGAAATACTGGAGGCCAGTGATGCCCACGCCACCGATAGCCTGCTCAGGAATGGCAGTAGCCGCCTGACAGCATTTCTGTATGGTGCTTTGCCAAATGCTGCACCAGAACTGATTTCCTACACCATCTATCGCTGGGAATGCGCGATACGCGGCTCTGTCGTCATGGGTTTTGTCGGTGCTGGCGGCCTGGGTCAGCGTATGGATGAATCCATGAAAATGCTGTCTGGCGCGGAAGTATCCACCATGCTCATCGTGTTCGTGCTGCTGGTGGGTCTTGCAGACCTGGCCAGTAAATTATTCCGCAAGGCACTGGCATGAGTGCACTTGATAAGGAGATGCCAGTTGCACCGGCGCTATTCAGTCCGCTGAAGCTGATATTAAGCGCAGGCATCATCTTGCTGGTCGTCGCCAGCTTTGTCAGCCTGAATATCGAATGGCGCGCCCTGTTCAGCGACGATGCCGCAGGCAAAACCTGGGAGTTTCTGCTAGGCTTTGCGCCGCCTGATGTCAGCCCTGCCCTGCTGACAAAAACCGCCCTGGCTTCTTTTGAAACCCTGGCCATGTCGGCACTGGGCACCCTGATTGCCGCCATGCTGGGTCTGTTACTGGCCCTGCCAGCCAGCGGCCGCTTCGGCAAAACTGCAAAAAGCAGCACGCGCTTATTTTTAAATGTAGCGCGTGCCATACCCGAACTCGTGTGGGCATCCATCATGCTCATCGCAGCTGGCCTGGGCCCATTTGCAGGTACTATTGCGCTGGCCGCCCATACCACAGGCGTACTTGGCCGTCTGTTTGCAGAAGTATTGGAAAACGCTGCGCCGCATGCGGAATCCACATTACGCCTGAACGGTGCATCTGCCATCAATGCCTTTCTGTATGCGACGCTGCCACAAAGCCTGCCGCAAATGCTTTCTTACACCCTGTACCGCTGGGAAAACAATATCCGCGCTGCTGCCATCTTAGGTGTCGTCGGTGCTGGCGGCCTAGGACAGATGTTGAAGTACCATCTGTCGCTATTCCAGATGCAGACCGCCGCCACGGTCATCGTCGCCATGCTGATACTGGTTGCCTTGGTGGATGCATTGAGCTTTGCGGTGCGGCGCTGGTTGATGCAATAACACCACGCATTAACACTGCCCATTAGCATTATCCATTAACACTACCAACTGATCACACAAGACAAAGCCAGCAATCCCAGGGCCAGGACAAAGTATAGTAACTGCAAGGGTATCATCCATTTTGCCCAGGTCGCCCATGGTATGCGCGCCAGCGCCAGCACGCCAACCGTGATGCCTGACGTTGGTATCATCGGCGTCGTGAATTCACCAAACTGAAATGCCAGTATCGCCGTCTGTCTGGTCACACCAACCAGGTCAGCCAGCGGTGCCATGATGGGCATGGTCAGTGCCGCCTGCCCGCTACCGGAATGGATAAAGAAATTGATGACAGACTGGATCACAAACATCTTGTGAGCCGCAAAAATGGGATGTGAGGACTGCACGAAAGGCATGAGAAAGTTCAACATCGTGTCGATGATATTCGCGTCCCGCGCCAGTATCATGGTGCCGCGTGCCAGGGCTATCACCAGTGCAGTGGTCACCAGGTCTTTCGCGCCTTGCATAAAGGCTTCGACAAAACTATCAGCATTGAGTTTGCCGACTATGCCTACCAGGATGGCCATGACCAGGAACAGGGCAGCAATCTCTTCTATATACCAGCTGTATTTAACGACACCCACGACCATGGTAATGAGAGTCAACAGAAACATGCATAGCACCGCCTTGTGAGTAGCTGTCATGCCGGTGAAACTGGTGAATTCATCGATCCTGAGGTTTTTGCGTTTTTCTTCATCAAGAACAAAGGTCGGACTTAATTGTGGATTTTTCTTGATACGCGCCGCATACCAGCTGAGAAAAACAATAGTCACGGCTGTCGCCAGCAACCACGCAACAAGCCGGAATCCTATGCCAGAAAACAGCGGCACACCCGCAATGCCCTGGGCAATACCGACATTAAAAGGATTCAGGAACGCCGCTGCAAACCCGACTTGCGAGCCAACGAAGGGTATTGATACGCCGATCACCGAGTCATAGCCAAGTGCCAGCGCCAGCGGGATAAAGATCATGATGAAGGGTATGGCTTCCTCTGCCATCCCAAAGGTCGCCCCACCCAGAGAAAATAGTGTTATGAACAAGGGAATGATGCCAGCCCTGACCACACTGGAATGCGTGTGCGCACGAGCGACAGATTTGATCATGGCATCAATTGCTTCGGTCTTTTGCAAGACCGCGAAAGCACCGCCAACAATGAGTACAAAACCGATGATCAATGCAGCCTCAACAAAGCCCTTGATGGGTGCCATCATCAGCGCAACTGCCCCTTGCGGATTGCTGGTCACATAGTGAAAACTGGCAGGATCTATCAGCGTCTTGCCGTTCACCGCATGGGTATCATATTTACCACCGGGTACCAGCCAGGTAGCCAGCGCGATCAGTGCCAGCAAGGAAAACAGCAGGACAAAGGTATTCGGCAATCTGAGTTTTTTCAGCATGATGCGCTCCTGGTCACAAGGACAGTAAATTACCGCTGCGATAGGCAACGGGACCAGCGATCTTGGCGATGCGCATGCCGTGCGTAGCATAGCGTCTGGCCACGCGAGCAAATAAAATGCCGGATACAGTCGCCAGTACTGGCGTCACCTTCGCGCTGATCGGATCGACAATATCGGCCACTCTCTCACCTGCCTTGACCTGATCGCCTGTTTCTCTGGTAAATACCAGGATGCCAGCATGTGGGGCACGCAGAGGCTCCACACCTTCTAGCGGTGTAGGCTGGCATAAGGCCTGAGGTAAGGTTGGTGCTTTTCCACGCAGGTAACCCGCGTGTCTGAGAAAATTGATGATGGCCGTGGCGTCTGCCTGCGCCAGATCATGACTGACCTCGGTTTCTCCCCGCAATTCCACCGTGATGGACAGGCAGGCATTTGGAACAGGCGTCGCCGTACCGAAATGTTGTGCCAGCTCCCACCAATGGCGTGAGCAGGATTCATCAAAAGGATCATCACCCGACAATACCGACACCAGCACAGCCTGCGCCCCAAGATAGACGGCCAGCGGCATACAATCGTGCGCCAGCGGAGTACCCGTATATAAGTGCATGACAGCCTGGTTATCACAATGCAGGTCCAGCACGATGTCAGCATCGGCTGCCAGGGTTTGCAGGATTTTCTTTTGCTGTTCTGTTGCTGTTTCTGGCTGCCACGCCTGCAGCACTGCCTGTGCCTGCTCGCGTATCAGCTTTACATTTTCTTTTTCATCCGCACCCAGCTTGCCTTCCAGCAGAGGCAAAAGATGCGGTGTCAGGTGGCGATAGCCACGGTTGAAATTGACACCTGTCGCCAGATCAAAGCGGCCAAAGGCCGTGCCCTGTATGTCCTGTGCCAGACCTATAGGGTTGGCCACTGGCACCAGTACGATTTCAGCCGCAATCGCAGAAATTTTTTCATACTGCTCCAGCATTTCGCGCAAATAGTGATTCACCAGCATGCCGGGTATCTCATCTGCGTGCAAGGACGACTGTATATACACCTTGCGGCCCAGGCCTGGAGTGCCGTAATGAAAACTCCGCAATTCCCGCACTGTCCCGCTACTGATATCTGGCATGGCATGGCTTTGTATTTGCATAAAAACTCTTTTCTTTTGTTGGTAATGGTAAGGCCCAAAAACTGGCCCATGCAGTATTTATCCCATAGTGCAGACTTTACTCTCGCCGTCACATCGTTTTTTACAATGGCAGTTTTTGCAAGCAGAAAAATACAACACTGTCTGAACCCGTCTACACTGCAGTTTATGAACGATTTTTTACATATTCTACATTTATGAAAATAAAACGACAAATAGTATTGAAAATATTTTTAAACAGGGCTACAGTTCATTCATCGAAAAAAGTTTTACTCAATGTTTTACTGAATGTTTTACTGAATGCTTTACCGAATACGGCACATGAAAAAATTAAATACCCCTGTTGAATCTGCCTCGCCGGAAATGGTCTTTGCCAAATCCACGCTGGGTGAATCACTGATGCTGGTCTTGCAGGAAGGCTCTGCCTCCTATAAGCGTATTGCCAATTTCCTCTTGCGTAACCAGGTCAAGGTGACGGCGCTCGGTATAGAAGACATGGCAGAACAATGTGATGTATCAACCGCCACCATCAGCCGCTTTGCGCGTGACATGGGCTTTAATAATTATGCGGGGCTGCGTAACCAGATTGCAGAAGTGGTGCAAGCCGTGTTTCAGCCAGTAGAAAAACTTCGCAATACCATAGAAGCCAAAAAGAATGCGCCCTCGCCCGCCCATACCAGCATGCAATTTGCTGCTGCCAATATTGATGCAGCAAACCAGGGCATGTCTGAACCAGACCTGAACGAGGTAGTCAGCCACATCGCCAAGGCTAAAACCGTGTATGTCATGGGCTTTGGACTCAGCGCCCATCTGGCCGGCATGCTGGCCCTGCATTTGCAGCCATTCTGCTCGCATGTGGTGGAAGTGGTGGGGTATGGCGGTACTGAAGTCGCGGCTGGTCACTTGGCGAATATTACTGACAAGGATGTACTCATCGTCATCTCTTTCCCACGCTATGCGCTGGACGTCATCAAGCTCACGCAGTTTGTACGCGACCACGGTGCCTGCATAGTCACGATCACCGATTCACCTGCCTCACCTATCGCGCAACTGGGTAATTATCTGCTGCTGGCACCAAGCACC
The DNA here is from genome assembly GCF_049339405.1 of Undibacterium sp. Tian12W. Lineage (NCBI taxonomy): Bacteria > Pseudomonadati > Pseudomonadota > Betaproteobacteria > Burkholderiales > Oxalobacteraceae > Undibacterium > Undibacterium sp. Tian12W. The sequence goes on from NZ_JBMPPK010000018.1 coordinate 54,950, forward strand.
CACGGTGTCTTGCCCAGCAGTGCGAGTGCCGCGATCGCCGTCATCGAAGCCCTGGTCAGCAGCATGATGGTGTCGAATAAAAAGAACGTAGAGAAGGCCATGCGCCTGACCGAAGCCATATCAGCCTATCTGCATAGCGCTGACAACAACGTCAAATACACACAGCCGGATAGCAATAAACCCAAGAAGTAAATAAACAAAATTAGCGAATCACAGTCACTCCCCGGAGTGCCTGAGGGGTATGCTTTTTTTAAATTTCTGTAAAACCTGAGGAGAAGAAGGCAATGGCAACGAAAAAACAAGCATGTCAGCCCATACCCAAGAAATTGGCTGTCGCAACCTGGTCGGCACTGAGCGTCATGGCGATGCTGGGCATGAGTACGCAAAGCGCATGGGCGCAAACTGAGAATGATCCCAACAAACCGCAGCGAGTAGAGATTACCGGCTCGTCAATCAAGCGCATTGATGCAGAAACTGCCCTGCCTGTGCAAATCATCAGCCGTGAATCGATAGAAAAGTCTGGCGTTACCACAGCGGCAGAATTATTGAGCAAAGTGTCGGCCAGCACTGCTGGCCTGACTGATGGTGCCAGCTTCAGCGACAACGGGGGTACGCAACGCGGCTTCAATGGTGCCAACCTACGTGGCATAGGTGTGTCATCTACGCTGATCTTGCTGAATGGCCGCCGCCTTGCCAACTTCGCTTCGCCCGGCACTTCATCTGGTGTGGATTTGAATTCCATTCCTTCCGCTGCCATCCAGCGCGTGGAAGTCTTGAAAGATGGCGCATCAGCCATCTATGGTGCAGATGCGATTGGTGGTGTCATCAACTTCATTACCCGTCCTGATTATCAGGGAGCAGAAATATCCGCCTACGTCGGCAATACCCAGCACGGCGGTGCCGACAAAAAAATCATCAGCCTCTCTGGTGGCATAGGCAACCTGATCCAGGACAGGTACAACCTCATGGGTGTGGCTAATTTCCAGAACACCGGCAGCTTGCGCTCCACCCAACGTTCATGGATAGGGTCAGCCTATCAGCCCGACATCAATCTCGATGTGGGTAGCTCAAATACTTTTCCGGCCAATGTACGCCGCACTACGACCAGTGGCGGAGCCACCGGTTCACGCCTGAACCCTAGCGCACCGACTTGCAACCCACCTGCCACGGTGTTTGCGGCAGACAGCTTTGTTGGTAGCAAAGCTTGTTTGTATGATTACATGCATGACACCGAGATTTTCCCTGAATCCCAGCGTGCGTCACTGCTAGGCCGAGCCCAGTTTGCCATTGATGCTGACAATACTCTGTTTGCAGAAGTGCTGCACAGCGACACCAAAACGACTTACCGCATCAGCCCGCTGACAGTCAGCAACCTGAACTACCCGGTCACTGGAATTTACTATCCGAATGACCTGATCACGACCAACAAAACGCCTTTGCGCGTAGGCTTGCGCCTCAGTGCAGCGGGCCCACGCACTAATGAAGTGAATGCAGTTGCACAACGCCTGATAGTTGGTGCAAAAGGCACAATCGCAGGCTGGGATTATGATACCGCCCTGAATCACAGTGTCAGCAAGGTCGATGACAAGTATGTCGATGGCTATGTCAGGACATCGGCTTTTGACAGCGCCTTTTTGACAGGCAAGATCAATCCTTTTGGCCCATCAGGGACTGAAGGTACGAGTCTGTTGAACGCAGCAAAAATCAGCGATGCTGCGCGCCAGTCCAGAGCCACGACCGATGCTTTTGACATCAAGGCTTCACGCGAATTGTTTGCCATGGCAGGTGGCAATGCCGGTCTGGCGATAGGAGCAGAATACCGTCGTGAGAAACTGGAATTCACTCCCTCTGCCCTGCTGGCTGCTGGCGAGATACGCGGTGACGGTGCTGCATCCGCCTATGGTGGCAGCCGTACAGTCAAAGCCCTGTTTGCCGAATTGAATTTGCCCATACTCAGCAACCTCGAAGCCCAGGCCGCCGTACGCCATGACAGCTATAACGATGTGGGCAGCACTACCAATCCAAAATTTGGCCTGCGCTGGACACCCGCCAAAGAAGTCGTGGTACGCGGCTCTTATAGTGCCGGCTTCCGTGCACCCAGCCTGGCTGACATCAATGAACCAGCACGTACAGGCCAGACCAGCGGTATCTATAATGACCCGCTTGGTTGCATCAAGACCGGCAATATCGACAATACCAAGAACCCTGATTACTGTGGCATACAGCCAGACCTGATCAAGGGTGGTACGGCCAATCTCAAGCCTGAGACATCGAAGCAGTTCTCTGCAGGCTTTGTGGTCGAACCCAGCCGCAGCCTGACCGCCTCCCTCGATTACTGGCGCATAGAAAAGTCTGACACCTTGCTGGCCAACGAAGGTGCTTACTTCAGCGACCCCAAGTCCAACCCAGGCTACGCGATACGTGGCGCGGCTGACCCCAGCCTGCCAGGCATCCCCGGCCCTATATTGTCCGTCGATGGTCGTGTGAAAAATATAGGTTCGCTGAAAACCTCAGGTGTGGATATCAACGTCAACTGGAAATTACCAGAAAACAGCCTGGGCAAATTCAATGTCAGCCTGAACGGCACCTATGTCATCGACTACAAGACCCGTAACACAGCTGCCAGCCCCGAAGTGAATGGCGTCGGCATCTATACCGACACCCAGGTAGTACAACGCTGGAGACATACCCTGACATTTGACTTTGACCGTGGCCCATGGGGCGCGACACTGCAACAGACTTACTACCAGGGCTATCACGACCAGAATGCCCTGGCTGATGGCAGTACCCGTGACGTGCCCGCCTATGTCTTGTGGGATTTGAGTGGCAGCTATAAATTCAGCAAGGCATTCAGCTTGCGTGCAGGCATCAAAAACCTGCTGGATACCAACCCACCACGTTCCAACCAGGTATATAGCTTCATCGCTGGTTATGACCCCAGCTATACCGACCCACGTGGCCGCTTCATCTACATATCTGGCAACTACTCTTTTAAATAAGCTGTATCAATCATCAATTCCAAAGCAGCGCGTTCGGGGATATTAGGGACAACACTTGGTGTTGTCCCTTTTTTTAAACGCATACGCATAGCGATGAATTGAATCACTTACAATATCAAAAAATCAGGATGAAAATAATGACAATTTCTCTGAAAAACTCCAGTTGGCTATTGCGTAGCTTGCTAAGCTGGCTAACTCTTTTAATCTGGCAATTGCCCATGAATGCTCACGCAGAAGACAACACCCAGCAACAATCAAAAGGCTCACTCGTCATCATAGGGGGTGCCTTGCGGATTGATAATTCTGTAGTCTGGCAGCGTATCGTGCAACAGGCTGGTGGCAAGGGTGCCAGGATTGCCGTCATCCCAGCGGCGGCAGGCAGCCCGGAAAAGTCCGGGGGCTTTGCGGTTGAATCCCTGAACCAGCATGGCGCCCAGGCTTTTTTGGTTCCACTGTCGGTCAAGCACGCGCAATTCAAGCCGCAAGACATCGTCAACGACCCGGCCTGGCTGGGCAAGCTCAACAATGCCAGTGGCGTATTTTTCACCGGCGGCGACCAGGGTCGCATTGTGCAGGCGCTGGTCAAGCCAGATGGCGACAAGACAGCGATGCTGGAAGCAATCTGGGCACTATATCAACGCGGCGGTGTCATCGCTGGCAGCAGTGCTGGTGCCGCCATCATGAGTACCACGATGTTTTATGATGCCAAGCCTGTGCTGCCTACGCTCAAGCTTGGTGTCGCTGATGGCAAGGAGATTGCGGCTGGCCTGGGCTTCATCGGCCCTGATGTATTCATAGACCAGCACCTGATCATCCGTGGCCGCTTTGCCCGCATGCTGCCTGTCATGCTGAAAAAGAATTACAAGCTGGGCCTGGGTGTAGATGAAAATACGGCGATGGTGGTCAGCAATCAGGGTGAAGTTGAGGTCATAGGCTATAAAGGCGCGATCCTGTTTGACCTTAGCCAGGCGACGACCGATGGCGCCCAAAAGAATTTTAATGTCAGCAATGCCCGCATCAGTTATCTGGACCGGGGCGACCGCTTTAATTTGCACACCAGGACACTGACGCCTTCAGTTGACAAGCTGCAAAACAAGCTCAATCCCGCACAGGCCTACAATACCGACCAGCGTTTTTATCCTGATATCCTGGCCAATACCGTAGTCACCGACCTCATGTTTCATTTGATTGACAGCAAGCAGGAACGCGCGATTGGCCTGGCTTTTGGCATGGATACACAGCCTGAGCTGGGTTTTGAATTCAGCTTCAGCAAAGTGGCGGACAGTCAGGGCTATTATTCCAATGCCTCTGGTGCGGAAAGTTATACCTTGCACAATTTGCGTCTGGACATAAGACCAGTCAGCATGAACCTGCCACTTTACAAATAAACAAGCCTGACAGCAGGCTCCAGCAAGCAGGGTGGGTGGCTTTGACGCCCCCCCTGTTTCCCTCCCATAGCACAAGATCCATGCTCTGATTTGTCGTTTGTTTGCAAATTCTTCCTCTCAGGCATCTTGGCTTCACTTACAATCCAGATAACGCTTACCCTGCACCTTGCGGGCCACATTGCGTGATCGCCAATTAATAAACTATGCAGACCTGCCTCAGATGCAGGCGGGAGCCCGAGGTGATATCCGTTTTTCTCTCTTGCTTCCGTCCGGCATCGCGGCATACTGCAGCAAACCAGTGAGACCACACCATGAAACTCAGCACCCGCATCATCTTGCTGTGCGCCATCACCCTGTTTGGCATCTCCGTTATTTCTGCCATTTCGCTATATTCCCTGCGCCAGACCATGACCAAGGAGCGCACTGAACAGATTTCCAACATGGTGGAAATGGCCCATGCTGCCATAGCAAAGGCCTATGCACTGGAACAATCAGGCAAGCTCTCACGTGAAGATGCGCAAAAGCAGGCCAAGCTGGCGATTTCCAGTTTTCATAAAGATGAAATGTATTTCTTCGTACGCGGCTACAACGATGATTTGTTGCTCGTGCACCCCAAGGCAGACCGCATAGGCGTGCCGCAAAAGGATATGAAGGAATCCGGAGACCGCTATCGTGCCGCCCTTGAAAAAAATAAAATAGGGGTAGTGCAGGCCCTGGGCACTCGACCTGGCGTACAAGGCCAGGTTGAAAAAATCTATGCCGTCATGCGCTTTGCCCCTTGGGAATGGCTGGTGGGTACCGGTACTTATCTGGACGATATTAACGAAGCCTTCTGGCAGCAGGCTGGCATCCTGCTCGGCCTGGGCTCTCTCATGATGGCCATGGTCGGTGCCCTTGCCTGGCACATGACACGCACGATTCTCGGTCAACTGGGCGGCGAACCCGCTTATGCGGCCGAGGTAGTGGGCCATATAGCCGAAGGTGACCTGACTGCGGATATACAAGTCAAGGATAATGACCAGTCCAGCCTGCTGTTTGCGATCAAGAGCATGCGCGACAAGCTGGCTTCTGTCGTCAGTGAAGTGCGTACAGGCTCAGAATCCATCGCCACGGCATCTGGTGAAATTGCCTCAGGCAACCTGGATTTGTCTAACCGTACCGAGCAACAGGCAGGTGCACTGGAAGAAACTTCATCCACCATGGAAGAACTGACTTCCACCGTCAAGCAAAATGCCGACAATGCCAGACAGGCAAATCAATTGGCGATCTCGGCATCTGAAGTAGCAACCCAGGGCGGCAGCGTCGTAGGCAAAGTGGTGGCTACCATGGGTTCTATCAATGAGTCATCGAAAAAAATCGTCGATATCATCAGCGTGATTGACGGCATTGCCTTCCAGACCAATATTCTCGCCTTGAATGCTGCTGTAGAAGCTGCGCGTGCCGGTGAACAGGGTCGTGGTTTTGCCGTGGTTGCCAGCGAAGTGCGTAACCTGGCCCAGCGTTCAGCCTCTGCCGCCAAAGAGATCAAGACCTTGATAGACAGCTCAGCAGAAAAAGTCGAGGAAGGCGGCAAGCTGGTTGCTATCGCCGGCTCCACCATGGATGAGGTGGTGGCCAGCGTCAGGCGCGTGACCGACATCGTCGCCGAGATTGCATCAGCCAGCCAGGAGCAAAGCTCAGGCATCGAACAGGTCAATCATGCGATTGTGGATATGGATAATATGACGCAGCAAAATGCCGCACTGGTAGAACAGGCATCTGCGGCTGCCCAGGCGATGAATGAACAGGCTGCAGCACTGGCCCAGGTGGTCAATATTTTCAAGGTGCAGCAACAAGCTGGTGCTGCGCCTCAGCCTCAAATCAACCGTGCCAGCGTGCGTCCAGCGCCAACTAGCCAGGCGAATCAGCCACGCCGCTTGCGCTAGGGAACTATCACTTAGAGAAAGATTTTCCCGCTCAATCCGGTAATGATGCGCTGACGCTGCAAAGCCTGCTCAGTTGCCGTATTGTCGCGGGTCGCATTGGCTGAGAAATCAATCACGGTTGTCTGTTTATCCGGCACAGTTGTGCTATCAATGAGCTTACCGAATTCATAACTGGAGATGCTCAGATTGCGGTCATGGCTTTTTTCCAGCCGCGCACTATTCAATTGATTTTTTTCAAATCCTAATTCGAGCTTGCTGCTCTCATGATCATCTACTTTGAAGTAGCGATAATTCTGCGAGTTCTTGCTCTCGCCTAACTCCGGTTTTTTGCCAGACTTTAACTCAAGGTGGAAAGCTGCACTGAGGCTGGATTCCAGCTTCTGGCTGATTTTTCCACTCGATAACTGACCTTCCTGTGTCGTCTTCTGGCTGGTCTGGAAATTGAAATAATCGTTTTCCTGCAAACGCAAAGGATTTGGCGTCGTTGTCTCACCTGTAATCTTTGCGTCAAAATCTGCCAGTCCAGTGAGCAGGGAACCGGCGCCGGCATCCCAGAACGATGGAGCTTTGGCAGGTGTCAGCGCTGAAAGATTGTCAGCATCATCTGTGGTATTGATTTTTTGTACGGCAGAAAAAGCTTCCTTGTACTGCGCTATCAAGCCTTCATCTGCATGACCACGCTTGGCAGCACTATCGATTTGCCCCAGGAATTGCTGGATAGCCTGCTCCCTTTGAGTCGCATTTCCCCTGAGACCAGCATTGTCGTGCTTGACATCAATATCGATCACGCCACTGGGTGAGGTCAGTTTGAGCTGATGATGTGACTGATCTATCCTGAAATCGACTTGCCTGTCACCTGACTTGATATTCAATTCCAGCGAACTGACGACGGAAGTATCAAAGCCAGACAATGCATTGAGATTGATCTTCTGCTCGCCAAAATAACTTTGCGCTGCCGCCTCCAGACCAGCCGCAAGCTTCTCAAGCGCCTTGCTGTCAGTCTCGCTCAACTCTGTATCACTGCTGGCCTCTACACTGAGGCCACCGGCATTGCTCTTGATAGACAAGCTGACCTTCTGTCCTGAAGCGAGTTTGACACTCAGCCCCAGGCTTTGGTCGGGACGGTCACGCAGGTCACTCAAACTGACCTGCCCTGCTTCAACCACAGCCTTGCTGCCTGCATCGGCATCCACGGAGGTGGTGATATATGCCTGCTTGACGTTAGCACCTGTCACATGCAGGCGTTCTATAAGCCCGCTAGCAAGACCATTGAAACGCCCTGCTGTGGTCGTCGCCGACACGGCATTTTGTTCAAGCAGATAACTGAAATGATCATCGCCCTTGTTTTCCCACCATGCCGTAGGAGCCACGGTTGCGGATGCAGATACAACACCCGCCTGATTATAAGTCTGCCCTACCGTGCCACTAGCAGAGGAGCGTAGATTGACTTGATAAGAACTTGCAGGCGGGATCACCGACGTTGATGCAAGGGTTGATGTGGCAGGCGCAAGCTGAGGGTTCACATTCTGCGTCTGAATCTGTGCCTGACCAACGCCGGGGCTTACCACTGTATTCAAACTGGTAGAGATAGTTGACATGGCTTGCTTACGTCCTTGAAATAAATCCTTGCTTAATCTTCAATTGATTATCGACAATGTTCATTATTTCTTTAGCAAACAAGTATGAAAAAATCAGAAAAATTCATATTGCTTTGCACATAAAAAAAGAGATGCCAGGACATCTCTCTTGTTTTGCCAACTGATCAGCAAGCAGCATACCTGATCAGGAAAGGCTCCAGACATATTCCAGCTTGGTCCAGGCTTGTTGTGGCTTGCCATCTTTAGCACCTGGTTTGAATTTGCAGGAAGTGTAAATTTTCTGTGTTGCCTTATCCAAAGCCTTGGAGCCACTGGATTTCTCTACTTTGGAATCAACTACTGCGCCGTCAGGGCCAATCAACACGGACAGTACGACGGTGCCGGTTTCTTCATTCATCAGAGCCGATTTTGGATAAACAGGTTTTTCGCAAGTTTGCTTATCGAGAGCAGGAGCAACTTCACTGGCAAATGCGGAGAAAGAAGAAACGAGGATAGCGGTAGCGAGAAGTAATTTTTTCATAGGAGTAAAAATAGGGACAGAATTCAGGGAAAAGTTTGATATTGCCACATGGAAACAGGTACGTATTTTACTGCAAATTTTTTCCGCAGCGCAATATTTTCCTTGGGAAATTCACAGCTGGAATGTTAAAGATTGTGCCCGCTTGTTATCTGGAATCAATCCCTTTGCGCGATGACAATACTCGTTAAGAATTGTTGCTTCCATGTATAGCGGCTTTGCTTTTATGCCCTATCTCCACTAGTCTTAAATCAGACATCTTGCTGCTAAAGAAGCTGATGATAAAAATAGAATGTTTTAGGGAGAGAAAGCATGAAAATCCTCAAATTAATGCTGGCATTGCTACTGGCAGCCCAATGGCAATTTGTCATGGCCGACGACAATCCCGCCGATGCCATCGCCATGGTTGAAAAGGGCCTGGCCTATATGCAAAAGAATGGCAAGGATGCACTGGTACAGGAAATCAATAATAAAAATCCCGACTTTATCAATGGCTCGATTTACCTGTATGTACGCGGTCTTGATGGCATCGTCATTGCTCACCCTATCAATCCCAAATTGATAGGCAAGAACATGCTGGATTTGCCAGATGCTGATGGCAAATACTATCGCAAAGAGATTATTGCTCTGGCCAAGAGCAAGGGCAAAGGCTGGGTAGATTATCGCTACAATAATCCGGTCAGCAAGCAGATAGAAAACAAGACTACCTATATTTTCCGCAGTAATGACGTGATACTTGAAGCTGGTATCTATAAAGGAAAATAACTCAGCGCATCCTTGCACCTTTACACCCTTACACTCTATTGCTCACGCCGGCAAGTAGCAGGATGGCTCCACGCTGTATTTCTTGTCCTTGCCCCACAACTCCCCGGCATACATGACCATCGCCCCCTCCCCTGGCATTTTGTACGGTATCGTACAGACGCACCGCTCTCCCGCAGGTTAGCCTCAGCTTAGATGGCAAAAAGAAAGTTTTTGCCCTTGCAAGAGTTGATGGCGGATGGTGCACGGCCTGGCTGGCAATTGCCGCTGCTTGCCCCACTTCGCGAATGTTGATAAGGAAGCTATTCATGGTCAAGCGAATTCTCGTTGTTACCCCTGTCATTGCCGATGCCCTGGCGCTGCAGGAGGCGCTTCTCAAAGCCCGTGACGGTTATTACGAAACCGTGTTCGCAGACAGCATGTTCGCTGCAGTCGAACATTTACAAGACAAGAGCAAGCCTATCGACATCATCTTGCTCGACTGCACTTTGCCCGATAGCAAAGGCATAGCCAGCTTCCAGCATTTATTTGCCATTGTACCCAAAATCCCGATACTGACTATCTGCGACACTGATCATACGCTGGCGATAGAAGCAGTGGAACTGGGTGCACAGGGTTTCCTGACACGTGGTCATTTTTCCAGTTACCTGGTGCCGCAATCACTGCGCAATATTATTCAGCGCAAAGCTGTGGAAGATGCAGCCTACCTAGAAAAAGCGCGGGCAGAAATCACACTTAACTCTATTGGCGATGCCGTCGTAGGTACGGACATGGATGGCAACATTGATTATCTCAATGTCGCCGCAGAACACATCACTTTGTGGAAACGGGAAGAAGCCCAGGGACAGCCCATCAGCGCCGTCATGCCACTGATACAAAGTGAAAACCGGCAGGTCAAAACCAATCCTGTCATGCAGGTATTGCAGCAAGATACCGCCACCACACTAACGCCCGGCACCATACTACTCAGACGTGATGGCAGCGAGGTAGCCATAGAAGATTCTACTGCGCCCATTCATGATGCCTATGGCAAGCTGTCTGGCGCAGTCATGGTGTTTCGTGACATCACAGCCACCCAGGCCATGGCAGTAAAAATGGCGCATCTGGCACAACATGATTTTCTGACCAACCTGCCCAACCGTGCGCTCCTGAATGACCGTATTGCCCAAGCCATAGGCCTCGCTAAAAGACGAGAGACTCATCTTGCGGTGCTGTTCCTGGACCTGGATAACTTCAAACATATCAACGACTCCCTCGGTCACGCCCTTGGCGATCTGCTGTTGAAATCGGTAACCGAACGCTTGTGTGCCTGCGTGCGTAGTTCTGATACGGTCAGCCGTCAGGGTGGCGATGAATTCGTGATACTCGTGACAGATGACAAGTCTGCCGAAAATGCCGCCTTCACTGCTGAAAAATTATTGAAGTCGCTGGCGACACCACACAGTATCAATGGCCATGAGTTGTATGTCACCACCAGCATAGGTATCAGTTCCTATCCGGCCGACGGTGCAGATGCAGATACCCTGATTAAAAATGCTGATACGGCGATGTACCAGGCCAAGGAAAAAGGCCGTAACAACTTCCAGTTCTTCAAGCCAGAAATGAATGTGCGTGCCGTTGAGCGACAAGTCATAGAAGCCAACTTGCGGCTGGCAATGATACGTAATGAATTTTCTCTGCATTACCAACCCAAGATCAACCTCAAAAGCGGTGCAATTACCGGCGCCGAAGCCTTGTTGCGCTGGTCACATCCACAATGGGGCATGGTGCCACCGATACGTTTTATCGGCATTGCAGAAGACTGCGGCGTCATCATCCCGCTAGGCCGCTGGGTCTTGCGTGAGGCCTGCATACAGACCAAGAAATGGCAGGATGCAGGATTAACGATCGCTGAAATTGCCGTCAATATTTCTGCCGTCGAATTTCGTCGCCAGGATTTTGTTGGAACTGTGCGCGCCATCTTGCAGGAAACCGGGCTTTCACCCAATTGCCTGCAACTGGAAATTACCGAGAGTGTATTGATGCGAGATGCAGAAACCAGCATCGCCATACTCCAGCAATTGAAGGACATGGGCATACAACTGGCTGTTGATGATTTTGGTACTGGCTATTCCAGCCTGAGTTACCTGAATCAATTCCCGATTGATGTTTTGAAAATCGACCAGTCATTTGTCAGTGAAATCGGTGCCAGCAAAACCGATGGCGATGGCATTATCGTCAGCGCCGTCATCGCCATGGGTAATAGCCTGAAACAGAAAGTCATTGCAGAAGGCATAGAGAAACAGGGGCAATTATCCTTCTTGAAGGCACAGCATTGTGAAGAAGGACAAGGCTATATTTTTAGCCGGCCACTGGCGGCTGAGCAATTTGCAAAAATGCTGCGATTGGGGATTACTGCACATGCCCCTATTCCCGTGTTGATGCCGAATTGAAGCGTGCATAATTCTGATATATCGTTGATTATATAAATATCAGCAATTGTCAGGAGCACGCATTGAAAATTTATGGATATAAAAATACAGAACTGGCATCAGAAGACATAGTTCCTGATGAGCTCGCAGAAATCACGCTGGTAGCCTCGGTGCAAGAACTACGCAAGATAGCAAGGTTTATAAATTCTGCCGCTGATGATATGGAACGTGACAATTCAAATTGGGAGCACAGACATCTGTCAGATGCAGACAAGAGTTTTGAAGGTTCACCACAGTTCGTGGTGTACAGGTCAAATACGCAAAACTGAACTGCAATAAAGAAAAAAAAACGGACATGCAAGCATGTCCGTTTTCATTTTGAGCCAAACAGTAATACTTATTCGTAATCGCTGACTGGTATGCAAGAACAGAACAGATTACGATCACCATAGACATTGTCAGCACGGCCAACTGGCGCAAAGTATTTATTCTTGCGCAGGGAAGCTACAGGGTAAGCTGCCACTTCACGGCTGTATGCATGTGGCCACTCATTGGCGATCAGCACTTCTGCTGTGTGTGGTGCATGCTTCAGCGGATTGTCCTTGGCATCAAATTCACCACTGGCTACCTTGGCGATTTCTTCGCGTATGCTGATCATGGCATCGATGAAGCGGTCGAGTTCGGCCTGGGATTCGCTTTCAGTCGGTTCTATCATCAGCGTGCCAGGTACAGGGAAGCTCATGGTTGGTGCATGGAAACCAAAGTCGATGAGGCGTTTGGCCACGTCTTCATTGGAAATGCCAGTGGCATCGGTCAATGGACGCAGATCAAGGATGCACTCATGCGCAACCAGACCATCATGACCGCTATACAGTACAGGGTAATGCGGGGCCAGGCGTTTGGCGATGTAGTTCGCAGCCAGGATCGCGGTTTCTGTCGCTGCCTTCAAGCCTTCTGCACCCATCATGGCGATGTACATCCATGAGATAGGCAAGATGCTGGCAGAGCCAAATGGTGCGGCGCTGACGGCAGAGATACCATCTTCACCACGGACATAACCAGTCGATTTTTGGTTAGGCAAGAACTTCGCCAGATGCGCACCAACTGCAACCGGGCCTACGCCTGGGCCGCCACCACCGTGAGGGATACAGAAAGTCTTGTGCAGGTTCAAATGGCTGACATCGCCACCGAACTTGCCTGGTGCTGCTACACCGACCAGCGCATTCATGTTCGCGCCATCGACATAGACTTGGCCACCATGGCTATGCACGATTTCGCACAATTGCTGTATACCCTCTTCAAACACACCATGCGTGGATGGATAAGTCACCATCGCTGCTGCCAGGTTGGCACTGTGTTTTTCTGCCTTGGCTTGCAGGTCAGCGAGGTCAACGTTGCCCTTGTCATCGCAGGCCACCACGACCACGTCCATACCTACCATGCTGGCAGATGCTGGATTGGTGCCGTGAGCAGAAGATGGAATCAGGCAGATATTGCGGTGTGCTTCACCACGCGAAGCATGGTAAGCCTGGATCACCAGCAAGCCTGCGTATTCACCTTGTGAACCGGCATTTGGTTGCAGGGATACAGCGTCATAGCCAGTTGCAGCGCACAGCATGGCTTCCAGCTGGTCGATCATTTCGCGGTAACCGATGGTCTGGTCATTTGGCGCGAACGGATGGATGCTGGAGAATTCTGGCCATGTCACGGGTATCATTTCGCTGGTGGCGTTCAGTTTCATTGTGCATGAACCCAGGGGTATCATGGTGCGGTCCAGCGCCAGGTCCTTGTCAGCCAGGCTGCGCAGGTAACGCAGCATTTCATGTTCTGCGTGATAGCGATTGAAAGTTGGGTGTGTCAGGTAAGTCGTGCCACGTGTCAGCGCTGCCGGGTAAGCATCATTGACGCCAGCTTCTATCGCTGCAAAATCCGGTGCTGTTGTGATACCGCTGGCCTTGGCAAAAATCGCCCACAGCGCTTCAACATCAGCACGTGTGACTGTTTCATCCAGAGACACGCCAACTTGTGTTGCGCTAATCTGGCGCAGGTTATAGCCCGCAGCTTCAGCAGCCTGATGGTATGCCGCGGCATTGGCGACATTGACTGTCAGGGTGTCAAAGTAAGTGGTATTGGCGATAGCCAGGCCTTGTTGTTTCAGGCCGCCAGCCAGAACACCTGTCAGACGGTGTACGCGCAAGGCGATCTGGCGCAGGCCTGCAGGGCCGTGATAAACGGCATACATGGAGGCAATCACTGCCAGCAACACTTGTGCGGTACAGATATTCGATGTGGCTTTTTCACGGCGGATATGTTGTTCGCGTGTTTGCAGGGCCAGGCGATAAGCCTTGTTGCCTTGTGCATCAACCGTCACACCAACCAGACGGCCAGGCATGCTGCGTTTGAATGCATCGCGTGTGCCCATGTAACCTGCGTGCGGGCCACCAAAACCCAGCGGTACACCAAAGCGCTGGCTGTTACCAACAACAACGTCAGCGCCCCACTCGCCTGGTGACGCGATCAGTGTCAGTGCCAGCAAATCGGCTGCAGCAATAACCATCGCGCCCTTGGCATGCAAGGCGGCCGCGTATTCACGGTAATCAACGATGGAACCGTCAACGCCTGGGTATTGCAACAAGACGCCGAAGCAATCATTGTCCAGCGCTTCATTACCAGCGCAGGTACGCACTTCTATACCTAGCGGCTTGGCGCGGGTTTCGATGATTTCGCGGGTTTGTGGCAAAACATCAGCAGCGACATAAAACACATTGGATTTGGATTTGCCTACGCGCTGTATCAGCGTCATGGCTTCTGCCGCAGCAGTGCCTTCATCGAGCATGGAGGCATTGGCGATGTCCATGCCAGTCAGGTCAGTGATGACTTGCTGGAAGTTCAGAATTGCTTCCAGGCGGCCCTGGGAAATCTCTGGCTGGTACGGTGTATAAGCGGTATACCATGCAGGGTTTTCAAAGATATTGCGCAGGATCACGCCTGGCGTATGCGTGTTGTAATAACCCTGACCGATCAAAGACTTCAGTACACGGTTTTTCGACGCCAGTGCCTTCAATGTTGCCAGTGCTTCCTGTTCGGACTTGGCTTCTGTGAATTGCGCCAGTGGCAGCACATCGTGACGGCGGATATTGGCCGGGACGATGGCATCAATCAGGGCTGTGCGGTCAGCATAGCCCAGGGTTTTCAGCATGGCGGCTTGTTCTGCTTCAGAAGGGCCGATATGGCGAGCGATGAAAGCGTCATGCGCTTCCAGTTGGGTCAGTGAAGGACGGGTCATGGTATATGGGGTACAGAAGAGTAACGTGGAATATCAGGTGTAGCTATGCGGAGTAAACCGCAACAGGCAAATCCATATTAAAAGAGGCAGCCACAGGGCCACCTCTTTCAACTACATAATCAAGCGATGTTCTTGGCGTAAGCTTCAGCATTCATCAAGGCATCAACATCAGCAATATTGGCTGGTTTCAGTTTGAACAGCCATGCAGCAAATGCATCAGCATTGATGGATTCTGGCGCATCGGCCAGTTCTTCATTGATGGCCACAACTTCGCCAGTCACTGGTGCATAGATGTCGCCCGCTGCCTTGACGGATTCAACCACTGCGCAATCCTTGCCAGCTTCGAGTGCTGTGCCAACTTTAGGCAGATCAACGAAAACGATATCGCCCAATGCATCCTGAGCGAATTCAGTAATGCCGACAGTGATCGTGCCGTCTGCTTCTGTGCGTACCCATTCGTGGGATGTCGTGTATTTCAGGTCTGCTGGTACGTTCATGATGGGCTCCAGTTAAATAAATTGTTTTAAATAATAATGAGTGGCTAATCAATAGTAGTCAGTACTGTTACGCCGTACCGACTGCAGATCAAATTATACGGCCAGGATTTTGCCATTACGGACAAAAGGCAGTTTGACAACAGATGCTGCCAATTGCTTGTCACGGATAACAACATGCACAGTATCGCCTACAGACACGCCCATAGGCAAACGTGCCAGCGCAATTGCCTGTTCCATGGTCGGGCTGAAAGTACCACTGGTGATTTCGCCTTCGCCTTGTGCGCATACTACTTTTTGATGGGCGCGCAGGATGCCGCCTTTTTCACGCAGGATCAGCCCCAGGAACTGGGCATTCTGTCCTAGTGTTTGCAGCGCTTGCTTGCCAACGAAATCACGTTCGCTGACCAGGTCAATCGTCCACGCCAGACCGGCATCGAGCGGGTTGACGGTTTCATCCATGTCCTGACCATACAAATTCATGCCAGCTTCCAGACGCAGGGTGTCACGCGCACCGAGGCCAGCAGGTTTGACACCTACTGCGACCAGGGCATTCCAGAAATCAGTTACGCGGTCAGCAGACACGGCAATTTCAAAACCATCTTCGCCGGTATAACCAGTGCGTGCCACCATGACTTCACCAAAGGAAGTATCAGCGACGATGACTGCGTTAAAAGGTTTGATTTCTGCACTGGCTGCCTTGGCTTCTGGCAAGACTTCCCATGCCTTGGCACGGGCGTTAGGTCCCTGCACTGCCACCAGGGCAAAAGCGTTAGCACCATCACGGCGCTGGGTAATGGTCAGGCCGCTGTTGGTTTCTGCATTGCGGGCATTCATCCAGGCAATGTCTTTTTCTGCCGTGCCGGCATTGACGACCAGGCGGAACCAGTTTTCGCTGAAGAAATAAATGATGAGGTCGTCGATGATCGTGCCCTCAGGTTTCAGCATGCAGGAATACAGGGCCTTGCCCGCGACCTGCAATTTATCAACATTATTCGCCACCAGGCCACGCAGGAAACTGCGTACATTCTCGCCCTGCAGATCAACGACACACATATGGGATACATCAAACATGCCGCAATCAGTGCGCACTGCATGATGTTCTTCGATTTGGGAACCATAGTTGACGGGCATGTCCCAGCCGCCAAAATCAACCATTTTTGCACCAGCCGCACGATGGGCTGCATTGAGGGGAGTTGCCTTGAGTGATGTCGCTGCTTGCGTCATGAGTGCCTCGTTACCAGATTGAAGGGACGAACAAACGCACGCCGACGAATAAACGCCGCATGCGCTGAAATCGCATACCCCTCTGTCCTGGTACCTGAGAGATTACGGGAGCCATGTATGTTTGCTGCCCGCGCGCACCTTCGGTGGGTAGTCCGGCGAATATTCATGAAAATAAACGTATCTGCCGCTACCGCTCTCCAGAGTTGGGGCAACTTTTAATACCCCGTTGATCGGTCCTTTGTGCCTGAGAGTTTTTTGGGTATTAGCCCCTTCGGCGGTAACTTTCGTCACGCTCTCCCGATCAAGTAGCGCGATTATATAAGGCTTGCAAGGGCTTGGATAGTTGAGCGTGGAAATATTTACATAAAAGCCTATGGAATAGTTAAAAAATGATTAAAACGACAAGTGGCGACAAATATAGCAAGTTTGCGAGCCATAAAACCACTTATAAAAATTACGTAAAACTTACACGAAACTTACTATGAAAGTCTGACAAACAAAACCGCATTCAACCAGACCACTATCCGTTTTGACGTTCATCTCTGTATTAATTTGTAACTATTGTTTGGAGAGGAAACAATCACGAGAATGATCAGCATCCCTTGTTACTCTAGCCTCGCATTTTATTTCTATAGTGCAAATATTCGCTTCACCAAATTGAAAGCCAACCCAGATTTCTTGGTTCAAAAGAGATCAGTTGCGCAGATGTTTTGGTAAGCGATTTTTTTTAACCAGCGAAACAAAAACCCGGAGGGAAAATGAATAACAAGAAATTGAAATTGATCGCCTTTGCCATCATTGCGGCATCTGGCAGTGAAGGGAATGTTTTTGCAGCAGACTGGCCCTCGGGCTTTTCTAAATGCGCCGATGAAGGCGGCACCTGCAAAGTAGGCGACAAAGCACTGCAGGTATCATTTGGATTGAAAGATAAATGGGTCATCAAATCCCTGTCGGGCAATGTCAGTTGTACAGCTGCCACCTTTGGCGTGGCAGCAACTGCCGACACCAAAGAAAAATGTGCCGTTGGCCCAGCTGGCACGCCAGATACTGGCGGCGGCAGTGGCTCAAATGATGGCTCAGGTTCAGGCACGGGCTCAGGAACCGCGCCAGCCGGACACAGCGGCGGCTTTGCCGGGCTGGTCACTGGTGGTGGCACAGTTACAGCAGTAACAGTCACTACTGCGGCACAAATGCAGGCAACGCTGGATGCGTACAATGGCACTGGTGGCCTGGTGATACGCTATAACGGTACTTTTGATTTCCGTACTATTCCTGACGCCTGCACTCAATGGAAAAAAGCCAAAGGCGCGATAGTCGAAATCAAGAATAAAGGCAATGTCACGATAGAAGGCAGCAATGGCTCGGCAGCTAATTTTGGCATCGCCGTTAAGGGTGGCGCAAGCAATGTGATCATCCGCAATATGACCATAGGCCTGCTGCCTGGTTCTATCGATGCCATAGGCATTGAAGGCCAGAGCGGCAAATTCCCTGGCTATGTCTGGATAGACCACAACACCCTGTTCAGCTCACTTGCCGAATGCCCTGGCGCGGGTGACCTGGAGTTTGATGGCCTGGTGGATAACAAGGCAGGTGCGCATCACATCACCTACTCTTATAACTACATCCATGATCATCACAAAGTAGGCCTGATCGGTTCCAGCGACAGCGATGCAAGTGACCGCTACATCACCTTCCATCACAATTATTACAAAAACGTAGGCTCACGCCTGCCCCTGCAGCGCGGTGGTTATACCCATATCTATAATAATCTGTATAGCGATATCAAAACCTCGGGCATCAATGTGCGCATGCAGGGCTATTCCCTGATCGAAAGCAATTACTTCGAAAACTCACAAAACCCCGTCACCTCACGCGACAGTGATGTGCTTGGCTATTGGGAATTGCGCAACAATAATATCAAGACGCCTGCCGACTTCAACACTTATGGCATCAATTGGGTAGCGAGCGATTCCAAGCCCAGTCGCGATGCCACAGACTGGGTAACGACATCGCATTTACCAGTTGGCATACCGTATAGCTATACACCAGATGCACCTGCCTGCCTGAAGCAAAAACTGCCTGCGGTCGCGGGTGCTGGCACTTCTCTGGCAAAACTGAGTTGTAAATAAATCTGACTATATCTTGATTAAGTCAGATTAAGTTTGATTGAGTCGGCATCTACTGGGCGGCAATCATGCCGTCCAGTAGATGCATAATCATTACGACGATGCTCCTGATTGAGTAAAGGAAGATAAAGCCTAGCAGCACCTCGCCCAGTATAAAATTCTTTCAACTGCCTCAGTTCTGAAAGATAGCGACTCCAGAATGAATTCCATTTCTTAATTTTCCTGGGAGAAGGCACACGCAGTTTCCAGTGCACACGAATGCTCTCCTTGCCGCAATGCGGGCAAAAAAAGGCCGGGATATTCTGATCCTTACGCTGCAACTTCTTACAGTCAAGACAGGCAAAAGTACGATTACTCATTATTTTTAAAAACCGTCAAAAAAACATTTCAAATAGCATTGTTGAGACTTTTGATTTCCTTAATTATTTCGCTCTTAATGTCAGCGTACTAGTAGCGTGAGCAGCAACATCCTTCTCACTCAAATACTGCGGCACATAAGTCCCAGCCGCAAAGCCTTTGGCCTGATCATTGTAATGAGCATCAAACAACACCCCGCTCTGCCCTACCGGGTTGATACCTAAAGCTTTTGAGGCATCGGCAAAATCGATCAGGCGCCGTGTCGATGGGCCATATACCACGTCCCATGGTGCAGGGCCTATTGCTGCCGCCAGGTTATTCGGCACTTCACGCCCGCCAGCAACTTCAAACGGGCCGATGTTGAATATCTTGTCCAGCGGCTTTTGTTGAGAAAGCGGATGCTTGTGAGTCAGGGTGTGTGCCTTGGCCCAGGTCCATTGTTTGCTATCTGCGCCAAAAGTTTTTTGTAAATGTGCAATGCTGTCGCGCCAGGCCAGTGCCAGGATATCGTCGCGAGTTTCTACCGATGCTGTTGAACGATTATCCCACCAAGGAGAATTCGCGTCTGCAAGCAGGCGTGGCAAGGCATCATCGAGCGCGCGGGTACGCAAGAGATTTTTGAATTGCACTTCGCCCACTTCATCTGCCATAGCCGCATAAATGATCTGATACAGCAATTGGCTGAAGATAGTCGGTGCTATGCTATTTGCCTGGTAGCTGCCATCCCATTTCTCCAGTTGTTCCAGCAGCCGCTTGCCATCTGCATCGCTTACTTGCTTGCGCAAAATCGGCAATATGGATGGGAAAATCTGCGCGGCATAAGCTGTCTTGTTATCAAGCTGCAGCGCCTGACTGTTTTTGGTATCCCACTTGATGCCTGGTTGTGAAAGCAAGGCTTCCAGCCTGCGAGCACGCTCCTTCAGATTGTAATAACCGGGGATGGCAAAATCTGCAAATGGCAAAGGTTGCTGGTTGGCTGAGACGATAAAACCACGGGCCGGATTTACTTCATGCGGGTTGTCGGCAAAATCAGTAAAGCCAGGCTTGTCAGCTTCTGCAGTGCTGCCATCAAGGATGAAAGCCGGATTCACATCAGCTGGCCGCTTGACCAGTTTCGCCGCTGCCCACCAGGCGATATCGCCTTGCGCATTTGCCCACACCACATTCAAACCTGGTGCATGAATATTGCTGGCAGCATGTGCCGCAATATCTTTGGTGCCAGCGCGGTTCAATTCATAAAAGGCATCAAGTACAGGATTTTCAGTTTCCAAAAATGCCCACCACATGGCGATGGGTTTGGCAGTCATATCGTCACCCCATGCCTGACGAAAGGCGTCGCTGATGATGGGGCCATGAGGAGACGTGCGCAATTGCAGTTTAACTGTTGCAGCGCCTTTGACCTTGATGATTTCTTCACGGCTTTGCATATCCACCCATTGCCCTTTGATCCAGACTTGATTGGGATTTTGCGGGTTGATTTTTTCAGCGATAAAATCAACATCGTCATTCTGAAACATGGTCAGCGTCCAGCCAAAGTTCTGGTTATGGCCGAGTAAAGCAAAGGGATTGAGCGCCTGGTGATGACCATATAATTCAAAGCCCGGCATTTTGAGATGCGCTTCATACCAGACTGCGGGTGCCGAGTAAGCGATGTGCGGATCACCCGCCAGCAGGGGTTTGCCACTGGCAGTATTTTTGCCAGCGACTACCCAGGCATTACTGCCCTCGAACTGTGGCAAGCCAAATTCTTCCATGACTTGCTGGCCCGTCGTTGCGATGCGGTTCATCCTGTCCCAGTCCGTCGCGCTCAATTGCAAGGGTTTGATGACGCCTTCTGGATGCCAGGCCAAATCAAAAATGCGCAAATAATCTGCGCCCAGCTTGTCACGTATCTGTGTCAATACTGGTTCGGAACGGAAAGCCGCCGCAAAGCTATACGCCATGTAACCGGACACAGCAACTGTATCTTCTGCAGTGAATGGGCGCTTGGGTATGCCCAGCAATTCAAATTCCAGTGGCACTGCGTGGGTAGCCTGATACTGGTTGATACCATCGAGATAGGCATTCAGGGCTTTGACTGCGGGGGAATTTTTGTCGAGTCTGGCCGCATAATCAGCCGCATGCTTGCGCAAACCCAGGGTGCGGAACAGGCGGTCAGTATCCAGCAGTTTGGGGCCAAGAATTTCAGCGAGCTCCCCTTTGGCCAGGCGGCGCACCATTTCCATTTGAAACAGTCGGTCCTGCGCATGCACATAACCCAGGGCACGATATAAATCTGCTTCGTTTTTCGCTTCTATATGCGGCACACCGCGCTCGTCATATTGCACCGTCACTTCGGCTTGCAAACCCGTGATCACCTGATTGCCTGAACGCTGCACACGCTTGCCATACAGATGGACAGCGGCTGCGGTGATAGTGATCAACAGCAGGCCAAACAATACAAGCAGACTCCATTTCAGCAGGCGTTTCATTCGTTCGCTTTCCATGTGGCATAGTGATCAGATTCTACACTCAGTCGCAAGAATCACGCTGAGAGCGGGCTGCCATTAATATTATCAATAATTTATCATCAGAAAAAGAGCCTCATAGACTATTGATTTTGGCTCACCTATCATCATCTATACGTTTTGCTATTTGCTTAGCCCACGCTTGCCCACTATTCTGGACTGCGCATGACCACTTCCCCACCAACACCCACCTCCACTGCTGATATTTCCCAGCGTAGCAGTTTCCAGACGCTTAAAGGCTTGCTGCCCTTTCTCACACCATACAAGATGCAATTTGTCTTGGCAGGTATTGCCTTGCTTGTCGCTGCCGGTGCCACATTGGCAATACCTTATGCTTTTCGCCAGATGATAGACCTGGGTTTTGGTGCTGGCGACCGCAATATCAAACATGTAGATCTGACCTTCATTGCCTTGTTTGGCGTAGCCTGTGTGCTGGGCATCGCGACGGCAGCCAGGTTTTACATGGTGTCGTGGTTGGGTGAACGAGTGACGGCAGACATACGCAATGCGGTGTATTCGCATGTGGTGACACAAAGCCCGGAGTTTTTTGAAACTACGCAAACCGGTGAAGTGCTGTCGCGCCTGACTACCGATACCACGCTGATACAAACCGTCGTAGGGACCAGCATCTCCATGGCTTTGCGTAACTTTCTGCTTTTCCTGGGCGGCCTGGTGATGTTGTTTATCACCAGCCCTAAACTGTCATCCATCATCATTGTCATGCTGGCGGTGGTGGTCTTGCCCATCATCCTGTTTGGACGTCGTGTACGTACGTTGTCGCGCGATTCGCAAGACAGGATTGCTGATGCATCGGCAATCGCTGGTGAAATCTTGAATGCCATGCCGACTGTACAGGCATTCACCCATGAGCACATAGAAGCGAAACGTTTCTCTGGTACGGTGGAAGGCGCGTTCAGCACTGCCATGCGCCGCATACGTGCCCGCTCGCTACTGACTGTCATGGCCATCCTGTTGATCTTTGGAGCTATCGTGTTTGTATTGTGGCTGGGTGCGCATGCAGTCATGCAAGGCCGTATGAGTGGCGGTGAACTGGGTCAGTTTATTTTGTATGCGTCGATCGTGGCGGGTGCTGTTGGCGCCTTGTCGGAAGTCATGGGTGATGCCCAGCGTGCAGCAGGTGCAACCGAGCGCCTGCTGGAATTGATCGAAGTCAAATCGCCGATACAAAATCCAGTAAAAGCACTGAGCTTGCCTACCCGTGCCGAGCATGACCCCAGAGGCGCGGCACTGTCATTGCAGGGCCTGGAATTTCATTACCCTTCACGCCCGAAATCTGCAGCGTTGTTGAATCTGAACCTGGATATACAACCTGGCGAAACTGTCGCCATCGTTGGTTCTTCAGGTGCAGGCAAGACGACGCTATTCCAGATGCTGTTGCGTTTTTATGATCCGCAGCAAGGCAGGATCACTCTCGACGGCATCAATATACGCGAACTGAATTTGCATGAACTGCGTGGTGCAATAGGCGTGGTACCGCAAGATACCGTCATTTTCTCAGCCAATGCCATGGAAAACATACGCTATGGCCGCGCCGATGCCAGTGATGCAGAAGTGATAGCGGCAGCGAAAATGGCAGCCGCGCATGAGTTTATAGAAAGACTGCCTGAAGGCTATCAATCCTTCCTTGGCGAGCGTGGTGTGCGCCTTTCTGGTGGACAAAAACAAAGGATAGCCATTGCCCGCGCCCTGCTGAAAAACCCGCCATTGCTATTGCTGGATGAAGCCACCAGCGCACTCGATGCTGAATCAGAACGCCTGGTACAAGGTGCACTGGAAGTGGCGATGCAAGGCCGCACTACCCTAATCATTGCGCACAGGCTGGCAACAGTGCAGCGTGCCAACCGTATTATCGTCATGGAACATGGCCGCATTGTGGAAACCGGCACCCATTCTTCGCTGGTAGAGCAAGGTGGGGTTTATGCAAAACTGGCGGCATTGCAATTTGATCTACACAGAAACGAAGACTAAAACCCCAGGCAGGCTGTTGCATGGCTTTGCAACAGCCCTCCCCTGTAGATTATATAGATTAGACAGATGTGTGTTCCAGGCTAGTGGCAACCGCCTGCAAAATACGCTGGGAAAATCCCTCATCTTTTGCCACACGCGCCAGCACTACCGCGCCCACCATACTGGCTAAAGCCAGCATGGCCTTGTCCTCTCTTTTTTCTTTCGTGTCACCAGGCAGCAAATCCGTCAGCACCGCCATCAAGTCCTGCGCGCCTTTGTCTGCAACTTTGCGCACAGTGTCGTTTTGCCTGGCCATGTCTGACCCCAGAGCCGCCAAGGCACAGCCCCTGCCCGGCTTGTCCCTGTGCGCAGGAGACAAGTAATCATTGGCAATGCGTGACAAGGCAGTGTCCGGGGATTCTGTCTGCCACTTCTTCCAACGCTCTGCTGAGCGCCCCAGGCTCAATGCACAGGTTTGTGCAATCAGGTCTTCTTTGGAAGAAAAGTTTCCATAAAAACCACCATGGGTCAACCCTGCCCCCTTCATCAGATCAACCACACTGACACCGTCATAGCCACGCTCGCGGAATAGCTGCGAAGCTACATCAAGGATGCGCTGACGGTTTTCATTAGCCTGCTCTCTGCTGACTTTCATGGCACTACTCCATTAATAATTTCTCTTGACATCATAGATTATAAACGTAATATATACAATCATGATGATCATCATTTAAATTAAGTCCGCCCTTTCATTCACGAAAAACGATATGGATACCAGGAACAATCTATTGAACAGATACCCTGCCATCTGGCTGGTATTACTTGGCACTGCTGGCACCTTTGCCCTGACCATGGGCGCAAGACAAAGCATGGGGCTGTTTTTAAGCCCCATGAATACTGCCACTGGTCTGGGTGTAGGCAATATCAGCCTGGCTTTCGCCTTTGGGCAATTGTGGTGGGGCCTGACGCAGCCATTTGCGGGGGCCTTTGCTGACAAAATGGGTGCTGGCCGTGTCTTGTGCGTAGGTATCATTCTGGTGGCCGTGGGCACTTTCATCACGCCGCTGATGACAACAACGGCGGGCCTGATCTTTGCCATAGGCATGCTGGCGGCAGGTGGCGCAGGTATGGCCGGGCCAGCGGTGCTGATGGCGACTGCCACCCGCATGATCCCGGCAGAAAAGCGTGGTATTGCTACTGGCATCGTGAATGCTGGTGGCTCTTTTGGCCAGTTTTTGATGGCACCAATCGCGATCACGCTCATGGGTTTGTATGGCTGGAATAATGCCATGCAGATCATGGGCATTCTGGTTTTGCTGGCCTTGCCCGCTGCCTATCTGTTGCGCGGTAAACCTGTGCAAGCTGCCAGTACCGGGCAAGCGCCTGTCAGCACATCCCAAGCCATCTCCATCGCCCTGAAAAACCCCAGCTACCTGATGCTGGCGGCAGGCTTTTTTGTGTGCGGCTTCCATGTGGCTTTTCTTGCCACCCATTTGCCGGGCGTGATCAGCCTGTGTGGCTTACCTGCAGAGTTTGGTGGCTGGGCGCTGGCCATGCTGGGCCTGTTCAACATCATAGGCAGCATTTCCATGGGCTGGGCAGTTGGCAAGTGGCGCATGAAGTCACTGCTGTCATTGTTGTATGCAACACGCGCACTGGCCGTCATCCTGTTTTTGCTGGCACCTAAAACTGGTGCCGTTGTACTGGTGTTTGCTGCAGTGATGGGGCTGACTTTCTTGTCCACTGTGCCGCCGACTGCTGGCCTGGTTGCCAAGTTGTTTGGACCTGCCAATATGGCCAGCCTGTTTGGCATCGTCATGCTGACGCATCAGATCGGTGGATTCCTCGGTGTCTGGCTGGGCGGGAAAGTGCTGGAGGCAAATGGCAACTTCAATTTGCTATGGTATATCGATATCACGCTGGCAGTGGGCGCAGCCCTGATACATTTGCCCATACAGGAAAAACAATTGCGACTGCAGGCGGCTTGAACCGCACTGCAGCCATCATGAAAGCAGGCCTTATTTAGTTTACTTAGTTTATTTAGTAGCTGAATAAACCTGCTTGCCTGCCACCCAGGTTTGCAAGACCTTGATCTTGTAAATATCGGTGGCAGGCATGTTCAACATATCCTGATCGATAAGGATAAAGTCTGCCCACTTGCCTGCCTCCAGCGTGCCCAGCGTATTTTCCTGGTGCGCGGCGTAGGCAGCATCAACAGTAAAGCAGCGTAAGGCTTCCTGCACCGTCATTGCTTGGTTGGCGTACCAGCCTTGCGCAGGTTTGCCTGCCATGTCCTGACGCGTAACCGCTGCATGCACACCCCAGAATGGATTGGGCGATTCTATAGGGAAATCAGAACCACAGGCTATACGTGAACCCTGCTGCAAGAAGCTGCGCCAGGCATAAGCGCCCTTGATGCGCTCAGACCCTACCCTGTCCTCAGCCATATTCATATCAGATGTCGCATGGGTGGGTTGCATGGAAGGCAAGATACTCAGTTGCTTGAAGCGTGGAATATCATCCAAAGCGACGACCTGGGCATGCTCTATGCGGTGACGCAGGCTGGCAGATGCTGATGCTGGCAAGCGGGCAAAGCCATCCAGTATCTGGCGGTTACCGGCATCGCCTATCGCATGCACATTCACCTGATAACCTTTGCTAGCGGCTTTTTCTATCATCGCGTACATCTCGTCAGCAGTCTTGAACAGCAGACCATGGGTATGCGGTGCATCTGAATACGGCGCCATCAAGGCCGCGCCACGGCTGCCGAGTGCGCCATCAGCAAACAGTTTTACCGCACGCAGAGAGTAAAAGTCACGCCCATAGGTCAGCAAAGGACCTTGCTGCGAAACTTTGTCGAAAAAACCATCGGTGCCACGCACCATGCCATAGATGCGCGTCGTCAATTTGCCCTGATCTGCATATTCCCGGAATAATTTGTCGGCAGATTCTGAAACACCCGCATCATGCACACTGGTAACACCGACCTTGGCCAGCTCCTGCAAAGCCAGGTCCAGGGCCGCTCTTTGCTCGGCATTCGATGCTGCCGGCACTACCTTGTCGACCAGACGCATCGCGGCATCAACGAGGATGCCACTAGGCTTGCCCTGGGCATCTTTTTCTATCTTGCCACCAGCAGGGTCAGGGGTATTTTCTGTAATACCTGCCAGTTGCAAGGCTTTGCTATTGGCCCAACCGGCATGACCATCTACCCGTGACAACCATACCGGGCGGTCTTTGACGACTGCATCTATCTCTTGCGCGGTGGGAAAGCGGCCCAGCTTCCAGTTCGCCTGATTCCACTCGCCACCCATGATCCACTGGTTCAAAGGAAAGCGGCTTGCATAATCAGCAATCGCCTTTTGCGCTTCTGCCAGATTGGCAGTAGCACGCAAACTGAGTTGCATCTGGCTTGCCCCCAGACTCAATACATGACCATGTGCATCTATCATACCTGGCAACAAGGTTTTACCACCGCCATCGATATGCCTGGCCTTGGGTAATCTAGTGACCAGCTCTTTAGCCTTACCAATTCCAATTACTTTGCCCGCATCATCAAAAGCCAGCGACTCAAAGTGCTGCAGCTTTCCCTCTTGATTCAGAGTGTAGCCCCGGACGTTATCGATAATCGTGTCGGCCGCTGCCAGACCTGCGCTCATGCTGGCGATTGCCAATATCAAGGGTTTCAATGTGCTTTGCATAGACCACGTCCAGATTGAATAGATACGTCGATGAGGATGTGTATTGTATTTCAATATTCTTTGGCAAAAAGGGTTTTAACGTCCTCCCTATATTTCCTTGTCATATAAAGTAAAACTGGAAATCAGCGCCAGTAAAATTGCGATAAAAAACGGAATTAAAGATATATAGATGCATGTAAAGCGACATTAGATGGGAATTACAGATTTTTCACTGAGGAAAAAGTAAAATCTGAAGGAGCCCCCATGTAACAGATGTAAAACATGTCATTCAGCTGACATTTTTCTTGACGCTGCAAACCGCACTTGCGTACACTCACACGATTCTGCAATCCACGTCGACTATGGTCGATTAGACAATTCATTGCCTATGAAACGATTCCGACTACACTCTCCAAGCATATTGACCGCCGCTCTGTTAGCTGGCCTGGCTCCACAAATATGTCTTGCAGATGCAATCCCCCCGGTTTTCTCGCTGGTATCAGCACCAGAAACCACCAACGCAGTACAAGCCGCCACCAATCCAGTCATTCCGCAGGAATTGCCTCCTGAAGCAGCCGTCATTCCCATAGATGACAAAGCCGCAGATTTATGGGAACGGGTACGTGCCGGTTACGCCATCCCTGATCTTGAAAACCAGTTGGTCACCAATCAACTGGCCTGGTATGGCACCCGTACTGAATATATCTTGCGTACTGTACAGCGTGGTTCACGCTATCTGTATCATGTGGTCGAAGAGCTGGAAAAACGCGGCATGCCCACTGAGCTGGCCCTGCTGCCCTTCATAGAATCCGCTTTTAATCCTCAAGCCATTTCCACTGCCAAAGCAACCGGCATGTGGCAGTTCATGGCAGCGACAGGCCGTGACTTCAACCTAAAGCAAACCATGTTCAAGGATGACAGGCGCGGCGTCGTCGACTCTACCGATGCCGCCCT
Source organism: Undibacterium sp. Tian12W (assembly GCF_049339405.1). Lineage (NCBI taxonomy): Bacteria > Pseudomonadati > Pseudomonadota > Betaproteobacteria > Burkholderiales > Oxalobacteraceae > Undibacterium > Undibacterium sp. Tian12W. Next base: position 83,149 of record NZ_JBMPPK010000018.1, read on the forward strand.
GAATTACCTGGAAAAACTGTATGGCATGTTCGGCGACTGGCAACTAGCGCTGGCAGCCTATAACTGGGGCGAAGGCTCGGTGCAACGTGCCATCAAGAAACAGCAGGCGCAAGGCTTGCCGATAGACTTCCAGAGCCTGTCGGTGCATATGCCAAATGAGACTAAAAATTACCTGCCAAAACTGCAGGCAGTTAAAAACATCATTGGCCATCCTGAGCAATTCAATCTGGCGCTGCCCAAGCTTGATAATCAGCCCTACTTTGTCTCGGTTGAAAAAACCCGCGATATCGACGTGCGCGTTGCTGCCCAACTGGCAGAGCTGCCACTCGATGAATTTACCGCACTGAACCCGCAATTCAGCCGCCCTGTTATTACAGGTGGTACAGGCACAAAAATTTTGCTGCCTACGGATAATGCTGCCCTGTTCAAAGAAAATCTGAACAAATGGCAAGGTCCATTGTCGAGTTGGTCTGCTCACACCGTACAAAAAACCGAACGTGTAGAAGCGCTGGCAAGCAAACTCGGGCTCAAGCCGGAAGTAGTGCGCGAAGTGAATTTCATTCCCGCAAAAATGATGGTCAGGGCGGGCTCGACCTTGTTGGTACCAAAGTCAACCAAGGCGCCAGACAATGATATCTCGCTGGAAATTGCAGAAAAAGCGCAACTGGTCATAGAAAAAACTTCTACCCGTCAAGTCAGTTACAAGGTCAGCAAGCACGACAATCTGGCCGCAATCGCCAAACGCTTCCGCGTCAGCGTTGCAGAATTGAAGACCTGGAATCACCTGAAACGTGAAAATGTCGCCCACGGCCAGACTCTGCACATACAGACTCCTATCGTCACTCAAGTCAACCAGACCAATTTGCTGGCAGCAGCAGGTAGCCGCCGCACTGCACCAACACCTAAAGTCACCCATCACACAGCAGCACCTGCACGTCATGGCAAGACTTTGCTTGCCAACCTGAAACTGGGCAAGAAAAAACATAGTTAATCAGGTCCCCTGGATAGGGTCGCCCGAACAGGCTCACCCAAATCGGGTGAGCAGTTCAAGCTGATATTTCCAACGTAAAATGAGCAGCCCTCACATGTGAATGTGGGGGCTGCTCATTTCTACAGACTTCCATACAATATCGCAGGCAAGTAGATCTGGCTGCAAGTGCCAGTAATAGCCAGCACCATACTTTGCACCACCTGCAATCAGCTCTTGCACAACCTATAGAATCTTGATGACAACCTTGCCTTTTGCCCGTCCACTTTCGACATAAGCCACCGCTTCATTACTGGCTTCAAATGGAAAAACCTTGTCTATGACTGGACGTATTGCCCCGGCATCGATGAGAGTAGTAATTTCACGCAATTGCCTGCCATGCGCTCTCATGAACAGGAAAGAGTAACTTATATCGCGCCATCCAGATTTTCTCCGCACACCAAAGCTTAGCAGGCGCATGATTAATTTCACGAACCAGGGAGCACCAATTTCTTCTGCAAACGCTACATCTGGCGGCCCGGAAATTGAAATGAGTTTCCCACCAGGTTTTAGTATCTGCAATGATTTTTCCAGCGTCTTTGCATCCTGGCTATTCAATACCACATCGTAATCGTGCAAGATTTTTTCGAAATCGTCTTTCCTGTAATCGATCACGACATCTGCGCCCAAGCTTTTCACCAGATCAATATTCGCAGCACTGGTTGTGGTGGCGACGAATGCTCCAAGGTGTTTCGCCAATTGAATTGCAAATGTCCCTACGCCACCTGAACCAGCCTGGATGAATACCTTTTGCCCTGGTTTCACATTGGCTTTTTCAACCAGCGCCTGCCATGCCGTCAAACCTACCAGCGGGATGGATGCAGCTTCTTCCATGCTCAGTGATGCCGGCTTCATCGCCAGCGAATCTTCCTTGATAGCGATAAATTCTGCAAAGGCGCCGATCCTGAAGTCATCTGGCCTGGCGTAAACCTCATCACCCAGCTTGAACTGCCGCACTTTGGAACCCACTTTAACGACGACTCCGGCAACATCATGACCCAGGATGAGTGGCAAGCGATAAGGCAGGATGAGCTTAAATTCACCATCCCGTATCTTCGCATCCAGCAGGTTGACTGCTGCTGCATGAACCTGCACCAGGACTTCATTTTCCCCTGTCTCAGGAACTGGCATCTGGCCAATTCGCAGCGCACTCTTTTTTTGGTAGCGATCGACAATGACAGCCTTCATCATGATTGTGCCTCCAATTTGTTTACAATAATTATCGGGAAAAATCTGCTTGCTAACTGTTGATGTGATCTGGCAGCTTCATGCAATTCCTGCGCAAGAAACAAGACATAAAAACCGCAACTATGCTTCTAGCCTCAGATCTTTCCGTATCCCTGCATCCATCATGCCGTCCGGTGCAAATGTGCGCAGCAAGCGCAAGCGTTTCGCCAGATTGCCTGCGGTGTAACGCAATTTGGGATGCTGCACACTGGCAGCCCTCAATACAGCCTCCGCCACGACCCCGGGTCCCTCAGCTGTTTCCATTACTTCTTTAATTCTCTTATTCACTGTAGCGCGAATTTCACGATACTCCTCCATCTTGGTGTCGGGCTCCAGCATGTTCGCGTCGAATGCGGTCCTGGTGTATGCAGGCTCTATCACTGTGACGCGAATACCTCTGGTGCGCAGTTCATGGTCCAGGGATTCGGAGTAAGCTTCGACCGCATGCTTGGTCGCAGCGTACAAAGCTCCATAAGGCATGGGCAAAAAACCCAGTACCGAGCCTATGTTAATAATGCGACCCACCCCCTGGCGTCGCATGTGCGGCACGACTGCCTGCGTTACCCGCAGTAGCCCGAAAAAATTGGTATCGAAAATTGCCTGTGCCTGCGCGATCGAGACCTCTTCTGCCCCGGCAGGAGCTATGCCTATTCCGGCATTATTGACAAGCAAGTCTATACGTCCGCTCAAACGCACGACTTCACTGACAGCTGTCGCCACAGACTCATCGCTGGTCACATCCAGTGACAGCATCTCAAAGGATCGCTCACCTTTTGCTGCCCCGCGCCTGCTGGTACCGTAAACCTTGTAACCAGCTTTAACCAGTCTCTCGGCAGTAGCTGCACCTATACCCTGCGAAGCGCCTGTCACGAGTGCTATTTTGATACTCATCATATTCTCCAATCTATATGGGGCAAGCATTTAATGAATGGTAATGCTTAGATTTAACATTAAAATATGATAATCATCATATTTTATAAAAACAAAAAACCCGTGGACATCGACGGGAATTAATTTCCAGAGGGGATGAGTTTTTCCCGTGCGGCCGCAAGAAAGCTTTCAGACAACCTGGGGTCATCAACAGCCCGCGCCATCAGCATGGTGCCGACCATGGTAGCAATCATCATCAGCGCCTTTTCGTGTGCACCTGGCTGCCCCCAGTCTGGCAACTGGCGTGCAACTACGTCTATCATTTCCTTGATGCGACGGGTAGCCGCACGCCGCACCTCCGGTGCCTGCCTGGGCATCTCGGAACCCAGAGCGCTCACAGGGCAGCCGGTCTCTATACTATCGAAATGCTCTTGCGACAAATAAGCCTGTACCAGAGCCTGCAATGCCTGCTCCGGTGGCACGGCAGCAGCGATCCGGGCAGAAACTGCCACCGCTTCTGCTCCCGCCCTGTCAGCAGCCTCTGCCAGCAATGCTTCGCGTGAGGCAAAGTGACTATAAAAACCGCCGTGCGTCAAACCGGCTTCTTTCATGAGGTCAGCGACACCAGTGCCATCATAACCACTACGCCGTATTGCACGCGCAGCAACTTCAACGATGCGCTCGTGCGTCATTTCTTTGCGACTCGCGCCTTTTAGTTTTGATGAATTATTTCCCATGATGGTCATCATATACCATTTTGGAACAAGATGCTGAACTGCTCTCAAAAAGGCCTGAGCATCAACTCGCAGAAGGTGGGTAGCCTGCACAACTTGCCTGGTGAAGAGCAACCTCAAGCAATCAGATTGACAAGGCCAGATGCATCACGCTTGAAGAATTGCTAATAACTGCTTATAACTGCTTATCAATGACATACAAAAAAAGGGCTCCAGCTTTCGCTGGAACCCTCTGTCAAACCAAGCAAATTAAGTTATCAGTATCTGATCAGAAACTGTAACCCAGAGCAACACCGAATACAACGGGGCGGAAATCGATCGAGGTTTTGCGCTCGATACTGCCTGTCGTTGCTGTCATATCGGATTTGACTTTGGCAGCTGCAATAGAAGCACTGACAAACCAGCGGTCATTGAAATGGTAATTGACACCTACCTGCCCCGCCAAACCAACGGAATCTTTCAATTCAATTTTTGTTGGCCCGCCAGTAGCGATATTACCTACAGCAGTTGATTTGGCATCAAAGAACTGCGTGTAATTCAAACCAAGACCAACGAACGGACGGAATGCATCAGTCGGTGCGCCAAAATTGTAATTGAGGAAGAAAGTAGGTGCGCGTTGTTTGACCTTGGAAATCACACCATAAGGTGCCAACGTGCCACGACCTGTCACTTCATGCTCAGGCGGGATACCAGCAACGAAATCAAAATCCAGATGATCATTGATACGGCGGGTGTAACCAAATACGACCGTAGTTGCATTCTGGACGACCAGGCCTGCTGGCTGTGGTGTCAGAAATGCCGGGCCATTGCTGGTAAAGTCCGGTGATTCAGAATGCACCTGAACATTGAGAACACCTGCACGCACAGAATTTTCATAGGCATGAGCAGAAGAAACGCAAGCCAGACCAAACAGTGCGCTGACGGCGAAATGAATTTTTTTCATGGAGTCGTCCTTTCTTATTTAGCCAAAACTTGTTGGAAGAACGCGCGGGATACAGCGTTACAGAACGGTGGCACCAGAGTACCGTGGTACTGGCTGGCAACTGCTGTCGTTGGATCTACTTTGGCAGCAATCGCAGCATTGATTGCTGCCTGCTTGCTTTGTGCAAAGCCAACTTTAGCTGCAGCAAATGGATCAGCTGCGCTGGTTGGGGAAGAATCGACGTCCAATACTGTCAGCGCTGCTGCTGGCAAGCCTTTAGCCTGGAAGAAGCCTGCTGTTGCCTGTGTGCTTGCGAAGAACACGGTAGGATCGCCGTTACCACCGCACAGGAACACTGGTACGTTAGGTACATAGTTACGCAAGTCGTTTTTTACGCCAGCCTTACGGAAAGGATTGGCAGGAGTACAGTTCAAAGGATCCGCAGGATTGACGTTGCAAGGATTTTTCTGTGCATCAGCCAGATAGGTATTGCGATAGCTGGTTTTCACCAGGTTACCGTCACCAAAGAAGGCTGCAAATGCAGGAGATGATGGACCTGGCAAAGAGTCTTTGGCAAACATCGCATACGCTGGCAATTTACCAGTCGTGAACAGGTCATTGAAAGTCAATGCGCCTGGCAACAGTGTTTCTATGCCGGTAGCGTATTTGTCTTCATAGATTTCGTTCGGGCTGGAATACAAACCACCGTAGGATTTTTGCCAGCTAGTGGTGATCAGCGGGATAAATACCGTGCCACCTGCATTCGGGCTACCAGCAAAAGTGGCATCACCCAGCAAGGACATAGCATACGGACCGGACATACCAGCCAATGCGCTTACCTTGAATTCGGATGCGTAAGTTGTCTGCATCGCGCGTTGCGTTGCCATGGCAACGTGACCACCTTGAGAATAGCCACTGATGACCAGCTTGCCAGAATCCTGCGCGCCGATAGTCGCGAAAGCCTTGCGTGCAGCACGCAGGGAATCAACCATGTCATTGGCTTGCTGTTCAGCATTCAGGTAAGGATGATAAGTCAGTGCAGAAGTGTCGTAGCCAGCATAGTTAGGTGCAACCACGATAAAACCTTGTGCGGCATACATGGCTGCCATCAAAATGGCTTCCGAGTTGTCACGCAGGTTGGCCATGTTGAAGGATTTTTCTACTGTCGTGCCGTGGGCATACAGAATAACTGGGCGTGGGCCTGTACATGCAGGATCGCTGCCAGATGGAACCATGATGGCGCCAGTTGCGTCAGTCGCTTCATTAGCGCCACCGACTGTGGTGTATTTCATGTAGTAAGTGCTGATTTCGCACTTGGGAGCACCAGTGATTTGTGTCAAACCTGGTTTGGCAGCATCCAGAGAAGCTTTGAAAACGACCGGATCAAGCTTGGTCAATGCCGGGCCACTTGCCTGAGGAATAGGCACCAGTACAGGTGGGTTAGCGACCAGAGTGCCGCGGGCAGGTGTGTTATCGATGACTGGACCAGCACTACCGCCGCCACCGCAAGCCGTTAAAACGGCAGCAGAAAGCAGACCCAGTGCTATGTGAGTTTGACGCATTGTTGTCTCCTGTTAAGTATTTTTTTGCAAGTCAGTAGATTTAACCAGTACCACATAAAATGGAACGAGCGTTCTAAAACTTAGCAAACAGTATGTCATTTACGCAATTTGGTGAATAGCGAAAATTTCACATCTAGAGTAAACACTCTTAAAAATTTAGCCTGAACTTGCCCCAAAGATTTTCCATGCGGGGCAAATACAACACTCTTAAAAAATCAGTGAAAAAGAGATCTCGCAGGCTTCTCTTTTTCCGGGCGGCAAGTATACCTTTTTCGATACGCAAATGCCTGCTTCAAGATAGAATTTTTTTGCTTTAATCCTGCACCACGGGCACAGCTGCGGTCACTGGTGCTGGTTCACGTGCTGGTTCACGTGCTGGTTCAAGCGCTGGTTCACGATAAGCAAAATAAGCTTTCGCCTTTTTGCCGAGATTATCCAGATAAGTATAGGCGATAGGCACTACCAGCAAAGTCAGCAGCGTCGATGTAATGATGCCGCCTATCACTGCCCGGCCCATTGGCGCCTGGGTTTCTGCACCATCGCTAATCCCCATGGCCATGGGCAGCATACCAAATATCATCGCCAGCGTTGTCATCATGATGGGGCGCAAGCGCACCTGCCCGGCAGCCAACACGGCATCAAACTGGCTCATGCCTTGCTTTTGCGCCTGGTTGATAAAATCAACCAGCAAGATCGCATTCTTGGTCACCAGGCCCATGAGCATGATGAAGCCGATGATGGAGAAAATATTCAGGGTGCTGCCAGTAATCAGCAAAGCCAGCAACACACCGATCAATGAAAACGGCAAGGCCGTCATGATCGCCAGTGGTTGCAGGAAGCTGCCGAATTGCGAAGCCAGAATCAGGTAAATAAAGATCACCGCGATACCCAGCGCTGCCACGGCAGCCTGGAAAGACTCTTGCATTTCCCTGGTCTGCCCACCGATATCAAAGCGGTAGCCTGGCGGCAGCTCTATGGTCTTCACCAGTTTTTGCACTTCAGCACCTACGTCACCGGCTGGACGGCCTTCGACGTTGGCATAGATCGCTGCCCGGCGTTGCAAGTCCTGACGCTTGATGACGCGCGGGCTGGTACTGGGAATAAATTGCACCACCTGACGCAAAGGCACCATCATGGGTTTGCCGTTTGCATCGATCTTGCTACTCGCGAGCGACAGGTCACCCAGGTCAGAAATTTTTTGCCTGCCTGATTTGGGCAATTGCACATTGATTTCATAATTCTGGCCATCCGGCGCCAGCCATTGGCCCAGCGTGTCGCCCGCAACAAAGGGGCGTAGTGCGGCGCCTATCTGCTGCACTGACAAGCCCAGGTCGTTTGCCAGCTCATTATTGACCTTCACCAGGACAGTAGGGTTAGCGCCTGTCAGGCTGCTCTCCAGATCGGCAATACCTTTGATGCCCGCCATTTTTTTCATGACACTATCGATAACGTCCTGCAACTTGTCCGCATCGGGGCCGAGTATCGCAACATAGATAGGCTTGTCGAAACCTACTGCCATTTCTATGCCGGGTATGCTTTTCAGACGCTCACGTATTTGCATCTCCATCTGCTTTTGTGATTTGCGATGGCTGATGCGCTTTTCACTGAGCTTCATATTGATTTGTGCAGTATTTCTTTCATTCTCAATACCGACTGAGGTGTTGATAGTCTGGATGTCCTTCATTTCCTTCAAAACAGCCTCAACCTGGTGAGTTTTATCGTCGGTATATTGCAGACTGGAGCCGACCGGAGTTTTCAGATTGATCGTGATCTGGCCTTCATCTGCCTCAGGTACAAATTCAGTACCTATCATGGGCACCAGAAAAAAACTGCCTGCAAATAAAGAAGTCGCCAGCAGCAAGGTGGTTTTACGTTTGCGCAAAACCAGTTGCAGCAACTTGCCATAAATGACGTGCAGTTTTTCTATGCCATGTTCTATGGCATTCATGAATTTGGCCAGCCATGGCAGACGTTTGAAACGGTCTTGCTCAGGATCACGCCATACTGATGACAACATGGGGTCTAGCGTAAAACTGACAAACAGCGATACCAGCACGGCCACGGTCACGGTAATGCCGAACTGGAAAAAGAACTTGCCTATCATGCCCTGCATGAAAGCCACGGGCACGAACACGGCGACGATGGCAAAGGTAGTCGCCATGACCGCCAGGCCAATTTCATTGGTGCCATCTTCTGCCGCCTGCTTGTGCCCCTTACCCATGCCCAGGTGTCGGACTATGTTTTCCCGCACGACTATCGCATCATCAATCAGCAAACCTATGCAGAGTGACAGCGCCATCATGGTCAAAAAATTCAGGGTAAAGCCAAAGGCCTTGAGTGCAATAAAAGTCGCAATCACCGAGATAGGCAGGGTCAGGCCAGTGATGATGGTACTGCGCCAGGAATGCAGGAACAGGAAAACAATCAACACCGTCAGACCCGCACCTTCGAGTATGGTTTCTTTGACGCCGTCGAGGGAATGCCTGACAAAGTCAGCATTGTTTTCGCTGATGGTCATTTGCACGTCTTTGGGCAGGCGCGTCTTGAGATCGGCAATCGCCTCCATAATGCCATCGCCTACCTCAACAATATTGGCATCCTGTATGCGGCTGATCGCGACCGCAACGGACCTTTGTCCATTCACGCGTGAGATGGAATATTCTTCCTTCTCACCATCCTGCACTTCTGCAATCTGCTCCAGATAGACAGGTGCGCCAGCACGGCGGGCGACGATGACTTTATTGAAGCCACGGGTGTCCGCTATCTTGGCTTCCAGCCTGACCAGTTGATCTTGCGAACCACGCGTGATCAAACCTGCCGGCATGTTTTGATTGGTGCTTTGTATCGCAGCCAATACTTCATTGACGCCTATATGGTTTGCTGCCATGCGGTCAGGCAAAAGCTTGACCTGCACCTGGCGCACGACAGCACCACGCACATCGACCCTGCCCACACCTGGCACGCTTTGCAATTTCTTGACGATGATCTGGTCAGTTATATTCGACAAATCACGCAAGCTGCGCTCACCAGAACTGATCGCCATTTGCACGACCGGGCGGCCATTACCATCACCGCCCTTGACGATGAAAGGGTCTTTCACATCACGCGGGAAGCCAGGGCGTATCTGGGCCACTTTGTCGCGCACTTCCTGCAAGACCTTGTCGCCATTGACCGACAACTGGAACTCTATCCAGATGCCAGCCCTGCCCTCATACGAACTGGCCATGATGCGCTTGACGCCACTGATGGTATTGACGACATTTTCTACCGGTTTGGTAATGTCATTCTCAACAATTTCTGGCGAAGCGCCCGGGTAAAGCACTTCCATCCAGACACCGGGCGACTCAACATTGGGCATGTTTTCCAGGCCCAGACCCCTGTATGAAAAGATACCGAGCACCATCAGGCCTATCATGACCATGGTGGCAAACACCGGGTTTTGTATACTGACTTTGGTCATCCACATGGCTCAGACCTTCGATGCTGGAACGGGCTTGGGCATCTTCACCTTGCTACCGGATTTGACACCATCAAGACGGGAAGAAATCAGCACGGCACCGGCATCCAGCCCCTGCACTATTTGCACTTTGCCTTCGTCTTCACTGCGCAAACCCAGTTTGACGGTTTGCATTTTCACCTGATCATTAATGATTTGATAGACCACATCAGCACCATTAACCTGGCGCACGGCTGTCAGCGGCACGGTCGTGGCTGGTGCTGATTTTTCCAGCACAAGATTGCCCTTGGCGAACATGCCACCCCGCAATGCTGCGTCTGCATTATCGACGGCGATGTATACCATCATGGAACGTGAGCCTGTTTCTGTCGCTGGGTTGATGCGCGCTACTTTGCCGACGAATTCGCGCTTGCCAAAACCATCGACCTGGAACGCGACTTTTTGCCCTGTCCTGACCCGGGGGATTTCACTTGCGGGTACTTGCGCTTCCAGCGTCATGTGGCTGAGATTGACGATGCTGTACAGGGCAGTATCTGGTGATACTTTTTCACCTGCCTGCACATGGCGCTTGCTGATGTAACCATCCAGCGGCGAACGGACTTGCGTGTCTGCCAGCGCCAGTTGTGCCACCTGCTTTTGCGACAATGCCGACTTCAGGCTGGCCTGTGCCAGCTCCAGCCCATTGTGGGTAGTGTCGTAGGCATTTTGTGAAATATAGTTTTGTTTCAACAAGGTTTCGTTGGACAGCCGGTTCTTTTGCGCCAGCGCCAGCCTGGCTTGGGCTTCATCCACTGCAGCTTCTTGCGTTGTCAGGCGCGCATGCAAGTCGGCAGCGGTAAAGCGGGCAATGATCTGGCCTTTTTGTACTGCCATGCCCTCTTGTAGGGAAGCATCGGCAACTTCAGCAATCACCTTGGCACGCACGGTGACCTGGCTGTCAGGCACCAGCGAACCAGAAATGGGCAATTGCGTTGTCAATTCTTTGAGTTCTGCGCTGGCGATATCTGCAGCCGCCAATTCATACACCACTTCCTTGTCGGCCTGTTTTTTTTCATTGGTACTGGCTTGCGCAGTCATTTTGCTGGAATAGAACATCCAGAGACCACTGCAAATTGCCAGTGCAACAACGGTCATGACGGGAGTACGCCATTGAATCTGACCCTGGGCATTACGAAAGCGAAATTTGTTTTGCATGATGAAGATATTCCAGTGTATTTGCGCTATATCCGCTCTGCCGCCAGGCAGGCCAGACTTTGTTTAGCGATTTGACTAATACATAGAGGATAAGTTCATCCAATAATAGTACAAAAAATAGTGCAAAATTGACCAAAAAAAAGAGCCCGGCTTAGTGGGCTCTGATTTGGTTTTGATTTGGCTTTGATTTCGTGGCGTGATTTGCAAACTTAACTTGCAGTATTCGCAGACTTGCCTTTATCCAGCCAGGCATCCAAAGACAACTTGCCGGGTCCAAAGCTGACCAGTACCAATAACAAGATTCCCCAATAAAAGTGAGAATTGATTGCCGCTGGACATTCCAGTTCAAACAACTGCGGGTAGGAAATCACTGCCATTAGATTAACGGCAAACAAAGCCAGTGCTGCCGGGCGGGAAAATATACCCAGTACCAGCAAGACAGGCAAAACCAACTCCCCACCCGCCCCCATCCAGGCTGCCAGTTCAGGCGGTATGATGGGAACCATGTATTCTTCACGGAACAAGGACAGGGTAGATTGCCAGTCCGCTATTTTCACCTGACCTGCCTTGAAAAACTGCCAGCCCACATATAGCCGGAGTGCCAGACAGAGGGCTGAGCCGCCCCAGACATTGAGCTTGTCATCAAAACGGGTGCTCAGGCGATGAAAGTATTGCAGGGTGTTATACATAGAAATTCTCCAATTAGTCTCCTGCAACTTAGTCTGTCTGCTGATGGATTCCTTACAGCTGATCTTCAGGGAATTTGAAATTGGCAAATAATCCGTTGGCAAACCAGGATTGTAATTGGGCATTGATATCAAATTCACTGTCTGTATCAAGTGCAATTTCCAGCGCAGTACCCAGGTTGCTGCCCTGCTGCAAAGCAGTCAACGCTAAAAAGCTGGCCTTGCTGATTCCCTGTAATTCAACCGACCATTGCAGCCTGCTGACAAGTCCATGACAAGTCTGCCTGATATTTTCCGGGAAACTGGCCTCAGTATCTGTCTGATGTGCAAGCCAGATAGCGACACTATCCAGTTCAGCAGCATATAGACTGGCTGCAGGATGAAACAACAGCCGCACAGTCTGTACATCTTGCCCCGATGCAGCCACTGCCTGTAGCAGGTCTGTCAGGCTGAGAGCTTCTGCATCAGCAGCATAATAGGCACAATGTATCTGCCACTCCAGCGCGGCGACATCAGAAAAATAAGGGTAATCTGCGGCATCAGGTATGGTTTTCAGGAATGCAGCAAGCTTTGCGCCAAACTGATTCAGGTCACCCGATTCTGACGGAAAGGCACGGCCAAACACGCGCACCAGTTGTTCAAAGTAATCTTCACCCACCAATTGATACAGAACGGGAAAAGCGTTTTTCAATGCCGATGTCCAGATCGCAGTCAGGTTGCCGCGGTATAAGGCCAGCCTGTCATCCTGATGGGGATGAGCATTAAACAAGGTAGCGGTCTGTGCTGCAGAGGATGGCTGCAATAATGCCTGGGCAAATTGTGACTGAATCTCCGAGAGCGAAAGCGCATCCATAGCGGCATCAATCTGCGTACTCATCAGGCTGCCGCTATCTCTTGCGATGGCGCCGGTATTGGCGTTGGCCTTGGCGTTGTTGCCAGAATTTGCCTGGCTTTATGTGCCTCACCCAACAACACGGAAAAATCCGGGATTGCCGTATCCCACTCTATTAATACGGGTATGCCGGCAGGCAGCATCTGCGTTGCCTGCGTAAACAATGCCCACACCGGATCTGCAACCTGGCTGCCATGATCGTCGACCAGACAAATATCGGTTTGCAAGTGCCCTGCCAGATGGATTTCACCTATCGCACCAACTGGCAAACCCGCCATGACGCGCAAAGCCTGCTGCGCATCTTCACCGTGATTGTGTTGGTTCACATACAGATTATTAATGTCGAGCAAAATGCCACAGCCGGTACGGCTGACCAGCGCAGCAAGGAATTCTGCTTCCGACATATCGTCCTGGGCAAAGCGCAAATACGTCGAGACATTTTCTATCAAGACCTGTCTTTGCAAACGCGACTGCAGTTCATCGACGCGCTGGCATACCAGATCGAGGGCGCTTTGCATCAGTGGCAAAGGCAAAAGATCATTCAAATGCCTGCCAGCGATGGCTCCCCAGCAAAGGTGCTCAGAAACCAGTGCAGGTTCCGTGCGTTCTATCAAACGCTGCAAGCGTGAGATATGCAGATCAGAATAGCCTTGGGCTGACCCCAGCCCCATGCCCACACCGTGCAGACTTAAAGGGTAATCCTGGCGCAAAGTTTGCAGTACATGCAAATCATAGCCGCCATCACCAAAATAATTTTCTGAATGCACCTCCAGCCAGTCGGCGGGTGCAGGTACCAACGCTGTTGCAGGTGTATTCAGAAAATCACGGTAGTGCTGAGTGCGCAAACCCACACCTACCCCTTGCAGGGCAGGCGTGGGTTCATTGTTTTTGCGAGCCGTATCAGTCAAAAGAAATCAGCCACGATAAAACGGCCCATCAACATAACAAATTTTTAAATTAAAACTTAAGGCTTAAGACTAAGAGTTAAGACTTAGGGGCTTCCAGCTTGCCGCCCATTTTTTCGCAAGAACCTGCTGGTACTTTTTTCCATTCAGATGCGTCATTGTCTTTTTTGGATTGACCGGCGCAAGAATGAGAGCCTGATTTGGTGGCGCAATCATTTTGACCTGCCTTGGCAATGCCAAAGCATTTTTCTGTTTTGGCTGGCTCTGCTGCCATTGCCATGCTGGAACCCAACAAACCTGCCAGTGCGACTGCAACCATTGTTTTATTACTCATGTTCATCTCCTGTAAATTGATTCAAGAACTTAATTAAGCACAACATCCCACATGGGAAAATTTAAAACTACAGCTTATAGTCGGCGCAGATAAAGCAAACTTACACAATTTCGTAAAATATTTTCGGTCGCGCTATCTACACTATCTTCTACGCAGCACATTTTCATTTGGATTCAGGCAGCGATGAGATTATCCTACTAGCTTATGACTTTTTTTCAAGCTAAAAGTTTCTATATGCCTAACTTCATCCAAGAATTGCGACAAAGTATCGACAATTTATCTCGTGGCGAGATCAATATCAGTGGTTTTTGCAAAATCTGGCGTAGCCAGACTGATTTATTAGCCGCCCTGCCACCACAATTTGCCGAAGTCATGGAAAACCTGTTGAGCAGACTGGAGTCTGGCAGCCTGTTTACAGAAGAAAGCTGTTCTTTCAGCCAGGCAGACCTGATTGCCCAACTGGGAATGTGGCTGGAGAAAGCAGATGCACGCCTTGCCTCTGGCAAAATAGTGTAAGCTGCGTCCCTTTTATTGCAGGATAGAGGAATTTATATGCAAAGCCTGAGTTTTAGCCTGGAAGGCGAATATGTAGAACTGAACCAGTTATTGAAACTGGTTGGTCTGTGCGAAAGCGGTGGCGCTGGCAAGGCTATCGTTGCCAGCGGTGACGTCAGCGTAGATGGTGAGCAGGAATTGCGCAAGACCGCCAAAATCCGTGCGGGCCAGCTTGTCAGCCTTGGCGATATAGAAATACGGGTTCAGGCAGGCTGAACCTGGGCAGCAGTAGTATCGATGCTCGCATCGGCAATCTTTTCAGGATTGCTTGCCATGAAACGCGCCAGCATATTGTCCATGGTATCGACATGATGCTCAAACCATAACGGCAATTCTTCTGCCAGGCGCGTTGCCAGATCGGTCTCACCCAGCTCTACCCTGCGCCTGACTTCTTGCATCACTTCCAGCACTGCATCATGTTCTTGCCTATGGCAACCTGCAGGCGGGAATGCAGTTTCGGCCATCCACTGATTCTCTTGCTCAAAATGCGCAATGGAATGCACGATCAGGGCATCCAGCCTGGCGACGAAAGTGGCCGGATTATCTTCAGACAAGGCCGCACAGAGTTCGACAAACTCCTTATGGGTATCATCCATAGGTTCATAACTGAGACTCAGGCGGTCGGACCAGCCCCAAGAATTTTGTTCCATACCAGATCCAGATAGAAAGAGATGGCGAGATTATCGCTGATCAAAAGATAATGTGCTTGCGTCAGATCAGACCAGAGGTGACCAAGGGCGGCCAAGGGTGACCACTAAGACGACCACCGGGAAACATTATCAGGAGTCACAAACAAAAAAGCGCGCTATCAGCGCGCTTTTCGGACATCTGTTTGAATATCTATTAACAAAAACAGCATTCAAGCTGTCGTATTGATATTCCTGCCCAGATTAGGTGGCAGATTGGCGACAGATTTATTATCTGGAATAGCCTCTATAAGCGCGGTTGCGCTTTCAGCAGTAATATCCTGTGCCTTTTTCAAAACAGCAATACTTACCGCCTGGCTAGTACCTACATCTGCCAGTGTTGTTGCCACCTTGGCAATACCGGTTACATCCATGACAATTCTCCTTATCTGTCTACTGTAGATAACGGCCGCTTGAGCAAAGTCTTTAGGGGTACTTCAGGTTTTTTTTAAAATATTGTTTTGCATCGCAGCAAGAACCCAGTCCAGCACCAGTTGCGGCTGGTTTAAATCCAGCCATTGCACGCCAGGACGCAAGTCTGCCGGTGCGGCAACATCGGATGCTACCAGAACCACATGTACATCCTCGGGATAAATAGCCGGCTTGCCCAGGAATGGGCGGTAAACCTCAATCTTGGGCATGGTCTCCCATTTATAACCCTCGACCAGTGTCAAATCTGCCGGCGACAGGCGGCTCAACAACTCGTTCAGCGATGGCTCGGCTTCCTGCCTTAGCTCATGTGCAATCACATAACGGTAAGGGGATGCCAGCAAGACATCCTGCGCGCCCGCCATGCGCAAGCGCGAGCTATCCTTGTGCGGCGGTTCTATCGTGACATCATGATGACTATGCTTCACGATATTGATCTTATGCCCTGTGGCGGTCAACTCCCTGACCAGATGTTCGAGTAAGCTGGTTTTCCCACTGCCTGACCACCCTATTACGCCAAGTATTTGACCTGCTTCAGTCGCACCAACCACACCAGTCACACCAGCCTCATCAATCACATCATTCTTTTCACTGCCAGCCACACTGCCTCCAGACTTTTTTCAAATTCATTATATGCATATAACTTAGGAGTATGAGCTGTATACCTGCCTCGTCATTCCATAGTCATATTTGAATGTAACAATTGTTACATTGCAATATTTGACAGGTTATCAGTATGCGTTTTCCCTTCAGACTATGGTCCTTTTGCTTCACCCTGCTATGCTTGCTGTTCGCCATGAATGTACAGGCGCAAGGCAATGTCATTGTCGTTGGTCAGGCAATAGACTTGTCCGGACCGAATGGTAGCATTGGCCGCGACTATGTGGCAGGAATCACGACTTACTTTGACAGTATCAATGTCGGTGGTGGCATAGGTGGCAAGCGCATCAAATACCTGGTACGTGACGATCAGGGCAATCCTGCAGTGTCGGCACAGGCAGTTAGCGATTTGCTGGAAAAAGACAAGGCTGATTATCTGCTGGGTGGCATAGGGGCTGCAGTCACCGATGCCGTGTTGGCAAACGCCAGGTTTTCCCAAAGTGGCCAGACCCTGTTTGCTCCGCTGGTGGCATCAGTCAAGACTTACAACTCCCGCGTCCTGTTCTGGAGGCCCAGCCCTGAGCAAGAGATGCAATATATCTTCTCTTACTTCGATAAGCTGGGTATCAAAAGTGTAGGTATCGCCTATCAGGAAAACGCCCTGAACCAGGACATGTACCAATATGTCGTTACCGAGTTGCGCAAGCGCAATATGCTCATGAGCGGCCTGGTACGAATAGGTGCGTCGGCTGCGGATATGGAAAGAGAATCTGCTGTATTGGCACGCAGCAACCCCGGCATCGTCATCGCCATTGCCGACACCTTGGGCACAGGCATCTTCCTCAAAGAATTCAGAAAACAGGCTCCCCGCACCTTTGTTGCCGGCATGTCACTCATCAATCTTGATACCCTGGCAGAAGTGGCAGGCCCCAAAGCGCTGGAATGGACAGTATTTTCCCAGGTGGTACCCAATCCTCTGAGCAAAAAATCACTGATACAGATAGATCACAGCAATATGATGAAAAAATTCAGGGATGAAGATCTGTCTGCCCTGACATTTGAGGGCTTCATGGTCGCCAAGACCCTGGCGAAAGCGATACAGGCAGGAAAAGGCGGGCGTGATGGCCTGCAAGCGCTGGCAACACAAAAAAGCGTCATCGACCTCGGTGGCGTCACCCTGACCCCATCAGAGAGTACGCACCGCATGTCCAATTATGTTGATATGGCACTTTTCAGAAAAGGCGGAGGCTTGTTGTTCTGATCAAGATCACATAAATATCAATAAGACATTCATACAAAAAACGACATGCATAGACAAGAATAAATAACGTTTTTTGACATTCTGATGATTTTAGAATAAAGTGCTGCACCGCAACATGAGAATTTAAAATTTACTTATCCGGTAAATGCATGAATCAAGTTTGCGCTATTCAAAAAAATCAATCAGGTACATCATGTTTAATAAAAAAATTATCGCTGCCGCTCTGGCAATTTCCGGTTTGTTTATCGGTACAACTGCCAATGCGCAGTTTTATGCTGGCGCTACTGTTGGCCAGGCTCGCTGGAATATGGATTGCGCTGGCACATCCAGCTGCAAAACCAATGACACATCCTTCAATATCCTGGGTGGTTACAACATCACTCCCAACTGGGGTGTAGAAGGCAGCTATTACAATCTGGGCACAGTTAAAGCGAATGTCTATGGTATCGCTGCAGAAATGAAAGCAACTGGCATCGACCTGGCAGGCACATACCGTGCGCAAGTTGGCAATAACTGGGGCCTGTTCACAAAACTGGGTCTGGCTTATTCCAAAGGCGAAGCAACTGCTGCGTTCAACAACCTGCGTGGTTCTACCAGCAAAAATTCTACACAAGTAGTGGTAGGCATTGGTGCAACTTATGCATTCACGCCTAACATCGCTGCACGCGCTGAAATCGCCAGCCGTAAAGTTGATTTTGTTGGCGGCGACGGCAACATCACCAACTTCAACATTGGTGTTCAGGCAGCGTTCTAATATTGCGATCAAGAGCCTGACCTGAGCGGTCTGCTCGAATCTCAATAAAAAAAACCTCTGTGACATTGCCACAGAGGTTTTTTTGTATCTGGATGAGGCTAAATCAGACAGCCGCTAATCCTCCACAATATCAACCACTATTGCGCAAACCGGCAGCAATACCATTGATAGACAGATGTATGCCGCGGTGAACGCGTTCATCATCGTCGCCATTACGGTAACGCTCCAGCAATTCCACCTGTACGTGATTCAAAGGCGACAGATAAGGGAAGCGGTTGCGTATCGAACGCGCAAGCAAGGGGTTCGCTGCCAGCAATTCATCCTGACCAGATATGGATTTCAATATGTCTATCGTTGCTTCATGCTCAGCCTGTATGCGCGGGAAGATGCGGTTACGCAAAGACTCATCCTTGACCAGTTGCGCATAACGGCTGGCAATGCCTATGTCGCTCTTGGCCAGCACCATTTCCATGTTCGATAACACGGTACTGAAGAAAGACCATTCCTTAAACATCGCCTGCAAGGTCTGCAAGCCATTATCAGGATGTGCCTTCAGATAAGCTTGCACTGCCGAGCCAAAACCAAACCAGCCCGGCAACATCAAGCGGCATTGTGACCAGCTGAATACCCAAGGGATGGCGCGCAAGTCTTCGATTGCTGTCGATTTTTTACGTGATGCCGGGCGGCTGCCTATGTTCAAGCCGGCTATCTCGGAAATAACAGTCGACTCCCAGAAATATTTCTCGAACCCTTCGGTTTCATAAACCAGATTGCGGTAAGCCTTGAAGGCATGGTCAGACAATTCTTCCATGACGGTCAAGAATTCTGGCCTTGGTGCTGGTTCTGCGTCGGCCAGCAAAGTCGCTTCCATGGTAGCTGCTGCCAGCACTTCGAGGTTACGCCGCCCTACTTCAGGATTACCATATTTGGCAGTAATCACTTCTCCCTGTTCAGTCAGACGGATTTGCCCCTGCACGGCACCAGCAGGTTGCGCCAGGATGGCCTGGTAGCTGGGGCCACCGCCACGACCAACAGAACCACCACGGCCATGGAACAGGCGCAAGCGTATCTGATGTTTGGAAAAAATTTCTATCAGGTCGAGTTCAGCTTTATACAGCTCCCAGCCAGAAGTCAAAAAGCCGCCATCCTTGTTACTGTCTGAATAACCGAGCATGACTTCTTGCGCATTATTGCGGCTGGCCAGCAGGCGTGCATAAGCCGGTATGCCAAACAACCTGTCCATGACAGGTGCGCTGTTTTGCAAATCGCCTATGGTTTCAAACAATGGAATGATATTCACATCCACACGGCCTTCTGCCGGATGCAGCAGGCCAGATTCTTTCAACAGCAGGGCCAGTTCCAGCATGTCTGACACGCCGTCAGTCTTGGAGATGATGCAATTCGGTACTGCGCCTTTGCCATAGCGTTGTTGCGCGGTGAAAGCAGCACGATAAATTGCCAGCTCGGACTGGGTCTCTTCTGAATAGATCAGGTAAGGTGAGGCCAGCGGGCGGGCTGAACTGATCTCTTTGATCAAGACTTCTATGCGCTGGTCTTCATTCAATTCCAGGTATTTCAATTCAGGGTTGGCTGCTTGCAATAACTCATGGACTACACGTTCATGGACATCAGAATTCTGGCGCAGGTCGAGTGGCGCAAGATAGAAACCAAAGACTTTGACAGCGCGACGCAAATGACGCAGGCGGCCACGTGTGATGGCAGCAGAACCGTTCGCATGTAGCGAATAATGAACGATATCAAGATCAGCAGCCAGGTCTTCTGCCGTGGCATAAGGTTCAGCATCGCCACTGGCATGGATGGTTGGTTCCAGCCCCAGCAATTGTTTGTAACTTGCGGCAAGTCGCGCATAGATGCCACTGATGGCCAGACGGTATGGCTCATCAGAGCGATGCGGTGAATGATCGGGTGAACGCTGCGCCAGCGCCAGCAAATCGTCGGATACTTTCACCAGCAAATTCGCCATCGACAATTGCGAACCCAGGGTATGCAATTCATCGAGATAGAATTTAAAGGCGCGCGTGGCCTGCATGGCCAGGGTTTTTTCCAGTACCGTCGCAGTGACAAATGGATTGCCATCACGGTCACCACCTATCCAGCTCCCCATTTTCATGAAGCTGGGTAATTCATGCTGAGCCAGAGCCACATCCTTGCTTGCCAATAAATCTTCCAGACCCGCATACAGATGCGGCAACTCGCGCAAGAAAGTATAGTCGTAAAAACTCAGACCATTTTCGACTTCATCGAGCACTGATAATTTGGAAGTGCGCAGCATGCGTGTTTGCCACAGAGTCAAAATGGCGCGCCCCAAAGCTTCTTCATTGGCGTCTGATTCTTCTGGTGTTAACTGCATGCGGTCACGCTCGTCGAGCAGGCGGGTGATCACCATCTGGCAATTCAGTATACTCTTGCGCTGCACTTCAGTTGGATGCGCAGTCAATACCGGGAATACATGTGCAGTCTCAAAGAAATCCAGTAACTGCTGGCTGCTGTGGCCAGTGTTGTACAAGGCTTCTATGGTGTGTGCCAGACTGCCCTGGCGCGGCGCCGAACCTGCAATCAAATGGGCGCGCGTGCGGCGTATGTGATGTTGGTCTTCTGCCAGGTTCACCAGATGTGAAAAATAACTGAAGGCGCGTATGACTTGCGTGGTCTGGTCATTGGTCAGTGTATCGAGTGTGGTTTCCAGCTCTGCGCGTGCAGCTTCATCCGCATCACGGCGAAAGCGTATGGAATTCTGGCGTACCTGTTCGATGAGGTCGAATACTTCGTCACCATGCTGGTTTCTTACCGTGTCGCCTAATATGCGGCCTAGCCTGCGTATGTCTTCACGCAGGCTCTGGTCTTTGTCGTCGCTGATATCGTTCATTTTTATTTGAGGTTGTAAGTGAGTATTCATGCTGACAAATTTTAAAATAGGGATGAAACAGTAATGATGAAAATTCTTGCGCCTCTCGCTGCGGCAATATATTTACAGCGCCAGCAACATCGCTCTACAGAGTGAACATGCACTTTGACAGCACACTTACATCAAAAAATAAAACCTGATATATCAAAAACTGGGCAAACAAATTGAGGCTTGCTTACAACAAAACAAAGGATTCGACTTGGTCAAGTGAACTAAGCAGCCTTCTTCAATTTATGACTACGACCAACTGCCATCAACAAACCCTTGGTTGAACTATCGTAATCTTCTTTGACTGCGCTTGGATCAAGACTGATCAATTGCTGCGCCAGCGATTTACCGAGCTCTACACCCCATTGATCAAAGGCATTGATATCCCAGATCACGGATTGTACAAACACCTTGTGTTCATATAGTGCAATCAGTGCGCCCAAAGAACGTGGCGTCAGAGAATCCAGCAAGACAGTTGAAGTCGGGCGATTGCCTTCAAAAACGCGCGGTGCCAATACCTTGTCAGGCAGGTCACCAAGTTCAGCGCGCACTTCCGCCATACTCTTACCCCAGGCCATGGCCTTGGATTGCGCAAAGCAATTTGCCAGCAGTGCCTGGTTATGACCGGGCAAACCTGCATCATCATCAGCCACTACGATAAAGTCGGTAGGGATAATCGTTGCACCCTGATGCAATAACTGGAAGTAGGCATGCTGGCCATTGGTGCCCGCTTCGCCAAACAGGATAGGCGAAGTTGTGTAATCAACCCGTTGGCCTTCACGCGTAACGGACTTGCCATTGCTTTCCATTTCCAGTTGCTGCAAGTAAGCAGGCAAGCGTGTCATGCGCTGGTGGTAAGGTGCTATCGACAGTGCTTGCAGGCCAAGGAAATTAATATTCCATACACCTATCAAGGCCATCAATACTGGCAGATTTTGTTCCAGCGGTGCCTGGGCGAAATGCAGATCCATTTCATGCGCGCCTGCCAGCATTTCTTCAAAGCGGTCGGCGCCTACATACAAGGCAATCGACAGACCTATCGCACTCCACATCGAGTACCGGCCACCGGCCCAGTTCCAGAATGGGAAGACATTTTCGGGCGCAATGCCAAAATCAGCAGCGGCCTTGACATTAGTACTCAGTGCCACGAAATGCTGGCGTATCTGATCAACCGGACAACCGTGCGACAGCATCCATTCACGCGCAGTGCGGGCATTGGTCAGGGTCTCCATAGTCGAGAAGGTCTTGGATGCGACCACGAACAAAGTCGTCTCAGGATCAGCATTGGCCAGCGCATCAGCCACATGACGACCATCGACGTTAGACACAAAATGCAGGGACAGGTTTTTTTGCGACCACGGTGCCAAAGCAATGCAAGCCATTTGCGGGCCAAGGTCAGAACCACCGATACCAATATTGACGATAGTGCGTATGGCCTTGCCGGTATACCCCTGCCAGCGCCCTTCCCTGACCGCATCGCTGAATGTCCGCATTTGGGCCAGTACCTGGTGCACGTCGGCAGCAATGTTTTCACCATTCAAATCAAAGGACTCGCCTTTGGGCAAGCGTAATACCGTATGCAGTACTGCCCGGTTTTCCGTCTGGTTGATCGCTTCACCGCGCAGCATCGCATCGCGACGAGACTCCACATCCTGTTGCCTGGCCAGCGCCAGCAAATTCAGCTTTGCTGTCGTGTCTATGCGTTGCTTGGAATAATCAAGCATGATGCCGCAGGCAGAAGCTGAAAAATGCGCAAAGCGCTGAGGATCAGCACGAAACAGATCTTTCAGATTGGGCATGTTGGTGGCACGTTGCTGCAACAAACCCCAGATAGGAGTACGCGATACGGAAGTGACCATAATCTTGCTTATAGACGAAAAGTGAGAAGTGAAATGATGAAAGAATTTGCTTAAACCTGTATTACTTCTTGCCTGCTGCGGCTGCAGCGGCAGCCAGTGCACCAATCGCCGTCCAGTCACCAGCATTAATCAAAGATGCCGGGCACATCCACGAACCGCCCACGCACAGGATGTTTGATTGCTGCAATAGCGTTGGCGTTGCCTCCACTGTGACACCACCGGTCAGGCAGAATTTAACATCTGGGAAAGGGCCACCCAGCGCCTTCGCCATCTTGGTGGCACCGACGATGTCGGAAGGAAAAAGTTTGACGACATTGAAGCCATGTTCTAGCGCCAGCATCAAGTCACTCGCACCACCAACACCGGGGAAATAAGGCAGGCCAGAATCAGCAGCGGCTTTGGCAAGTACAGGTGTAATGCCAGGGCTGATACCAAAGGCAGCACCCGTCTCCCTGACCGCCTCCAGTTGCGCCTGCGTCAAGATAGTACCTGCACCCACAGTCACAGTCGGGCAAGCCTTGACGACTTCGCGCAAGACTGTCATCGCATTTGGCGTGCGCAAGGTAATTTCCACGGCTGGCAAACCATTCTCTGCCAAAGTAGTTACGCAACGTATCGCCTGATCGACATCATCAGTAACGAGGATAGGCAATACGCGGATTTGTTCCAGTTGGGCGATGATATTTGTTTTACTCAAGCTCATGATGGGTTTCGCTTTTAGAAAATTAATCTATAAAAAGAGTGGATGCGCCATGCTCAGGCGCTGTCACGACACGACGCTGTGCGGCAAATAAGTCGCGGCCATAACCGAAAGTGACTTCCTTGCTGAGTTCGCGTACGCCGCGTTGTGCCCAGACATCGGCATCCACCAGGGCACGCAATTCGCCAGTGTGGACATTGAGTTCAACCACATCACCATCACGCACTTTACCGAGCGGGCCGCCTTGTGCTACTTCGGGGCTCACATGCAGGGCCGCAGGTACTTTGCCGGATGCACCGGACATACGGCCATCCGTCACCAGCGCAACCTTATAACCAGCCGACATCAGGCTGCCCAGCACGGGAGTGAACTGATGCAACTCAGGCATGCCATTCGCCTGTGGACCCTGGAAGATAACGACGGCGACGAAATCCATATTCAGCTCGCCAGCTTTATAGGCTTTGACCAGGGCATCCTGTGATTCAAATACTTTTGCCGGTGCCTTGATGATCCATGCATCTTCAGGCACAGCAGATGCCTTGACGATGGCGCGGCCCAGATTGCCGTGCAATAAACGCAGGCCACCGGTAGGTGCGAAAGGATCAGTCACATTGCGAACGACTGTAGTGTCAGTCGATTCTGCTGGCAAGGCTTCCCATTTGACTTTGCCATCTTCAGTCAATACCGGGCGAGTCGTGTGTGAGTTCAAACCATCATCACCATAGACTGTCATGACATCTGCATGCATGAGTCCCGCAGACAAGAGTTCACGTATCACGAAGACCGGGCCACCGGCATCCTCAAAGGCATTTACGTCTGCCGTGCCATTAGGATAAACACGTGTCAGCAGAGGAATGACGGATGACAGCTCATCAAAATCCTGCCAGTCGATGATGATGCCAGCCGCGCGGGCCACAGCAATCCAGTGGATAGTGTGGTTGGTGGAACCACCTGTCGCCAGCAAGGCGATGACGGCATTGACGATGGTTTTTTCATTGACCAGTTGGCCTATGGGTTTGTAATTGCCACTTTGCTCTGTCAATTGCAATACCCGTTCCACTGCGGCATCTGTCAGCACGCTGCGCAATGGATCACCAGGATGGACAAAGGCAGCACCCGGCAGATGCAGGCCCATGGCTTCAAGCAACATCTGGTTGCTATTGGCTGTGCCATAGAAAGTACAAGTGCCTGCGCTATGGTAGGCAGCGCTTTCTGCGGCGAGTAATTCTTCTTTGGTCGCTTTGCCTTGAGCATAGCGTTCACGCACTGCGGCTTTTTCTTTGTTCGACAAACCAGAACCCATGGGGCCTGCTGGTATGAAGATGGTAGGCAAATGACCAAAGGCCAGCGCTCCTATCAGCAAACCGGGAACGATCTTGTCGCAGATGCCGAGGCACAGCGTCGCATCAAAGGCATCGTGGGTCAGCGCCACTGCAGTCGCCTGGGCAATCACATCGCGTGAAAACAGCGAGAGCTCCATGCCAGGACGGCCCTGCGTCACGCCATCACACATGGCAGGCACGGCACCGGCCACTTGCGCTGTGCCGCCAAAGCGCAGGGCTGTCTGGCGTATCTGCGCCGGGTAATGTTCATAGGGCTGGTGCGCCGACAACATATCGTTGTAGGCAGTAACGATGCCGATATTTGGTTTTTGTGCCTGGTTGAGCCAGATTTTGGTGCCGCTGTCCATGGCCGCATTGGCATGCGCCTGATTAGCGCAAGACAGGCTGGCACGACGCGGGCCACGGCCACGCATTTGCTCCAACTGGGAAAGATAAGTACTGCGCAAGGTTTTGCTGCGCTCGGTAATGCGCTGTGTGACCTTGTCGATAACAGGATGCAACGCAGTGGATGGGGATGTCGTCATATAACACCTGTGACCCGTTCGGGCGAAAAATAAGAAAGCTGTCGTAATACTGAATCAATGCCAACAAAGATAGCATAAATCCCCTCATTTCTGTAACAAACTTTCAGTATTTTGATATTTAGCTTCTTTTTTTAGCAAAAACTTCAAATTTATCGTAATGAAACTACATTTTTGAATATTTTCTGGCATAATCAGGATAAATCACTATCATCAATGTAGTACATCTTTTGCAATGCATGCAAAAAGCAGCGCAAAGAAACAGCAAGCCCAATTAGCACCCAGCAACAAACGGAACATACGGCAACATATACCTGCCGTCTGTGTTGCACCCAACATAACAACCGACACAACACGGAGTCAGCATGACCACATTTGTCTTATTTGGCGGCACTGGCGATCTTGCCAAGCGCAAGATCATCCCGGCTTTGTATAGCGCATTTGTGAATGGCAGGCTGGATCAGGATTTCAAATTCATCGGTGCAGCACGCGAAAAACTGACGGATGAAGAATTCCGTGTGCGTGTTGCTACCGCCATAGAATCTTATGCGTCTGATGTAGATGGTGCGACCGAGGAAAAACGCGCTGCCTTTCTGGCGACCACGCATTATTCAAAAATCGATGCGCGCATCCCTGAAGATTTTGCTGCACTGAAGGGCAGCCTGCAAACCAGTGAAACCAATGCCACCTTGTTTTATTTGGCGACTGGCCCGGATATTTTTATTCCCGTCGTCGAACAATTGTCCAAGCATGGCCTGGTTGAAGGCAATGCCCGTGTCGTGGTCGAAAAACCGCTGGGCCGTGATGCCCAGTCTGCCAAGGAAATCAATCAATCCCTGCGTTCTTACCTGAACGAAAACCAGATTTACCGTATCGATCATTACCTTGGTAAAGAGATGGTGCAAAATCTGCTGGCGCTGCGTTTTGCCAATTCCTTCCTCGAACCTTTGTGGAACCGCAAATGGATACAGGATGTGCAAATTTCCATTTCCGAACAAGTAGGTGTTGAGTCACGCGGTGATTTCTACGACCACACTGGTGCCCTGCGCGACATGGTGCAAAACCATTTGCTGCAACTGGTCTCCATCGTCGCCATGGAACCACCGGTGAATGCCAACCCGGACGCGATACGTGACGAGAAAGTCAAAGTCTTGCGCGCCCTGCACAAGTTCACGCCGGATGAAGTCAGCAAGAAAACCGTGCGCGGCCAATATCGTGCCGGTGCTGTCGATGGCAAACCGGTTATCGCTTACCAGAATGAGCCTGGCGTGCCACCGTCTTCACGCACAGAAACCTTTGTTGCCATCCGCGCAGAGATTGATAACTGGCGCTGGGCTGGTGTGCCTTTCTACCTGCGTACAGGCAAGCGCATGGCCAGCCGCAGCGCAGAAATCACGATCAATTTCAAACCTATTCCCTACTCCATTTTCGGTAAATCACAAGGCCCTTTGCGCTCCAACCGCCTGGTAATTTCTTTGCAGCCAGAAGAAAGTGTGCAACTGTATATGAAGGCCAAGGAACCTGGCGAAGGCATACGTTTGTCTGATGTTGCCCTTGACCTGGACTTTGCTGAAGTATCCAATTCACGCCGCGTTGAATCTTATGAGCGCCTGCTGCTTGATGCTATGCATGGCGACCTGACCCTGTTCGTGCGCGATGATGAACTGAGTGCAGCATGGGCCTGGATAGACCCTATCATGAGCGCCTGGCAAAACGATAGTGAAGGCCTCAAGTCATATATCGCCGGTAGCTGGGGACCATCTGCTGCCAGTTATTTGCTGGCACAGCATGGGGCAGCCTGGGGTGAAGAATTCGTTGAAAGCTAAGCGATAAAATGACCATGAAATACCATACTTTTGAAAACTTCTCGGCACTAACCGAAGCCCTGAGCCAGCAATGGCTGGATGTGATCCAGACCACACCTGACGGCAGCAGCTTTGCCCTGGCTGGCGGCTCCACACCTGCGCCTGTATATCAGCGCCTGGATCAATTGCTGTCGAATATCGATGCGCACAATCCCATCAAGCTGGTGGCTACCGATGAACGCTGGGTGCCGGACCAGGACACGCAAAGCAATGAGGGCCTGTTCCGTCGCTGCCTGTCTGGTTCTGCTGCTGGCAAGCGCTGGCAACTGGTGTCCCTGAAAAATGCCTCCAGTACACCGGAAGTGGCGACAGAAGCCATCAGCGTGCGCTTGAATGAGCAATTGCCGCAAGCCTTCAGCGCAGTCTTGCTGGGCATGGGTGCTGATGGGCATATTGCCTCCCTCTTCCCTGGCGCACCTACCCAGCATGATGACCTGGCATGCCTGGCTGCTGTACATCCGCAAACCCGCCAAAGCCGCATGTCACTGTCTTTGCCGCGCCTGCTCAATACCAAGCGCATCTGGCTGGTCATCACTGGTGCAGAAAAACGCCAGGTGCTGGAACAGGCGATAGAAAATAATCTGCCGGTTGCGTCCTTGCTGCGTGAAGCAGGATGTACCATAGATGTTTTCTGGTGTCCGTAAAACACATGTATATGGCCAATCCGTTCTCTGACAATAAGCCCAACACGCCTCCTGAAAAAGGTTTGCTGGCACGCATACGCACTGCCAGCACAGCCTTGAGCCGTGCCGAGCGCCAGGTGGCAGAATTTTTGCTGCAAAAGCCGCATGATGCGTTGGAGATGTCGATACGGGTATTGGCTCAGGCTTGTGATGTCAGCGAACCCACGGTGGCCCGCTTTGCCCAGAGCCTAGGATTTGATGGCTTCAAGACATTTAAGCTGGCGTTTGCCAAGAGCCTGGCAACTGGCATCCCTTTCCTGCATCTGGATGTGAACCAGGCTGATCACGTACGCGATGTCTTGCCCAAGGTCTTTGACCGCACCATCGCCGCATTGATGGAAGCCCGCAATAATGCCAATACTGCGACCTTTGAAGCAGCAGTCAGCCTGCTGGCGCGGGCCCGCCGCATAGAATGTTATGGCCTCGGTTATTCCGGCGCGCTGGCGATTGATGCACAATTGAAGTTTTTCCGCTTTGGCATACCGACTACCGTATTTTGCGATGCCCACTTACAGGCCCAATCTGCCACCTTGTTGAATAGCGATTGCGTCGTCGTGGCATTTTCACGCACAGGCCGTACCCGCGACCTGATCGACAGTGTGCAACTGGCAAAACAGGCAGGTGCCAAGATACTGGTATTGTGCGCCAGTGGTGGCCCGCTGGCAGAACTGGCTGACGTGCATATCGGTGTAGACGTGGAAGAAGACCCCGACATCTACACACCGATGACTTCACGTCTCGCCCATCTGACTTATATTGATGCACTGGCAGTGGCTGTCACCTTGCTGCGTGGCCCTGCGGCCATCGATATGCTGGAAAGAGCCAAGGCCAGTATCAGTGAAAAACGACTTGTACCCAAGATAGCTTAAGGTCAATTAGGCCAACATCAGACAGTTTGCATAGCGGCGTTGGCTACTACCCTGGCACGCCGCTTTCTCATCCAGATAATCACACCGGTGACGCTCAGCATGGCGACCACCAAACCCAGCAATGAAATCAGGATGCGCCCGGTCAGGCCCAGGATGCGGCCTGAATGCAAGGGAAATTGCGCCTGCAGGAAAATATCACCAGCAGAACCTGTTCCAGGAATTTTCCCTCCCAGGGCACTACCATCCCTGCCATCAAAATACAGCCATGCATTACCCAGGCCGACGTCGCCATGATCATTGCCAGGCTCAAAAAATCCCACTCCGTATACACCAAAGGCCGGTGAATAGAATATGCCGCCAGTTGGTAAAGTCCAGCCGCGTTTTTGCGCCTCCTGTTTCGCCAGCTCAATGACGTTCTCACGGCTAATGACGGGGATGAGAGGCTTGTCCGGTGCTTGCGGCACGCGACTGGAAAATACATCTGCGCTCAAAGGTGAAATTAATGACACCACAGGACGCACCACTTGTGAATTCAGGTTCATGGATACCGAGGTAATCGCCAGCAAAAGCATGAACAGCCACAGCCAGACACCGCTGGAACGGTGCAAGTCAAAATTGAGTTTATGCCCGCCCTGACGCCAGCGAAAAGCAAATGACTTGCGCCAGCTACGCCAGTTAGGGAAAGACAGCCATAGTGCGATAAAACAATCGAGCGTCCACACTATGCCTATGATGCCCATGAACAAAATGCCCAGTTCTATACCCGACACCTCAGGTATATGCATGGTGTAATGCAGCTTGTATAAAAATGGCAGCAGGTTTTCACGGTTCAGGGATATTTCACCCCATTGCCGCTTGCCCTGCACATCTCCAGTGACAGGATCGACTGCAATCTGGTTAAAGCCCAATGGATAAGCCTTACCGGTTGCCGGATCGATCCTGCCCTCTACCGACATCTGGCTGGTATGCCCTGGCTCTGCCTCATTCAATACATAGGTCACCCAGATGCGGGGATCGCGTGCCTCTACCCTGTTCGCCAGTTCCAGCCCAGACATGGGTTTATCGGGTTTGCCAGACTTACCTTGTGACTGACTATGTGCCTGAAACAAATGCGGATTGAGCAAGGCATCCAGCTCATGATCCCAGGAAATGAACGCTCCCGTCAGACCAGAGATGAACAGAAACACAGCCACCGCCAGCCCAAACCAGCGGTGCAGCAAAACGAAGACAGGACGCATCAACATGGGACTATTTGTTTATCAGTACTTCCAGTTTACCGTAACACTGCCATTTCTTGGCGCAGCATAATAACCCTGGCTCCAGTACAGACTGGTGACATATTTCTGGTCACTGACGTTATTGAGGTTGGCCGATACGCTGAAGTTCTGGTTCACGTCATAACGCGCCATCAGATTCATCGTTGCATAACTGCCCTGGCGTATGATGTTACCTGAACCCTCATCACGGAAAGTATCTGATTGCCAGTTCAGGCTGCCACCGACTTTAGCCTGTGGCATGAAAGGCAGTTGATAAGTACTGGACAGACGGAACAATTTGCGTGGCACATAGGTTTTGACATCAAGATCATTACTGCCCTTGAGGCTCAACTGTGTATAGCCTGCGCTGAGGTTCCAGCCTTTTGCCAGTTCACCGCTGGCATCCAGTTCAAAGCCTTGTGATTGCGCATCGATGCCACGGTAATAACTCTTGGTGCCGATATAGCCAGCCTGCTCAGCCGCATTGTTTTGCTGTATCTTGAAAACAGCCGCAGACAAATTGAGTTTGCGCTCAAACAATTCGAGCTTGATACCCAGCTCATCCCCCTTGCCTTTGACCGGGTCCAGGGTTTTACCAGATACATCCACTTCACTTTGCGGATTGAAAATTTCTGTATGGCTGGCATACACAGAAGCATACGGCGTCAGATCATAGATCACACCCAGATAAGGTGTAGTCTTGCTGGCATTTTTCTGGCTGCTGACACCGTACGCAAAACCTGTGCTTTCTGCCTTGGTATGGTTTGCACCAAGGATCAGTTTGAATTGATCCGCCAGGTTGAAACGGGATGCAATAAATGCCGTCTTGCGGGTATCTTCATAAGCACTGCCATCGGTATAGGCATTGAATGCAGGTTGCGGATAATTGCCAGTCCAGTTGCTGATATCAGGCAATGCAGTGCCTATACCGACGCCGTAATGGGAAATATCATCCATCTTCGATTTCGACCAGTTGATACCAAAACTGAGGTCGTGCTTACGTCCTGCCAAGGTGAACTTGCCACTGGCTGACAAGTCAAACAGAGTCTGGGTATTCACATCGTTGTACAAGGACGGGTAGCCATATAAACCCAGGCCAGTCTTGCGGTCTGGCGTGCCATAGGCATAAAACAGTTTGGAGTCGGCGGTAGATCTGTTGCGGCTCAATGTCGTCCTGATTTGCCAGTCGTTGTTGAGCTGATGGCTCAATTCGACAAAGCTGCGGTCATCCTGGGTCAGCCAGCGTGACCAGTCTGCAGCGGTGCTGGTGGATGTCCTGTAATTGGTCGGGCTGCCGTCAGTGTAATACAGTGGCAAAGCACCCCACATGCCACCTTTGGCATCACTCTTTTGATGTGAATGACCGACACTCAATACAGTAGCATCACCGAGATTGGCTTCAATCACGCCGTACACGACGGTTTTTTCAGGTGAATAGCGGTCGAGATAAGAATCACCGGCCTGCTTTGCCACCACAATACGACCAGCAACCGTGCCAGCGCTGTTCAGTGCACCAGATACATCAGCATCCAGCCTGCGTGTGTTCCATGAGCCCAGCGTCAATCCTGCAGAAGCCTGGAATTGATAGACCGGACGCTTGCGCATGAAGTTGACGGTGGCAGACGGGTTGCCAGTAGAAGACATCAAACCGTTTGCACCGCGCACGATATCTACCCTGTCGTAAATAGCAGTATCAATATCACCTGCGACGTTACCACCAGTGAATGGAATGCCTACGCCATCGTACTGGAAATTCACGATATCAAAGCCACGGGCCATGTAGTAAGTGCGGTCAGTTTCCACTTTTTCTACTGACACGCCTGTCGTATTGGCCAGCACATCATTGGCATTGACCTGTTTGAAGTCATCCATTTTTGCACGGGTAACTACCGAGATGGATTGGGGCGTTTCCCGCAAGGACAAATCAAGCCTGGTGGCGGAATTACTTTTTCTCGCTGTATATGCACCTGTTTTCTCTGTACTGGGCTTATTGCCAGAAACACCTGTTACCACCACTTCAGGCAGTTCTCCCTTGGCACCTTTGGCTGCTGCAGTGTCATCTGCAAAAGCTGGGGCTGCCAGCATCATTGAAAGCGCCAATGCAATCGGACTCAAGGGAGTCAGTGAACTGACAGTATGCAAATTTTTTGGTAGTGACGCGGGATTGTTGCGGGGCAAAGCGGAAAAAGCGGAAAAACTGGACGAACGGGATGAGCAAGAATTCATAAATAAGCCTGGAAATTAACCGCCTATGCAGAGAAAATTTCTCCGATAGCATTAGAAGTAAGAGCTGCGGAAGTAAGAACTGTGGCCTATTTTACTTATTTATAAATGCAATTGCAAATCATTCTCATTAATATTTAACGATTTAATCCAATTTGAGACACATATGTGAATTATAAAAAATATAATTTTTGACTCAATCTAACAGGATTTGCCAGATCGTGAATGTCACCGTTGTGCCCTTTGCTGCCAATCAATTTCTGTAGCGGCCCATTCACCGAATGGCGCCTGGGCATTTGCACACGACCTTCATGGCGATTTTAGATTCACGGAAATCCATTCGTTTGCTTGTTTGTTGGCGGCTGCAATTTGGGCTGTGGTCATGTCCTTTGCTATATCCGTCATGTTGTTCCATGCCTGAACAAAAATTTGTTCACCCGGTCCAGCTGAACCTGCCGTTACTGATGCTATCCGCCACCACATGTGTGCCTGAACCAAATCTCGGGGAACGCCATCTCCATTGGCATAGGCAATGCCTAAATTGAACTGCGAATTTGGTTCTCGCTGCTCCGCCGCTTTTCGATACCACGATACTGCAGCAACCATGTCAACAGGCACGCCGTTCCCATTCATGTACACCTGTCCCAAGTTGTATTGTGCAATGGCGTAACCTTGAACGGCCGATTTTGTCCACCACCGTAATGCTTCAGACTGATTGCGCGGAACTCCTGCGCCGCGTGCATACATATTCGCCAGGTTGGATTGCGCTGAAGCAAGACCTTTTTCCGCCGCCCCCAGCAGCCACTTTCTCGCTTCGCCTTGGTCTTGTTTTACGCCTTTTCCAGTGAGATACATAATGCCCATAAAGCGTTCCGCCGACGCGTCGCCTCGCTCTGCTTCTTTTTGAAGAGCTGTAAACGCCAAATTGTCTCCGCGCGACGCTTTCTCGAACAATGCGTCTAGTTCAGAGTGTGGAATCTCGGCCATAGCAGAGACGCTAACGAAAACTATGATTGTCGTAACAAAAACTGCGAGGAGCGAGCTCCCAAATCGCGGGGTATTACTAGATTTCGAAGTAACTGGCACTTATTTCCCTTCTATAGCGCATGCAGCGCTTTTTCAATGACGACTTGTTTCATGCATTATTGTTTTGCATCGAAACGATGCATTTTGGTTGATGACGCGGCGAGCGCAGATTCGATAAAACAATGCCGAATGTCGGCATGCGGATTGATCCTCCGCGGTTAGCTCATGGCCGACTTCCACCTCTCATGATCTGACAAGTTATGCCAGATAGGATCGTATTATTGCATATAAAATAACTTTTGAAATACCTGTTTGAAATGTTTGCGCGTAATTGTTTCATAGCCGGATTGCGCTCGCCCAGGTTTAAATTCTCGCTAGCGAAAAATTTGTCAGTCACAGGCTCCCACTGCGCTGCAGGCTTGATAGGTCTTTTGTTTCTTTTGCGATGTGCATTTGCCTGATTTGGCATCACAATGAATGGTGTAAGTAGTTTCCAGCACATCCACCCAGCTACCTATTTCGCATTGCTTCGCATCTTCTTCCTTACCTTGGAAATCTGCTTCACTGCGCGTCAATAATTGTATGGTGCCGGTCTTGACGGGCTTTACTTCAAAGCCTTGTACCTGGTCCTGGAATTTTTCATTGAGATAGGTTTTGCCCTTTTGTTTCAGGTCAAAAATTGCATAACCGTCACCAGCACTCTCACCCATGCAGCTTTGCTGGCTCCCTATGGCAATGCGCATGCTGGTGTCAGGCATGGGCTGGCTTTTGGTCGGGATATCTGTCAACAAGGCCATATCGCTCTTGTTGAAGAAAACCGAACGAAACTGATCTGTACCGCCATCTACGTCATCGCTATGCGCAGTCAGCACTTCGCGCAATTGCAGCAGCACATGCTCACCCAGGTCTTCGAGTTCAATCTGTACGACACCTGCTGGCAATGGCGGTAAATCTTCTCCGGCTTTTGCCACACCGTGCGCCTTCAGTTGCAGGGCATTGAAGTCATCTATCCATTTGCGCAAAACTGCCTCGTCATAGGATTTCATTGTCGTCTTCAGCATGACAATGAAACCGTCTGCAGTATCTGCAGTGACCGGCTTTATTGCCTGGCTATTTAATGATGCGCTGGCACTGCTGGATGCAGTCGCACTTTCTGATGCTGACGAGTCTGGTTTACTGTCGGCTTGCTGCTTGCCGCAGGCGCAAATTGCTGCGCAAATCAACACTGTGCAACTGAGTCTGGCGATTCTTGATACACAAAAATCAAGCATATTATTTAATTGGCCGGGAAACAAAGGAAGGGATTCTAAATGCAACACTGCTGAAACCGCACAAAAATGTGCTGTTCACGTTGTTGCAAATGCACGCTGATGATAAAAATTCAAGTCAGTCTCCCTTATTTCAGGCAAGCTATGAGAAATATTCCTCATAGATTCTTCATAGGAGCCAGATTTATGAATCCCATCTCTCTTGCCCAGATTATAGACAGCGTCAAGGACTTGACGACTTTGCCTGCCATCGTGATGGAATTGCTGAATAACATTGATGATGAAGAATTGAATATGCACGAGCTGGCACAAAAGGTCAGCCATGACATGGCACTGACAGCCAAGACCTTGCGCTATGCAAATTCGCCCTATTACTCCACCATGGTCAAGGTGACGACGGTGCAGCAGGCGATTTCATTGCTGGGTTTGAGTACCGTGCGGCAGATCGTGATCACTGCAGCACTGACAGGCTGCTTCCCTGAAAATAATTGCCGTGGTTTCAGTCACAAGGATTTCTGGCGGCATTCAAATGCGGTAGCAATTGCGGCCCGCATACTGGCCCGCAGACTCAAGCTCAATGCAGATGTCGCTTTCACTGCGGGCTTATTGCATGACATAGGCGCGCTGGTATTAGCAACCTGTTATACCGGGGCTTATGAGAATGTGCTGGCACAACGTCAGGAACTGCAGACCACGCAATATGAAACTGAAAAACAGTTATTGGGCATTGATCACGCCCTGGTTGGTGAAACCCTGGCCGTGCAGTGGAATTTTTCAGAAGTCATGATCAAGGCTATCTCTGGTCACCATCATCCAGAAAAACCCGGTTTGGGTTTCCTGGCAACCATAGTCCATGTCGCAGATGGCATAGCCCATGCACTGGGCGTGACCACCACACCCGACCTTGCACCGCCAGAAATTACCGGGCAATCATGGGAAAGCCTGGGCCTGGACCAGGCCCTGCTTGATGAAGTTTTGGCCGAAGCCGCGATAGAATTTGAGAAGCTGCAGGAAGAAGTCGAAGTGTAAGACTGTAAAACCATAAGGCCGTAAGACCATCCTGCCGCTTGCAAACGCCTACAAATCAGGCTGTATCAAGTGCCCGAGCTTGGTCGCCTTGGTACTCAGATAACGCTCATTATAGGGATTGCGCTTGACGATCAGCGGGACGTGTTCCTGCACTCTGACATTCATGCCTTCCATCGCTGAAATCTTGCGTGGATTATTCGTCATCAGGCGTACAGATTCTATGCCCAGATGTTTGAGCATGGGGTCACACAGGCTATAGTCGCGCAAGTCGGCTGCAAAGCCGAGCTTTTGGTTGGCTTCTACCGTGTCAGCACCATCGTCTTGCAGATGATAGGCACGCACCTTATTGAGCAAACCTATACCACGGCCCTCCTGACGCAGATACAGCAAAGCGCCGCGCCCTTCCTGGGCGATTTTTTGCAGGGCCAGTTCCAGTTGCGGGCCACAGTCACAGCGCTTGCTGAACAGGGCATCACCGGTCAGACATTCAGAATGTATGCGTGCCAGTACAGGCTGGCCATCAGCCACATCACCGAGGGTCAGGGCGATATGCTCTTTGCCTGTTGCCGTTTCGACAAAGGCATGCATGCGGAAAGTTGCCCAGGTCGTGGGCAGGTTACAGGAATCAACATATTCCAAAGCCTGTTTGCTTGAGTTGACAGGCTGGTCATTGCTAGACATACAGTTCTCGCGGATTCTTATTCTGGATAAAACTTAAGATCATGGCCAAATGACAATAACAATTGTCGGCCCAGACTAGAGTATAAACGAGGCGCGCATTTCCTACCTGTTGCGGTGAACGATCGTTTTATTTCATGTCATGTATGGGCAAGAGCGCGAAAAGCAAGTAAAGCCCTGGAACTT
Source organism: Undibacterium sp. Tian12W (assembly GCF_049339405.1). Lineage (NCBI taxonomy): Bacteria > Pseudomonadati > Pseudomonadota > Betaproteobacteria > Burkholderiales > Oxalobacteraceae > Undibacterium > Undibacterium sp. Tian12W. The sequence goes on from NZ_JBMPPK010000018.1 coordinate 119,664, forward strand.
TGCAGAGTATACAAACAATGCTGGAGATAGTGCCGGGGTAGTTCTTGCGCAGACTTATTCAAAGTCCATAAAAAAGAGTGTGTGAACCAGGTCAACACACTCTGCTTTAAGCTACTTTAATCTGCTTTAATAGCAATCAAAATAAGGATCAAATATTGATTTAGCGTTTCAATTGCGTGATATCCCTGACCGCACCACGGTCAGCCGATGTTGCCAAAGCAGCATAAGCCTGCAAGGCTTGTGAGACATAACGCTCACGGCCTACCGGCTGCCAGGCATCTGGCCCGCGTGCTTCCATCGCCGCCCTGCGCTGTGCCAGGTCGGCGTCGCTGACTTTGAGATTGATGCTGCGAGCGGGAATATCGATTTCTATGATATCACCCTCTTCCACCAAACCTATCGTTCCACCCTCGGCAGCTTCTGGCGAGGCATGACCAATCACCAGGCCGGAAGAGCCACCAGAGAAACGCCCATCAGTGAACAAAGCACAGGCTTTGCCCAGGCCCTTGGATTTGATGTAAGAAGTTGGATACAGCATTTCCTGCATGCCGGGGCCACCTTTAGGGCCTTCGTAACGGATGATGACGACATCGCCTTCATGCACAGTATCGCCGAGGATGGCTTCTACCGCAGAATCCTGGCTTTCAAACACGCGGGCCTTGCCGGTGAACTTCAAGATACTTTCATCAACACCTGCGGTTTTGACGATACAGCCTTTTTCTGCCAGATTGCCGTATAAGACTGCCAGGCCACCATCTTGAGAATAAGCATGCGCCTTATCACGTATGCAGCCAGCTTCACGGTCAGTATCGAGGCTGTCAAAACGTTTGTCTTGCGAGAAGGCTGTTTGGGTAGGTACACCGCCTGGAGCAGCACTGAACAGCTTGCGTACCGCAGCATTGTCAGTCACGGCAATATCGTTTTGCGCAATTGCGTCTGCCATGGTCGGGCTATGTACGGTCGGGCGAGTAGTATCGAGCAAACCAGCGCGTGCCAGCTCACCGAGGATAGAGATAATGCCGCCAGCGCGGTGCACGTCTTCGATATGGTATTTATCGGTCATCGGTGCGACTTTGCACAGACATGGTACTTTGCGCGAGATGCGGTCGATATCTGCCATCTTGAAATCCACACCCGCTTCATGCGCAGCAGCCAGCAAATGCAAGACGGTATTGGTAGAGCCACCCATGGATACATCGAGTGCCATGGCATTTTCAAAGGTCGCCTTGTTGGCAATCGACCGTGGCAGGATGGAATAGTCATCCTGCTCATAATGGCGCTTGGCCAGCTCCACCACCAGACGGCCAGCGCGCAGGAATAATTCTTTGCGATCAGCATGCGTCGCCAAAATCGTGCCATTGCCTGGCAAGGACAGACCCAGTGCTTCGGTCAGACAGTTCATGGAATTTGCCGTGAACATACCGGAACATGAACCGCAGGTTGGACAGGCAGAACGCTCTATACGGCCTATCTCCTCATCCGACACATTGCTGTCACCAGCCTTGATCATGGCATCAACCAGATCAATCTTTACTATTCTTTGTTCACCAGTCTGTTTGGGATGCAAAGTCTCCAGCACCTTGCCCGCTTCCATAGGGCCGCCGGAAACAAACACGACAGGGATATTCAAACGCATGGCTGCCATCAACATGCCGGGCGTGATCTTGTCGCAGTTGGAGATGCAAACCATGGCATCAGCACAATGGGCATTGACCATGTACTCAACCGAGTCAGCAATCAATTCGCGTGAAGGCAATGAGTACAACATGCCGCCATGACCCATGGCGATACCGTCATCCACGGCTATGGTATTGAATTCTTTGGCCACGCCGCCCGCCGCTTCAATCTCACGCGCCACCATCTGACCCAAGTCTTTCAGATGGACGTGGCCAGGCACGAACTGGGTGAATGAATTGACGACAGCAACGATAGGCTTATCGAAATCGCCATCTTTCATGCCAGTCGCACGCCACAGGGCGCGGGCACCGGCCATATTGCGGCCATGGGTGGTGGTACGGGAACGGTATACGGGCATGTCTGACTCCAGGCTGGCGATAAATGAAAATGTTACACCAGCATGCGCTTCGTATAATCATATGTCAAATATGGAATTTATTGGAAATTAGGTCGTTTTACATATAAGACCAAAAAACTCACCACAGAGGCACGGAGACACAGAGGTGCACAGAGAAAACCAAAACTCTTTTAAAAGGTATTTAGATTTTCTCTTGTCTTTCTCGGTGTCTCTGTGCCTCTGTGTTGAGAGGTCTTTACTCAAATCACGAGTAACCATAAAAAAACGCAAAGCTCACACTTCGCGTTTTTAAGGATCATGACTCCATCATTCCTGATGGTATTGCGTCACTCTTTCCACTTCGTTTTTTGAACCCAGGAACACCGCTACACGCTGGTGCAATTTTTCCGGCTGTATATCCAGCATGCGTTGCTTGCCGTCGGTCGATGCGCCGCCAGCCTGTTCTACGATGAAAGACATGGGGTTGGCTTCGTACATCAGGCGCAGCTTGCCGGCCTTGTCAGGCTCACGCTTGTCGGCCGGGTACATGAAGATGCCACCGCGGTTCAGGATGCGGTGTACGTCGGCGACCATGGAGGCGATCCAGCGCATATTGAATTCTTTACCGCGTGGGCCAGTGCCGCCTGCCAGCATTTCATCGACATAGCGCGTGACTGGTGGATACCAGTGGCGGGTATTGGAAGCGTTGATGGCAAATTCCTTGGTGTCTTCTGGGATTTGCATATTGCGTTGTGTCAGTACCCATGAACCCATTTCACGGTCGAGGGTAAAGCAATTGACGCCATTGCCTGTCGTCAGCACCAGCACTGTTTGCGGGCCATATACGGCATAACCGGCTGCGACTTGCTTGCTGCCTGGTTGCAGGAAATCCTGCTCGGTTGGCTTGCCCATGCCGTCTGGTGCTTTCAATACCGAGAAGATGGTACCGATGGAGACGTTGACGTCGATATTGCTGGAACCATCGAGTGGATCAAACAAGAGCATGTATTCGCCTTGCGGATAGCGGTTCGGTATCGGATGTATGCTTTCCATTTCTTCCGATGCCATGGCCGCCAGGTGGCCGCCCCATTCATTGGCTTCGAGCAGGATTTCATTCGACAGGATGTCGAGTTTCTTTTGCACTTCGCCCTGAATGTTTTCGCTACCGGCTGTACCCAGCACTTCACCTAATGCGCCCTTGCCTACTGCATGGCTGATGGTCTTGCAGGCGCGTGCGACGACTTCGATGAGCAGGCGCAATTCTGCCGGTATCGAATTATTCAGGCGCTGCTCTTCGACCAGGTACTGGGTCAGGCTTACACGTTTCATGTTGATCTCTCGATTTTTTCAGTAATTCTTGTAAATTGTTTGCTTAAGACGCAAGTGCCTTGCTGACTACTTCCAGCACATCTTTCGACAGCTTCTTGGTATCTGCTACTTTTTGCAGGGCTGCTTTCATATGCGCTTGCAGGCTTTCTGGATATTTTTTCCAGCGGTCCATACTGCGTGCAAGGCGAGCTGCGACTTGCGGATTGAACTTGTTAAGTGCAATCACCAGCTCTGCCCACAAGGCATAACCACTGCCATCAGCCGCATGGAAGCGGGATGGATTGGCATTGCAGAAAGCAAACGTCAAACTGCGTGCGCGATTAGGATTGTTCAATGTAAATGCTGGATGCGTCATCAATTCACGCACCTTGGCAACATCCGTAGTGCGTGCAGTTGCCTGCAACATGAACCATTTGTCGATGACCAGGGCTTCTTTCTTGAAGTCTTTATAGAAAGCTTTCAAGGACTTGGCTGCTGATTTGGCTTGCTTGTCATTGCCACTGAAGTTAGTCAGGGCTGTCAAAGCTGCCAGGCGGTCTGTCATGTTTTCTGCTTCGTCAAACTGGGTTTTCGCCAGCTCAAAAGTAGATTCGTCCGACCATTCAAGCAGATAAGACAGGGCCAGGTTTTTCAAACCACGCTTGGCCATGGATTGTGCATCAGGGCTGTATTTTCCTGGTGTCAGATGACCTTCATAGGCACTCAGCAAATCAGCGCGCAGATGTTCTGTGATGGTGGCGCGGGCAAACTGGCGTGCGGTATGGATGGCTTGTGGGTCAACGACCTTGAATTCTTCAGCGATCATGGCTTCGGATGGCAGCGTCAGCACCAGTTCACGGAAGGCCGGGTCAAGGCTGGCATCGTTCAGGGTAGCGCGCAGGGCTTCGATGAACATGCTGTCCAGGCTCAGCTCTTCACCTTGCTGTACTGCAGTCGTCAGTTTGACGAGGCGACGTGTGGCCAGACGCTGACCAGCTTCCCAACGGTTAAACGGGTCACTGTCATTGGCCAGCAAAAGGCCCAGTTCTTCGTCGCTGTAGTCGATTTCCAGCACAACTGGTGCAGAGAAATTGCGCAACAATGACGGCACAGGTTTGCTGCTAACACCAGTAAATACAAAGGTTTGACTGGCTTCTGTCAGTTCCAGCACCAGACTGGTCGCACCAGCCTGTGCTTCGTACGCTGCGCTATGCAAAAGAATATCTTTGCCATCTGCACCCAGCAAACCCATGGCAACCGGGATATGGAAAGGCAGTTTTTCTGTCTGGCCTGGCGTTGCCGGGCAAGACTGGCTCAGGGTAATGGAATAAGTCTGCGCTTCTGCATCGTAAGTCGCTTCCACCTTCACGCGTGGCGTACCAGCCTGGCTATACCAGCGTTCAAACTGCGTCAGGTCACGGCCACTGGAATCTGCCATGGCAGCGCGGAAGTCATCGCATTCAACAGCCTGGCCATCATGGCGTTCGAAATACAGATCCATACCTTTGCGGAAGCCATCATGGCCAAGCAAGGTGTAATACATGCGTACGACTTCTGAACCTTTTTCATAAATCGTGACGGTGTAGAAATTATTGATTTCTACAAAAGAATCAGGACGTACCGGATGGGCCATAGGGCCTGCATCTTCTGAGAACTGTACCTGGCGCAGCAGGCGTACATCTTCTATGCGTTTGACGGCGCGGCCTGTAGCTGTGCCGACCAGGTCGGCAGAAAATTCCTGGTCGCGGAAAACCGTCAGGCCCTCTTTCAGCGACAACTGGAACCAGTCGCGGCAAGTAACGCGGTTGCCTGTCCAGTTATGGAAGTATTCATGACCAACGACGGACTCTATGCCTGCATAATCGACGTCAGTAGCGATAGATGGATTTGCAAGCACAAACTTGGTATTGAAAATATTCAAGCCCTTGTTTTCCATCGCGCCCATATTGAAGTCGCCAGTGGCAACGATCATGAAGCGGTCAAGGTCCAGCTCCAGGCCAAAGCGTTCTTCATCCCAGCGTATGCTGTTTTTGAGGGAATCCATGGCATGCTGAGTTTTATCCAGATTACCGTCTTCTACCCAGACTTGCAGCAAGACTTTGCGGCCAGATTTGAGCTTATAGTCTTCTTCCTGGCAAACCAGCTTGCCAGCCACCAGGGCGAACAGGTAAGAAGGCTTTTTGAACGGATCTTCCCACTTGGCAAAATGGCGACCATCACCGAGATCACCTTCTTCTATCAGATTACCGTTGCTGAGCAGCACAGGGAATTTTTTCTTGTCGCCACGCAGCATGACGGTGTATTTCGCCATGACATCAGGGCGGTCCGGGAACCAGGTGATCTTGCGGAAACCTTCCGCCTCGCACTGGGTAATGAAATTACCGTTGGACGCATACAGACCGGACAAGGAGGTATTTTTGAGCGGATTGATCAGGGTTTCGATTTCCAGCGTGACTTCGTCCGGAGCATTGGCTATGCGCAGGGTCTCGCCTTCTATCTTGTAGGCAGACTTTTTCAAGTTCACGCCATTCATACGCAATTGCAGCAATTTCAGGGATTCGCCAAACAAGACCAGGTCTTTCTCGCTGCTGTCATGATTGCGGCGCATGGTCATGCGGGTGGCTACATGGGTGGCACTCAGATCAAGGTCGAAACCCATTTCTACCGTATCTACCCAAAATCCCGGGGCTACATAGTCTTTACGGAAAATTGTCTCTGGTTTGCTGGCAATATCGTTACGCATGGATGGAATATCTCGCGAAAATAAGTTGAATGACAAAGTCTTTTGAACCCTGTAAAGACCGCCATTTTACCAAGCTGTGCCCGTACAGGGATAAATTCACTTGAATAGATGCAAATTAAGGCAAAAAGTTTGATTAAAACATTAAATTTTTATCACTCGCCTCTTCCCGACATGAAAATTGGGATGTGGTAACAAAGTCGATACAACCCGTTACAGTAAGAGCAACAAATTTTCTTAATCAGGCATACTATGGAACTATAGTAAAAGTATGTTTGAAGGAGCAGTAAAAATGAAAAAGTTCACCCTATTCTTCGCCCTCGCCTGCAGCCTGCTGCTGGGCGGATGTGCGACGACATTCACGAGCCAGGTCAGCGTCTTTCACGAATGGCCAGGCGCCACACAAGACAAGTCTTATATCTTTGAACGTGCTCCGGGGCAGGAAAACAATCCCGAGCACAAACTGTATGAAGACTTGCTCAGAACCCGTCTGCAAAATCTGGGCTTCAGGGAGGTGGCGACTGGCACAGCGCCAGTCCTGAAAGTTGAATTGCAGTATGCCAGCACACTCAGGGAAATCCAGGCATCCCCATTTTGGCAGCCTGGTATCTATGACCCGTATTGGGGCCTGCATTTCAGCAGGGGCATTTATCGCCGTCATTATATTTATTATCCGGGCTACTGGGGCTGGCCCGGCTATCCCCGTGGCTGGACGGATATCAGTGTGCGCAGCACCTACCTGCACCAGCTACAGATACGTATTACAGAATTAAACGGCAACAAGAAACTGGCGGACATCAAGGCCAGTAGCGAGCAATTCAATCCTGAGATTTCGCTGTATATTCCTTACCTGATGGATAGCGCACTGAAAGACTTCCCAGGCAAGAATGGCAGCACCAGCAATGTGGAATTGACCATAAAGGATTAACCGGCATAGTCACTCTGATGGAGTGACTATGCCGCCTGTATTGACTAAGCTGCCGGAGGATCGCGCAGTGCCTCGACCAGGGCGCGATCAACCACCGATTCAGCCACAATCTGTATAGCCCTGCCCTCGCGGAACTGGGTAATCAATTCTTCACTGGAAACCGAAAAGGCGTCATGCCCCTGGCGATTCGTGAAGATATAGCGGGTACGTTTGGGGCTGACCCAGGCCAGCTTGAAGCGCGTGGTAACGCCATTCTGCCTCGTGAAATCGACCCAGATGCCGCGTTCCATGGTTTCTATAACGCGCGCCCATTCATCAACCGGCTGCTCTATCTGATCCTGTACATGGCGGTTCAGGCGTTTTTCACTGGCGCGCTGGGCGATATTGACGGCAATTTCAAGCTGGCGACGTGGTGAAAACTCCAGCGGGGCGCGGGCAATTGCGGCATGGCGCTCAGCCAGTTTGGAAAAGAAGATAACGCGTTCGGGCTCATCCCATTTGATCGCATTGAGCCAGGCATTCAGCAGCGACAGCATGGCTGGCAGTTTGCTGACCAGCTCCTTGCGTTCTTCTGCACTATTCTTGGGTTTCAGGCTCCAGATCAGGTCATCCATCGTCCTCAGGGCATTTTCGAGGGCGTTGGGTTTTTCTTCCTTGACGTTATGCGATATCGTCAAGATCCTGATCCATTGCTCCTTGAGGAAGGTTTCCAGGAAACCTGCAACCTCACCCGTTTCTACCCGGATTGCAACATCATTTTCGGCAAACTCGCGCGCCAGGCGCATTTTTTCCTGTTTCAGTGCGACAGCTACCGGTTCGCTGATGGCTACTTCGGTCTGCTGTTCCTCATCCTTGAGGAAGGCTTCCAGGTCGGCAACGACATCTGAAAACAGTTCTATCTGCTGGTCAAAATCCTGCTGCACCCTTTCAACTATGCCTTCTATCATCTGATAGAGCGGGTCTTCTGAAGTGGTATCGCTATTGAGCAGGACGCTGGATTTTGCCAGCGTGTCTATCAGCACCCGTGCCGGATGGCTTTCCTTGAAAAAGAAATCCTTGTCCAGCAAAGCTACTTTCAAAGTCGGTATCTGCAACTGGCTGATAAGGTTCTTGATATCGGCGGGTATGCTGGTGTCGTTAAAGACATAGTCAAAAATACGCGCCAGCAACTCTATCGTGCTTTGATCTATATGGGTCAGGCCGCCAGCATTGGGTTGCTGTGACAATTGCCGCAGATGCGCCGTATCGGTAGGCATGGGATTGGCAGAAAAATCCCTTTGTACGCTGGTCAGGTAGTCAAAAAACTGCCTGTCTATGGTGACCATGTCGGGCGCATTACCACTGCCAATGCCAGTGCCAACACCGCCGCCATGACTACCACCGCCATAGCCACCGCCGTTTCCGTTTCCGTTGCCGCCACCAGCATCCTGCCCACCGGTATAAGGCATGCCCCCGCCATCCATGGCATGGCCACCGCCCCCATTACCGCTACCTCCGGTAACGGTATTACCAAAAGACCCGGCAGGCGCATTGCCAGAGAAGATATTGCGTAGCTTGTTTTCCAGATAAGGGTCGCGGTTACTGATATCGTCTGAGCCTGACATCATGTTCTTTTTTTGCTTGTTACGATAACCATCATTCAGTTCTGGCAAAATACCGCGCTCTACCAGGGCCTGATTCAATTCGCGATAAATAGCACCGAGTTGCAGGAACAATTCCGGTCGCAGCAAGCGCAAGATCAGGTGATGGGTCTCGGGATTGGGTTCCAGCTCCATCCATGCCTGATGGACGGCCTTGACAAATAATTCCGGACGAAAAGGGTTTTGCGAAACACTGATCGGGGTGCGGCGCAGGATATGGCCTATGCGCACATTCAGGGCGACCAGCAACTCGGCATTGGTCACTTCCAGCGACTGGCTCAGGTTACGGCTGAGCACTTTGCTTTCCATCTCTTCAAAACTGACCAGGGAAAAATCCTGCTTGCCTTCATCCGTCCTGGCACGCTTGCGGGTATTGACGACACTGACTTCTTTGGCAAGCGCCGCATTGACCTGGCCTGCAACCAGGCGGTAGAAGGTGGTGCCATTACGCTTTAACTGCTGGTAGGCAGCAAAACTGGTGGCAACCTCTTCTGGCCTGATGGTCTGGTCAGACAGTTTGAACAAAGCCTCGGTCAGGCGGCCGGTAAATGCCTCAATTTGTGAAGAAACCAGATTGGTGGCGATAGGCACCAGACTTTGCAGTATCAGCAAACGGCTAGAGCTGGAAAACTCGCTCGTCTTGGCATTATTCAGTGGAATAGTATCCATCGCTCTTTTTTATTATGCTCAGGTTATCAATCATACTCAGACGCCAGCGTACGCGCCCAAAAACTTGCATTCTGCCAAGCCGCACAGGCTTGCGCAATGCCAGAATCCTACGGAATAGTGCAGTAAAACAACAAAGCTGCAAAATTGCACGACCCGGTATTCAAGCCTCACTAATTAGTATAGTAAGCCTCTGACCCCAGCGTAATAACTACGATGAGCATGACGGCAAAAATAAGAACCAGCAGCAGGCGCCCAAATTTTGGGCTACCGCTTTCTTTATCTGCCGTGGTTTTTGATGGTGGTGTTACTTCTGTCATATTTTCTTGCTTTAGGGAATCAATATGCTGGAACCCGTTGTTTTACGGGCTTCCAGCTCACGGTGGGCTTGCGCCACCTCACTTAAAGGGTAACGCTGGCGTATGTCTATTTTAACTTTGCCGCTCTCCACCATGGAAAATAAGTGCGCAGCCATTTGCTCCAGATCATCACGTTTGGCCGTATAACTCATCAGACTCGGGCGTGTAATGAATAAAGAACCGCGTGAAGCGAGCTCACTCAGGCCAAATGCAGGCACCGGCCCAGACGCATTGCCAAAGCTGACCATCATGCCCAAAGGCGACAGACAATCCAGCGATGGAATGAAAGTGTCTTTACCGATGGAATCATAAACGACAGGCACCCCTTTTCCATCCGTAATTTCACGAACTCGCTGAACAAAATTTTCCTTGTTGTAGTTGATGACATGGGCGCAACCATGCGCTTTGGCAAGTTCCCCCTTCTCATCCGAGCCCACCGTACCGATCATGGTGACGCCGATTGCACGTGCCCACTGGCAGGCAATCAGGCCTACGCCGCCAGCGGCAGCATGAAACAATATTGTTTCCCCGCCCTGCAAGGGGAAAGTACGGTGGAACAGGTATTGCACCGTCAAGCCCTGCAACATCATGGCGGCGGCAGTTTCAAAACTGATGCTGTCAGGCAGGCGAACCAGATTATCGGCAGGCATGATGCGGGCCTCGGCATAGGCGCCGGTTGGCCGCCCTGCATAAGCTACTCTGTCACCAACTTGCACGTATTTGACATCAGCGCCGACTGCCTCAACGATACCTGCCCCTTCCATGCCCAGGCCACCCGGCAGCGCTTGTGGATATAAACCAGTGCGGAAATACACGTCGATAAAATTCAGGCCGCAAGCCTTTTGACGAACCAGCACCTCGCCCGGGCCGGGGGTGCCCAGCTCCACATCGACATATTCCATGACTTCCGGACCACCGGTTTGCTGTATGCGGATTGCCTTGACCATTTACCCCTCCTGAATAAGTTTTTCTGCGTTTAGTTTTTTTTCCTGGACAGCAAATACATGCCGCCCATGACCAATACTGTCCCGGCCAGCTGCCAGCTAGTGATGGGTTCGCCAATGAAGTAGGCCCCCAGGAACAGGGTTGATACCGGGCCTATCATGCCAGCCTGCGAAGCAGTGGCTGCACCTATGCGCTTTACCGCAATCATGGTCATGAACACTGGCAATACCGTACACATGACGGCATTCACTATAGACAATGAATATACAGCAAGCGGCTGCACCAGCATGCTGGCAGGACGTAAAATAAAAAACTGGCCTATGCATGCCGCACTGGAAACACACATCGCATACGACACCAGCCGTAAGGAACCAAGTCTTTGCACCAGTTGCCCTGACTGTATCAGGTAGATGGCGTAAGAAATTGCAGCGCCCAGCACGAGCGCAGACCCCAGTAGCACATACTCGCCACCCAATTTAAGGTCGTGGAAAAACACCAGGACGATGCCAAGGTAAGACACCAGCAAAGCTGCCCATTCCAGCCTGCTGACGGCGCGTTTCAAAAAGAAGGCGGATATCAGCAAAACAAAGGATGGCGTCAGGAACAGGATCAGACGCTCCAGACCCGCGCTGATATATTGCAAGCCAAGAAAATCCAGGAAGGACGACAGGTAATAACCAACCAGGCCCAAAGCCACCAGACGCCAGCGGTCTGCCTTGCTGAGACTGCCAGCCTTGTGCATTTGCCACAGGGCAATTCCAGCAAAGATAGGCAGGGAAAACGCCATGCGAAAACAAATCAGCGTCACTGCATCGACGTTGTAACGATAAATCAGTTTGGCGACAATGGCCTTGGTAGAAAACAGGATGGCACCAACCAGTGCAATGGCAAGACCAGTCAGATAATGACGGCGGGCAAGTAATTTCGTTTGTTCTGTAAGCATAAATCTTTGAATGAGCGGCAAACTGTTACATGGTCTAAATTCGTAATTTCACACATAAATTGCACGTCAGAAAGCAATTAATTTCCGCATAGCAAAGAACTAACAATGTTTCACATGAGATTTTACATTTAGTTGCCAAAAGTGACTTTGTGTAACTATTAAATCAAGCATCTTTCCCTACACTGACAAGCATGAACCACATTGCAGGAGAAAACCAAATGTACACACCACGCTTACAGTATGCAGATCAGCCGGTACTCCGCCCTAAACGTGCGATGACAACGGATATGCCGCAAAGACAGACGAAGAATGTATCGCCAAAGCAGAACGACAGCTCCCTGAACAGCATTTTCAGGCGCCTGGTCAATAGCAACCCTGATCAGGAATAATTATCATTGTCAGCAGAGCTTTTGGGCTCTGCTGACAAATGTGAATACTGCGTGAAATACCATGTGAGATGCCATGCGAAATATCGGCAAGCTCATTTCTTCAGGATGGAACCTAGCACACCGCGAATAATTTCGCGCCCGACCTGAGAACCCATGGTCCTGACCGTCGATTTGATCATGGTCTCGACCACATTATCCTTGCGGCGCAAACCACCGCCACCGAGCAGGTTGCCAAACACGCTTTTCAGCGTATCGCCAACACCACCACCACTTTCTTGCGCAGGCGCAGGCTGAGCTGCACGACCGGAATTGAATACGGGACGGCTTGAGACCGACGGTGCTGATGATGCTGCTGATGCCGATGGTACTGCCGGCGCAGAGGCAGCCGAAGGTGCATTACCCCAGCCATTGGCATCTGTCGCTTCAGGCTCTGCCCTGCTACCAGGTTGCAAATTATCTTCCTTATCCGCCGTAGCAGCACGTGCCGCTACCCGACCTGTCAATTTCTCATAGGCAGATTCGCGGTCTATATGTTTTTCATACACACCGGCGACGATGGAAGTTTGTATGACTTGCTGGCGCTCATCTGCCGTAATTGCGCCTATCTGTGACGATGGCGGCACGATCAGGGCGCGTTGCACGATGTTTGGCCTGCCCTTATCATCCAGGAAGGAAATCAAAGCTTCACCAACACCCAGCTCGGCAATCACCGCTGCGGTATCCAGCTTGGGATTGGGGCGGAAAGTTTCTGCTGCAGCCTGCACCGCTTTTTGATCCCTGGGCGTATAGGCACGCAAGGCATGCTGAACACGGTTACCGAGTTGCCCCAGCACAGTATCAGGGATATCCAGCGGGTTTTGCGTGACGAAATACACACCCACACCTTTAGAGCGTATCAGCCTCACCACCTGCTCTATCTTTTGCAACAAAACTTTGGGCGCCTCATCAAACAGCAGGTGGGCCTCATCAAAGAAGAACACCATCTTGGGTTGATCAACATCGCCTACTTCTGGCAAATGCTCATACAGCTCGGACAGCATCCATAGCAAAAAGGTCGAATACAGGCGTGGTGACTGCAGTAATTGATCTGCCGCCAGGATATTCACAAACCCACGGCCATCGCCATCGGTTTGCATCATGTCATCCAGGTTCAGCATGGGCTCGCCAAAAAATTGCTCACCACCCTGCTCCGAGATGGTCAGCAAAGAACGCTGGATAGCGCCGACACTGGCGGCAGAGATATTGCCGTATTCAGTCTGGAATTCAGACGCATTCTCGGCTAGGTGTTGCAGCATGGCGCGCAAATCCTTGGTGTCGAGCAGTAGCAGCCCATGGTCGTCAGCGATCTTGAAAGCCAGTTGCAAGACCCCTCCCTGGGTTTCATTTAAATTCAGCATACGACCCAGCAGCAAGGGGCCAAGATCAGATACCGTGGCACGTACCGGGTGGCCCTGTTTACCAAACACATCCCAGAATGTCACTGGGCAAGCCTGCCACTTGGGCTCATCGACTTGCAGGGCCTGCAGCCTTTGCTGCATCTTGCTGGTGGCGCTACCTGCTTTGGCCATGCCGGACAGGTCGCCTTTGACGTCTGCCATAAACACTGGCACGCCGATTCCAGAAAATGCCTGGGCCAGGGTTTGCAAGGTCACAGTCTTGCCGGTACCCGTAGCACCCGTGATACAACCATGGCGATTGGCCCAGTCTGACAATAAATTCAAGTCGAATTCGGTGTTTTTAGCGATCAACAGAGGTTTTGACATAGTTTTGGAGGGTGATTTGGGGAAGTCGGTCGGTGCCACTATGGTAAAATACTGGTCTTCATTATAAAACCAAGCCAGGCAAAATTGCCGCCCTCAGGGTGAGCTATTGTCAATTCAGGAAAGAGCGATCATGGCAGGACATAGTAAATGGGCCAATATCAAGCATAAAAAAGCAGCAACCGATGCCAAACGCGGCAAGATATGGACGCGTCTGATCAAGGAGATCACGGTTGCAGCACGCATGGGTGGTGAGGATGTCGATTCCAATCCCCGCCTGCGTCTGGCAGTAGACAAGGCAGCTGACGCCAATATGCCGAAAGAAAACGTCACGCGCGCGATACAACGCGGCGCTGGCACACTAGAAGGCGCAGATTACGAAGAAGTACGTTATGAAGGTTATGGCATAGGCGGTGCCGCCATCGTGGTTGACTGCATGACAGACAACCGCGTACGTACCGTGGCTGAAGTACGCCATGCCTTCAACAAATACGGTGGCAATATGGGCACTGAAGGCTCGGTCGCCTTTTTGTTCCAGCACTGCGGCCAGATGTTTTTTGCCCCAGGCACGAATGAAGATGCCCTGATGGAAGCAGCCCTGGAAGCAGGTGCTGACGATGTGGTCACAGATGAAGAAGGCGGCATAGAAGTATTGTGCGCACCATTCAGCCTGTCTGACTTGCGTGCCAGTCTGGAAAAAGCCGGCTTCAAGGCAGAAGTCGCTGAAGTCGTCATGAAACCAAATACTGAGACCGTATTTGCTGGTGACGAAGGCATCAAGATGCAAAAACTGCTGGATGCACTCGAAAACCTCGACGATGTACAAGAAGTATTCACCAACGCCATCATAGAAGATTAAGATGAAATTACTCGTAGTCGGCTCTGGTGGCCGTGAACATGCCCTCGCCTGGAAACTGGCGCAATCTGAACGTGTACAAACTATTTTTGTCGCCCCCGGCAATGGTGGTACCGGCGCTGACAGCCGTCTGAAAAACATCAACATTACAGACCCTGCAGCGCTGGCAGACTTTGCCGAGCAAGAAAATATAGGCATTACCGTAGTCGGCCCTGAAGTGCCGCTGGCTGCCGGTATCGTCAATATCTTCCGCGACCGTGGCCTGAAAATTTTTGGCCCGAGCAAAGAAGCTGCACAGCTGGAAAGCTCCAAGGATTTCGCCAAGGCTTTCATGCACAGGCATGCTATTCCCACGGCTGAATACCAGACCTTTTCTGAGCTGGCACCTGCGCATGAATACATCAATGCCAAGGGCGCACCTATTGTCATCAAGGCCGACGGCCTGGCGGCTGGTAAAGGTGTGGTTGTTGCCATGACCGCTGAAGAAGCGCATGTAGCTGTCGATATGATGTTGTCTGACAATAAGCTCGGTGATGCTGGCGCACGCGTCGTCATTGAAGAGTTTTTGGCAGGTGAAGAAGCCAGTTTCATCGTCATGGTTGATGGCAAGAATATTTTGCCACTGGCAACCAGCCAGGATCACAAGCGTTTGCTCGACAATGACGAAGGCCCGAATACGGGCGGCATGGGTGCCTACTCCCCAGCCCCTATCGTGACGCCACAATTGCATGCCCGCGTCATGCGCGAGATCATCGTGCCAACGGTACAAGGCATGGCCAAGGACGGTATCGTATTTACCGGCTTTTTGTATGCTGGTCTGATGATTGATGACCAGGGCAATCCAAAAACCCTGGAATTCAACTGCCGCATGGGCGACCCTGAAACCCAGCCCATCATGGCGCGCCTGAAAACAGATTTGCTGCACGTGGTTGAACACGCAGTGAACGGCACGCTTGATACGGTAGAGCTGGAATGGGACAGGCGCACAGCCATGGGTGTCGTCATGGCCGCTGCTGGTTACCCTGATGCGCCACGCAAAGGTGACAAAATCACCGGCATCCCGGCAGAGACCGCAGACACCGTGACCTTCCATGCTGGTACATCGCTCAATGAAAAGACTTTGAACGTGACCGGTGGCCGTGTGTTGTGCGTGGTTGGCCTGGGTGACACCGTCAAACTGGCGCAAAAACATGCGTATGACGTAGTGGAAAAAATCCATTTCGACGGTATGCAATACCGCCGCGACATAGGCTGGCGTGCGCTGAACCGCAAGCATTAATCCTTGCCAGGCGTACATGTTTCATGTGCGCCACCGATCTTTTAAAGCGGGTTGAGAATAGTCCAAAGACTAGTCCAGCCCCTTGCGTTTTTTAGAGTAGATAGCAGAATGACAGATACACTTGCGGTTAAAAACTACTTCCTGGGCTTGCAGGCTGCTATAGTCGCGGCTCTTGAAGAAGTTGATGGCCATACTTTTATTACTGATAGCTGGGAACGCCCTGAAGGCGGCGGCGGTATCTCGCGCGTAATAGAAGAAGGCAAGGTATTTGAACGTGGCGGTGTGAATTTTTCCCATGTCATGGGCAAAAACCTGCCACCATCCGCCGCTGCCGCCCGTCCTGAGCTGGCTGGCCGTCAGTGGGAAGCCATGGGTGTCTCGCTGGTTCTTCATCCACGCAACCCGTATGCGCCCACTGTGCACATGAATGTACGCTTTTTCACTACCCGCGCCGAAGGGCAGGAAGATGTCTGGTGGTTTGGCGGCGGCATGGACTTGACACCGTATTACGGTTTTACGGAAGATGCAGTGCATTTTCACCAAACATGTAAAATGGCGGTCCAGCCTTTTGGTGCAGACTTGCATACCCGCTTCAAGAAATGGTGTGACGAGTATTTTTACCTGAAACACCGTAAAGAAGCGCGTGGCGTAGGCGGCATCTTCTTTGATGATTTCAATGAGCAGGATTTTGTCAACAGTTTTGCCATGATGCGCAGTGTAGGTGATGCCTTTATTCCGGCCTATCGCCCTATCCTGGAACGCCGCAAAGACCAGCAATATGGCGAGCGTGAGCGTGATTTTCAGGCTTACCGCCGTGGCCGTTATGTAGAATTCAACCTGGTATTTGACCGCGGCACGCATTTTGGGCTGCAGTCTGGCGGCAGGACAGAATCCATACTGATGTCCATGCCCCCCATCGTCAAATGGCGTTATGACTGGAAACCAGAGGCTGGCAGCCCGGAAGCAGCACTGGCAACAGACTTTCTGGTACACCGGGAATGGGTATAACAACTGCAGCAGCACCTTGTATCCTGGTATTGGGTGGCAGCTTTGACCCTGTGCATCTGGGGCATGTCGCCCTTGCGCATAGCCTGGCAACGGCATTGCAGCCGGATGAATTGCGCATCATTCCCGTAGGCCAGCAATGGCAAAAGAATGAGTTGCAAGCCTCAGCAGCACAAAGACTGGCCATGCTGAAGCTGGCTTTTGAAGACTGGCAACTCTGCCCTGTCAGGATAGATGAGCAAGAAATCATCCGTGCAGAACAGGGTAAAAGTAATTACACCATCGATACCTTGCACCAGCTACGCAGAGAAGTTGGCGATGAGGCATCACTGGTATTTGCCATGGGTGCAGATCAGTTGCAAAATTTGCACACCTGGCGTAATTGGCAGGCCTTGCTTGAAGTAGCGCATTTGTGTGCTGCATCACGCCCGGGTTTCAGCCTCGATATCAGCAGCCCCGACATTGCTGACATCTGGAAGAAAAATGCCATCAGCGCCCTGGAAATGCGCACACGGCCAGCCGGTGGCACTTATCTGGAGAGAAATCTGGCGCAAGATGTATCTGCGACCCAACTACGTACTGAATTAAAACAGCATAACCCGACAACAAGATTGCTAGTCCCGCACAAGGTGCTAGACTACCTACAACAACAAACTATCTACCAATAAAAAATATGGATATTAAAAAACTGCAAACCCTGGTCATTGACGCTCTGGAAGACGTCAAGGCGCAAGACATACAATTGTTTGAAACCACACACCTGACCAGCCTGTTTGACCGCGTTTGTATCGCCTCTGGTACATCCAACCGTCAAACCAAGGCTCTGGCCGCGTCCGTACGCGACAAAGTCAAGGAAAATGGCGGCAGTATCATCAGCATGGAAGGTGAAGCGACGGGCGAATGGGTACTGGTCGATCTGGGTGACATCGTCGTCCACATCATGCAACCAGCCATCCGCGCTTACTATCGCCTGGAAGAGTTGTGGGGCGACAAACCTGTCAAATTCGGCGCGGCAAAGCGTACTTCTGCCAAGAAGGTCGAGACTGAAGAAGAAAGCGACAAGCCTAAGCGCGTCCGCAAAGTGGCTGGCAAGGCTGCTCCGCTGGAAGTCACGCATGACATGATGGCTATCCAGACCACTCTGGACGATGAAAAGAAACCAGCGCGCAAACCACGCGTTACCAAAACTACTGGTGATGCTGAAGGCAAGCCAGCACGCAAACCAGCAACCCGCAAAGCTGCTGATGGCACTACAGCGGCCAAACCAGCCAAGATACCAACCGGTGGCCGCGTTAAAGTAGCTGCGACTAAAACTGCTGTTGCCTCTGCCAAGCAAGCCGCAGAAAAACGCACTGCCAATGCTGCTGCAGCGCCAGCAAAACGCGCTCCGGCACGTAAGAAAGCAACAGAGGAATAATTCTGTAAAAGCTCTATCCCAAATGGCTGCCTCGTGCAGCCATTTGTTTAAGCATTACGCAGTTTCAAGACCCTATTTGCAGCAAGCAGACACAAACATGCAATTGATCATCGCCGCCGTCGGCCACAAAATGCCCTCCTGGATAGAAACAGGCTTTCAGGAGTATGCCAAGCGCATGCCGCCAGAATGCCGCGTCATCCTCAAGGAAATCAAACCGGTAGAACGCTCGGGAAGCAAAACTGCAGAAACCGTGATGGCACTGGAGCGCACCAGGATAGAGGCCGTCATACCCAAGAATGCCCGCATCGTCGCCCTGGATGAACGCGGCAAGGACTGGACCAGCGTTGCCCTGTCACAAAACCTCACGCAATGGCAGCAGGATGGCCGCGATGTGGTCTTCATCATCGGCGGTGCTGATGGTCTCGATGCAGAATTCAAGGCTAAAGCCGATACCCTGATACGCATTTCCAGTCTGACCCTGCCACATGGCATGGTACGGGTGCTGCTAGCTGAACAGTTATACCGCGCCTGGTCAATTACCCAGAACCACCCTTATCACCGGGTATAAGTCATACCAAGGAGACCGCCATGCTAAAAGAAAATAAAATCTACCTGGCATCAAAAAGCCCAAGACGCCGCGAATTACTGCACCAGGCAGGCATAGAGTTTGACCTCTTGCTGCTACGCGATGCCGCGCCACGCGGACCAGATGTAACCGAGATCGTCTTGCCCGGCGAAGCACCAGAAGCCTATGTCAGCCGTGTCACCCAGGAAAAAGCAGACAAGGCATGGGAAATCATGCATCTTCGCAAAATGCTGCCACGCCCCGTGCTCGCCGCCGACACCACCGTGGTACTCGGCAAGCAAATACTGGGTAAGCCCGCCGACAAGCAAGAAGCCATACAAATGCTGAGCATACTGGCAGGCCAGACGCATATGGTGCTGACCAGCATTGCCGTACATTCTGCACTGGGCAGTACCGCCGTCACCCAATGCTCGGAAGTCAGCTTTGCTAAGCTGGATGAACAGCAGATACTGGCCTACTGCAATAGCAATGAACCCTATGACAAAGCTGGTGGCTATGGCATACAGGGCGCCGCCGCCCGTTTTATTTCACACATCAAAGGGAGTTATTCTGGCATCATGGGATTACCTTTATTTGAAACCTGCCAGCTACTGCGTCAGGCAGGTATCTTTATTCCCTAAATTGAAGTATCAGAGAAGCTTATGAGCGAAAACCTCCTCATCAATATCACCCCTCAAGAAACCCGCGTTGCCCTGATGTTCCAGGGTGCGGTACAAGAACTCCATATAGAACGTACATTGTCACGCGGCCTGGTTGGCAATATCTACCTTGGCAAAGTCGTGCGCGTCTTGCCTGGCATGCAGTCTGCCTTCATCGACATAGGCCTGGAACGCGCCGCCTTTTTGCATGTCGCTGATATCTGGGATGCCCGCTCGCAAGACGCCAATGGCAATACCAATGCGCCGCTGACACCGATAGAAAAATTGCTGTTCGATGGCCAGTCCGTCACAGTCCAAGTCGTCAAAGACCCGATAGGCACCAAGGGCGCGCGCCTCTCCACACAGATTTCCATTGCTGGCCGCATGCTGGTCTACCTGCCACAAGATTCGCATATCGGCATCTCGCAAAAAATAGAAAATGAAGCAGAACGCGAAGCCCTGCGCACCAAGGTACAAAACCTGCAACAGCCAGAAGAAAAAGGTGGTTTCATCGTCCGCACCATGGCAGAAGATGCGTCCGATGAAGACTTGAAAGCCGACGTCGATTACCTGCGCCGTACCTGGTCTACCATACTGCAGTTAGCCAAGACTCAGCCACCGACTACCCTGCTGTATCAGGATCTGAATCTGGCACAACGCGTCTTGCGCGACTTCGTCAATGAAGAGACTGACAGCATACAAGTCGACTCGCGTGAAAATTACATCATGCTACAAGAGTTTGCCACGCATTACATGCCGTCTGTACTAGGCAAGCTGCAACACTATATAGGCGAACGCCCCCTGTTTGATTTGCATGGCGTGGAAGAAGAAATTGAAAGAGCTTTGGGCCGCCGTGTCGATCTGAAGTCTGGTGGTTACCTTATCGTCGATCAGACCGAGGCCATGACCACCATCGACGTCAACACCGGCAGCTTCGTTGCTGGCCGCAATTTCGATGACACCATCTTCAAGACCAACCTGGAAGCTGCCCACGCCATCGCCCGCCAGCTACGCCTGCGCAACCTCGGTGGCATCATCATTCTTGACATCATCGACATGGAGAATGAAGAGCACAAGACTGCCGTACTGTCAGAACTCAACAAGGCTTTGTCACGCGACCGCACCAAGCTATCTGTCTCTGGCTTCTCAGCCCTGGGGCTGGTAGAAGTCACCCGCAAGCGCACCCGCGAATCACTGGCTCACGTGCTATGCGAACCTTGCCCAGCCTGCAGCGGCAAAGGCCAGGTCAAAACCGCCCGCACCATCTGCTACGAAATCCTGCGCGAACTGCTGCGCGAAGCCAAACAATTCAACCCCAGAGAATTCCGCATCATGGCTTCACAAGTCGTGGTCGATATGTTCCTCGAAGAAGAATCCCAGCATCTGGCCATGCTTGGCGACTTCATTGGCAAGCCGATTTCACTGCAAGTCGAAAGTGTGTTTCATCAGGAGCAGTACGATATTATTTTGATGTGATATTTTTATTCTTTAAAATCATGTGGTTATGGCGTTATTTCAAAAATATACTAAATTAACTACAAAGTTAGCTACACATTATTTTGAGATATCGACCGCCCATCAAAATGAATTTGTTTGTAAAAATAAATACCATTCCATGAGCAATGCAGATCGCTTAAGCGACAAAGACTACCTAAACTATCGCAATGCACTAACTCTCGCATTACTTTCAGAAGAGATGCCATTTGCTTTGAGCGAAGAGGAAAAAAAGATGGGGCCGGACAACTGGGCATGGTTATTCGCAGGCACTTGCGGCTCTTGGCCTCAATTATGTAACGCATCCATCTTTGCAATTAAGCTGTTTGGGAAAGGCGAATCTCGATACTAAATCAGCAAATGGCAATGCAATAGTAGTCAAATGGGTGTGCTTGACGCTCTATTACGCCACGTACAGCAATACCGCGCCAAAATGGCAAATGCTTCCGCCAAGTACGAACAAGTGCCAAATTCCATGTCCGTGACGCCATTTGTGATCTGTGGCATAAAACGCGATACCGCCCGTGTAGAGTGCACCCCCTGCTGCCAGCCACCAGAAGCCGTCCGTCGTGAGCGCATTGATGAGCGGCTTCGCAGCGATAACACCAACCCAGCCCATCACAACATAAATTAGCAACGAGATTAGCCGTGCTCCTTTGGCATACCACAATTCTTGCAGGACACCAGCAACGGCAAGCCCCCACACCACGCCGAACAGCGACCAACCCCAAGTCCCCTTGAGGCTGACCAGTGTGAACGGCGTATAGGTACCAGCAATTAGCAAGTAGATCGCGCAATGGTCGAGCCGACGCAATACATCTTTGGCTGGCCCTTGGGAGCTGTGATACAGCGCAGATGTAAAATACAGGGCAAATAACGTGGCAGCGTAAATGCTAAAACTAACAATCTTCCAATAGTCACCACCGCGAACCGCGATCGTAATCAGCGCTACGCCGCCTACTGCCGCAAGCACAGCACCCACTGCGTGGGTAATGCTGTTGAAGCGCTCTCCATAATACATGCCTATTCCTCTACAAATTTCTCACTATTGAAAGTTGTGGCCCATATATTGCATTTTGCATGGGTGCGTTGTGTACGGTCTGACGAATGCCCCTATCTGATTACACAACCTGTCAAATTCCAGTTCTTTCCGATCGAAGTGCCGCCATGGATCAATACTTTCACTAACTACGCGCCTACTTCTATCGGTAGGTTGTGCTCGATAAAATTTTTCCAAGGCATATCGCAGATATTTTGTGTCTCATCTGGTTTTATAAAGCTAAAACGGTCCGCGGAATAAAACAACGCTTGCATGCACTGATGTGCCTGCGGCTATGCAATTGAATACTGTCAGTCGAACTCCGTACTGTGGTTAATCATTTACTGCCGCAACGGCCTGGCAAATCGGTGAGAACCAAGCATCACCTTTATATGCCATGAAAAGATATCTGTAACCTATGAGTCATTTCCATATCTTACGCAGGCTTACGACATTCCTTCGTTTGCGCGATTGTGAAATTGCCCAACTCACCTTCAAGCGCCGGACCTAAGTATTAGATCGGATACTCAGTGGTAGATGCGTTTATGCGATATAGAATATCTTGCTTGTATAATGGTAAATTCTCCTTTAGCCCATGCAACACGCGTGAGGCGAGGCATGTTGTACTAGGCGCATAAACAAGGGTTGATATGACGGCACAAAATTCTCTGACCAATGCTTTTGTATCAATCGGAATTCCGGGGTTAGACAATGTTCTTGGCGGAGGGTTGACCAAAGAACGTTTATATTTGCTTGAAGGTGATCCAGGTTCAGGCAAGACCACGATAGCCCTTCAATTTCTTATTGAAGGGGCGAAGCGCGGTGAGACGGTTTTGTATATCACTTTGGCAGAAAATGAGATAGAACTGCGAGCGGTAGCAGATGCGCATGGTCTGTCAATGGAAGGTGTGCATGTCCATGAAGTAATTCCTGAAGAGAGCCTCCTTGATCCAAGTGAGCAATACACGGTTCTCCACCCTTCCGAAGTGGAGTTGGGTGAGACAAATGTGCTAATTCTTAAGATGATCGAGAAGTTGCACCCCGATCGCGTCGTGCTGGATTCGCTATCAGAGTTACAACTACTGTCAGGGAGCGCGCTGCGTTACCGTCGCCATGTTCTGGCACTCAAGCAATATTTTGCTAAGCGCGCTTGTACTGCTCTTCTCTTAGACGATAAAACAGCTGTCCGCGGCGATCAACAAGTCCGCAGTATCGCTCATGGTGTGATTACGTTACAGCAGACAGACTCTGAGTATGGCGCAGAGCGACGTATCGTTCGAATATTGAAGTATCGTGGCGTGGCATTCAGGCGTGGTCCACACGACTATACGATCGTCACCGGAGGCATCGTTGTTTATCCCCGGATCGTCGCTGCTGAAAGTCGTGAGCTAGCGCGCCGTGTACAATTTCCTAGTGGAATTTCTCAGTTCGATTCTCTCTTAGGTGGTGGTATCGAAGAAGGGTCGAGTACGTTAATCTCTGGTCCTCCTGGGACGGGGAAATCCACTTTAGCTATACAGTTCGTAAAGGCCATTACTGATGCTGGCCAGAAAGCCTCAATATTTTTGTTCGAGGAATCGTTCAATACACTGCTAAACCGATGTATCGGTATAGGCATGGATCTGCGTCCTTCATACGAAGCAGGGTTATTGGAAGTCCATCAAATTGATCCAGCCGAAATGAGCCCCGGCGAGTTTACCCACGCGGTGTGCAATGCTGCCGATAGCGGGGCAAAGATTATTGTTATTGACAGTCTTAATGGCTATCTCAATGCAATGCCTGAGGCAGGTTTTTTAACCACCCATTTGCACGAGGTACTCAGATATCTTGGCCAACGTGGTGTAGCAACTTTTCTGATCGGGGTGCAGCAAGGCATTGTCGGCGCGATGACAACCGGAATTGATGTCAGCTATATGGCAGACAATGTCTTAATTTTGCGATATTTCGAGGCGCGAGGATCTGTGGAAAAAGCAATCTCTGTGTTCAAAAAGCGAGGTAGCGCACATGAAACTACGTTACGTCGATTTAATATAACAAAAACTGGTATCGAAGTAGGGTCAGTCCTTGATAACTTCCAAGGAATACTTACTGGTGTACCTACTTTTTTAAATGAGGATGAAGGGTGATTTCCTGAAGCAGTCTATTTTTGTATAAACTTTAATTTTTGCAATGGAAAAGGCCGCCGTGGAAAGCAGAATTTTAATTTTTGCACCAATTGGAAAAGACGCACGGCTAATAGATCAACTGCTCCAGCGCGCCAAGCTGGAAACATTTATTTGTAGAAGCGATCTAGATGTACAAAAAGAATTGCGCCTAGGTGCTGCAGTTTTGATCATTACAGACGAAGCGCTTAGTGCATATCTTCTCAAATTTTTAAATCAATTTTTGACTAGCCAACCGGCTTGGTCAGATATCCCCATTTTAATTTTAACCAAGACGGGTATAGAATCCCCAAATACGTCCAATTTTTTTCAACTAGGTAATATCACTTTGTTGGAGCGCCCACTTCAAGGGGTGACGCTCATCAGTGCAGTAATGTCGGCTTTTCGTGGGAGGCAGCGCCAATATGCGATGCGTGAAGTGGATCGTCGCAAAGATGAGTTTTTGGCTATGCTCGCACATGAATTGCGCAATCCCTTAGCGCCAATCAGTGCCGCCTCCGATTTACTGAATTTCCCAAATCTAACTCCAGAAAGAATCAAGCGCACAAGCGAAGTCATTTCTCGCCAAGTGAAACACATGACCGGATTGATCGATGATCTTTTGGATGTTTCCAGGGTGTCGCGCGGCTTGGTCACCCTCAAGGAAGAGGTACTTGATGCAAGGCATGTCGCCACGAATGCTATAGAACAAGTGCGGCCACTGCTTGATGCCCGTCGTCACCATCTTACATTGCAAACAACTTCCGTCCCTGTTTACATAAAAGGCGACCCTAAACGGCTAATTCAGATCTTGTCGAACGTGCTGAATAATGCCGCCAAATACACTCTGGAGGGCGGAGAGATTACTCTGAGTATGGACAGTGACGCTGATTCAATTGTCTTTACTATCCGCGATAACGGTATTGGGATTGAGCCAAATACCATAAATTGTATTTTTGATATGTTTGCGCAAGCAGAGCGATCCTCGGACCGGACGCAAGGCGGGTTAGGAATAGGCCTGGCATTAGTACAGAATTTAGTTCAACTTCACGGCGGCACCGTTACGGCCAATAGTGATGGATTAGGCTTGGGAAGTAAATTTACAATAACACTTCCACGATTTTATCCAGTATCGATGATTGATAACGAATCTGCCGTGAAGCGCGAACCGGCGACGGGAAATATTAATGTGCTTGTCGTGGATGACAATGAAGATGCAGCCTCTATGCTGGGCATGTATTTGGAACTTGCTGGGTGTAGCGTAAAAATTGTTCACAGTGGCAACGCAGCCCTCAATGTAGCAAAAACGGTGTCTTTAGATGTCTGCCTGCTGGACATTGGTTTGCCTGATATGGATGGTACGCAGTTAGCTAAGAATCTGCGTCGATTACCTACAATGTCAGACACGATGCTTGTGGCAATCACAGGATATGGTCAAGATATAGACCGACAGAGGTCATCAGAAGCTGGCTTTGATCACCATATGGTAAAGCCTGTTGACATGGATGCGTTAATGCGTCTGTTAGCCCAGCTGGGTTAATTAGCAACGTAATAGAGGCGACTAAACAGGTCATAGAAGTGACGCAATCATACGTAAATATGCTGTGATCGTGCTACTCGCACGGGGTGGTAAAATACGTGATTACGCCATAGCTGTTTACCTGAGTTACATCAGGCTCCCTACATGGAGCGGCTCATAGCAACTGAATGTGCTTTACAGTTTTGTTATTGATTCGGCTTTTTGTGGAGGAGGCATGACATTGGCAACAGATCAAAGCTCGGCAGCGGGTGAACTATCCCCTATTTCTCTGCAATTTATCTCCATTCGCGAAGCAGTAATGGCGCGTTGGGAACAGGAAATCAGAGCGCGTGTTCCAGGTGCCAGCAGCTTGCTTGGGCCGGTATTAATCAATACGCTTCCGGCGTTTTACGACAATATTGCTGAAGCTTTAAGTCCAGACTACCCTCGCAAAGATGCGACCAGCAATAACAATGCTGCTTCCGTTCATGGCGGTGAACGAGCACGCATGACCTTGTATGGTCCCGATCAGGTAATTCACGAATACCAGATTTTCAGGGAGATAATTGCTATCGTTGCGAAAGGACATGTGGAGCTGACTGAGCACCACTGGACAATTATCGATCAGTCTATCAACACTGCTACACGCGAAGCGATTCGGGCTTTCACAGCAAGTCACGAGATATTGCGCGGTAAATTGGCCGCTGCTCTTTCGCACGATATGCGCACACCTCTGGCAGTCATAGCCAATGGTGCTCAACTGATCAGTATGACTACTGACATGGAAGTAGCTAAGAAATTTTCCTCTAAAATCGCCTCTAACGCCAAGCGCTTAGGTGCCATGATGGGTGAATTGGTGGATGCGCTTACGCTACAAGGCAACACCAATTTAACGCTTGACCTCTCGCAATTCGACCTAAGTGAATTAGCTAGCGAGGTATGTGACCAATATTATCAAAATTTTGATTGTAATATTGGATGTGAAACGAATGAAGCGGTCATTGGATATTGGTGCAAGGACTCATTACGCAGAGCTTTGGAAAACCTGATTAACAATGCGATCAAATATGGTGACAATAAAACAGTGAGCACCAGAGTTCACCAGGCCCACGGTAGATTAATGCTGAGCGTCCACAATATGGGTAACCCCATTCCGAAAGACATGCACAACAATATTTTTGATTATTTACGTCGTGAAGATAATGTTACTACCACTCCCAGTTGGGGTATTGGACTACATTTCGTAAAAACCGTCGCGGAAAGTCATGGCGGCAGTGTTCTGGTTGATAGCTCTGAAGAACTGGGGACAACTTTTCTTATAGATATTCCTGTGGACTGCCGTCCATTTGTCCCGCAATCTTGAAGGATATGAATTAAGACCAAGGCGCGGCAGTCATCTTCATCGGCCGCCACCAGTTCGAGTTGGAAGCTGTCCGGGCTGAAATTGAGGCAAACAAAGGATGCACGATCGCCATGCCAAAGGACGTGTAAAAAGTCCGGTTCTAGTACGCAATTAAAACCGGTGCACTTAGTCTGAAAAAGTATCGTTGCCCCGAATAATGCGCAGCATTTCCATGAGTCTTTTTTGAGGACTATTTTTTTACAATAACCCTTTTCATTGATGCCAACTTAGCGATCAATTTGTTTGCCGTATAAGATGGTATCTGACAGTTCTCCATGGCGATTTGCAGATCCTCGGTCACTGCATAGAAGGCAGAAGAGCTAATTTTCAACCCTTCGTGTGCACTATCCATATCACGACCTTGATATACACATGGCCCACCTGTTGATTTGCACTGAAAATTGACCACTTTGCTGGATAAATTGCTTCTAAAATTGACCCACGTTTAGCACACAAGCCTACTTATCTTGATGAGTAGGGAGCAGGAGTGATTGACGTGGCATTACTAGGTATTATTCGACGCTGGCACATTCGTGACCAGATTCAATTACGCGAGATTGCCAGACGACTGGGTATCTCTCGCAACACTGTCCGGCGCTATCTGCGCTCTGAAGTCACAGAGCCAGCCTATGCGGATCGACAAACAACAAGCGCCATCGATAAATATGCATTACAGCTTTCAAGCTGGCTTAAAACCGAAGCGGGCAAAAATCGTAAGCAGCGACGAAGCTTAAAGCAGCTTCATCTCGATCTGAAAGAACTGGGATATGAAGGGTCGTATGACCGGGTGGCCGCCTTCGCCAGGAAGTGGAAGGTGGATCAAACTGACAGGGTCAATTCAGCTAGCAAACGCACACCGGGTCGCTACCTCGATCTATTTCTGCTCGCTGCTCACGCGCACGCCTTCTTGCTTTGGATAGCCCAATATCGGGATAATTGCCAATCGTAAGCTCCCTGGCACGTCCAGCATGTCGATAACGAAGAACCCAAGATGCAGTTCCTGATTTAGAAAGCGTAAAAGTTAGGCCATCTCCATCTGATCTGGCGAGCGGCAATGGGAGTTGTATAATTTCATTTGTTTGTTGATCTTTGACCGTGAGAGCTTCGCCGTTCTCAACTGCCCGCATCCAATGTTTTAACAGAAGCGATTCAAGCATTTCCTTTGTTCTTGTACGCACGTTTCATCCTAGTCGGATTATATAAATTTGTAGCTGACTACACTCTTAGCTACACATTTTTATCGCGATTGAATGATACATTAATAGACAACAATAAACAAATTTCTTTTTAAAATCAAATACTTATAATTTAAAATGTACAGCAATAGACGGCAATAGATCAATAAAAAAACAATACGATATTATTTTGATGTAAAGCAGCCGGGATTCCGCTATAGAGATTATTGCAAGCGGCATTAACATACTTGAATTGACGGACGGTACTGGACATCCGTCATTTTCACTACGTTTTAATGGGCAAGGATAACTATGGGTCCATCGCGAAATCTCATTTATTGAGATGGAATAATTATTCTCTTTTTTTGAATCTTCTTTGCAGTTTTCAATCCTGGACGACGTAGTATCAGATAAACGGCCGGTACTACAAACATCGACAACAAGGGAGCCGTGATCATACCTCCTACCATAGGTGCAGCAATTCTTTGCATCACTTCTGATCCTGTGCCGGCACCAAACATGATCGGCACCAGCCCGGCGATGATAACGGCAACCGTCATCGCTTTTGGCCGCACCCGCATTACCGCACCTTCACGGATGGCATCAAGCAAATCTTCCTGAGTATCATTGCCTGCCCTGACGCGGTTTTCCCACGACTGTTTCAGATACAGCAGCATGATCACACCGAATTCAGCCGAAACACCTGCTAGCGCTATAAACCCGACACCACTGGCGACCGACAGATTATGACCAAGCACCCACAATAGCCAAATTCCACCAGCTAAAGCAAAGGGCAAGGTCGCCATGATCAGCGTAGCTTCGTCCAAGCGTTTGAATATCATATAGAGCAAGACGAAGATAATCAATAAGGTCGCTGGTACCACTATCTTCAGTTTTGCTGTGGCGCGTTCCAGATATTCAAACTGACCTGACCAGGTAATCGAATACGCAGCAGGCAACTTGACCTCTCGGGCAACGACTTCCTGCATTTCATGTACGACTGAGCTGAGGTCACGATCACGGATATCCACATACACCCAGCCTGACAGACGCGCATTTTCACTCTTGAGCATGGGTGGGCCGTCGTCGATGCGGATTTCAGCAACATCGCCAAGTTGGATTTGAGCGCCGCGCTCGGTAAGTACAGGCAACTGGCGCAGTTTCTCAACAGAATCGCGTATTTCACGGGGATAGCGCACGTTGATGGGGAAGCGCTGCAAGCCTTCTACTGTCTCGCCTATGTTGTCACCACCAATCGCGGCGGAGACGATACTCTGCACATCAGCAATGTTCAGTCCATAGCGTGCAGCGGCATCGCGGTTGATATCAACATCAATGTAACGGCCGCCATTCAGGCGTTCAGCCAAGGCTGAAGATACGCCGGGTACATCCTTGATGACGCGCTCAATGTCAGCTGTCATACGGTCGATTTCTTTGAGATTGGCCCCAGAGACCTTGATGCCTACAGGACTCTTGATTCCAGTGGCAAGCATGTCAATACGGTTTCTGATCGGCGGTACCCAGATATTTGATAGACCTGGGACTTTGACGACACGGTCAAGTTCTTCCACCAATTTATCCGAGGTCATACCGACACGCCATTGATCACGCGGTTTGAACTGTATGGTGGTCTCGAACATTTCCAGTGGTGCCGGGTCTGTTGCCGACTCAGCCCGGCCAGCCTTGCCAAACACGCTTTGCACTTCAGGAACGGTTTTGATGAGACGATCAGTTTGCTGTAATAGCTCAGAGACCTTGCCTGCGCCTATACCTGGCAGTGCAGACGGCATATATAGCAAATCACCTTCATCAAGTGGTGGCATAAATTCACCACCAAGCCGTGACATGGGCAACACCGTCGCCAAGGCAATCAAGCCAGCGACCAGCAAAGTAACTTTCGGGAAGCGCAGAACGACATCAAGCAAAGGCCGGTATATCGCTATCAGGAACCTGTTCAGAGGGTTCTTTTGTTCTTCAGGTATTTTGCCGCGTATCAGATAGCCCATCAATACCGGTATCAAAGTCACCGCCAGGCCTGCCGCTGCGGCCATGGCATAGGTCTTGGTGAAAGCCAGCGGAGCAAACAAGCGTCCTTCCTGCGCCTCCAGAGTGAATACTGGGATAAAGGACAGAACGATGATCAATAAGGAAAAGAACAAAGCGGGCCCAACTTCGGCGGCTGCATCGCCTATCACTTGCCAGTGGGTTTCACCAGTCAGTTTATCTCCCGGATGTGCGTGGTTCCAGGCTTCAATATGCTTGTGCGCATTTTCTATCATGACAACCGCAGCATCGACCATGGCACCAATCGCAATGGCAATACCGCCCAGCGACATGATATTGGCATTCACGCCCTGGTAAT
Source organism: Undibacterium sp. Tian12W (assembly GCF_049339405.1). NCBI lineage: Bacteria > Pseudomonadati > Pseudomonadota > Betaproteobacteria > Burkholderiales > Oxalobacteraceae > Undibacterium > Undibacterium sp. Tian12W. The sequence continues at coordinate 150,269 of NZ_JBMPPK010000018.1, forward strand.
ACATGACGATATACGCCGCCAGAATTCCTAAAGGCAGTGACACAATGGCAACCAAGGCTGAACGGATGTGGAATAAAAAGATGGCACACACGACAGCCACCACGATGAATTCTTCCAGCAGCTTGTGTTCAAGATTGCTCACTGCGCGTTTGATCAGGCTGGACCGGTCATAAACAGGGATGATCTCTACGCCTGGCGGCAGGCTGGATTTCAGTTTTTCCAGTTTGGTTTTGATGGCATCAATGGTTGCCAGTGCATTTTTACCTGAGCGCATGACAATCACGCCACCTGCAACTTCACCTTCGCCGTTTAACTCAGCAATACCACGTCGCATTTCAGGCCCGGTCTGAACACGGGCCACGTCGCCAAGGCGTACGGATATACCAGCATCTGTGGTCATTAAAGGGATTTTACGGAAATCATCCAGCGACTTCAGGTAGCCAGATGCACGCACCATGTACTCGGCTTCACCCAGCTCCAGGACCGAGCCACCATTTTCCTGATTGGCCTGCTGTACTGCCGCTATGATTTTGCCGTGCGGGATGTTATAGGCACGCATCTTGTCCGGGTCGAGCTGAATCTGATACTGGCGCACCATGCCGCCTATGCTTGCCACCTCCGACACATTTGGTACCGACTTCAATTCGTACTTCAGGAACCAGTCCTGAAATGCCCGCAACTGCGATAAATCCATCTTGCCGCTGCGGTCCACCAGGGCATATTCATATACCCAGCCGACACCGGTGGCATCTGGCCCGAGAGATGCTTTCGCTTGTGGCGGCAACCGTGACTGCACCTGGTTCAGGTATTCCAGTACGCGTGAACGTGCCCAATACAGGTCCGTGCCATCTTCAAAGAGGACATAAACAAAGGAGTCACCAAAGAAGGAATAGCCACGCACTGTCCTGGCACCGGGCACTGACAACATAGTCGTGGTCAATGGATAGGTGATCTGGTTTTCCACAATTTGTGGTGCCTGTCCAGGGAAACTGGTACGGATAATGACTTGCACGTCCGACAGGTCAGGAATCGCATCCAGTGGTGTACGCGATAAGGACCAGATACCCCAGGCGGTCATTATCAGGGTCGCCAGCAGGACCAGGAAGCGGTTGATGATAGACCAGCGTATCAGTTTTGCGATCATTTCTTTGCTCCTGTAGTCGGAGAAATGGCGACAATCTGGTACATCCCATTTTTGGACGGTCGTATATCAAAAATCACCATGTCCCCAACTTCCACATTGCGTGGAAGTCCGCCAACTGGTAGTTGGAAGCCCATAGTCATTGCCCCCCATTGCAAGGATGGAACAGGATCGTGCGACAAGGTGATCTCATTTTTATCTATCTTTTCGACTTTGCCGCTGCCATGATGCGTTGTTCCTCCCAGCTTGCCAGTAGCTGGTGACTCACCCATACGAGTAGTCGTTGCTTTAAGGCTGGCTTCAGAGTCAATCAAGAATTGGCCGGAGACGACGATCTTTTGTCCAGCTTCCAGCCCTTTGCGGATTTCAGTCTGGCCATTCGCTTCTGCACCAGTTTCAACGTCCACAGACAGGAACTTGCCGTCGTCCTGCGCGATCATGACGACATTGCGGGTTCCGGTGACAATGACCGCTTCGCTCGGTACCAGCAAAACCTCCTTATCCACGCCAGAACTGAAGTTGAGATTGGCAAACATGCCCGGCACCAAGACGCCCGCCGGATTATTCAGCTCAATACGGGCTTTCAAGGTACGGGTGCTCACATCCACTTGTGGCAGGATAACGTTGACCTTGCCCTGGAAGAGTGTGCCGGGTAATGATGGTGTGCGAGCTTCGACCACATTGCCTGGACGTACCTGGGCAGACAGGTTTTCCGGGATATCGGCAATCACCCATATTGTTGCAACTCCATTGATACGAAATAATGGCGCTCCTGCCATGACCGTCATACCTTCACGTATGGACAGTTCTGACACGACACCACTGACCGGTGCAGTTACTGTGATGCGTGGATGCAGCTTTCCACTGGCGACAACTGAACGGATGTGATCGTCCGTCATCCCGGCGAGACGCATGCGTTGTTTGGCAGCCTCCTGCAAACCTGCCATGCCTGTGCTTTCCATGCGCCGTGCTGTAAGGTATTCCTCCTGAGCGGCAACCCAGTCTGGCACATACAGCTCGGCCAGTGCCTGGCCTTTCTTTACGGTGTCCAGGGCGACGCGCACATAGAGTTTTTCTACAAAGCCGTTACTACGCGCCTGTACCAGAGCAACATCGCGCTCGTTATAGGTCACGGTGCCAACTGCCGCTATGGACGATGCAAGCTTTGCTCTGGTGACTTCAGCGACCCGAATGCCGAGGTTTTGTTGCACGCGTGGACTGATCTTGACACTACCTTCATCTGCGCCATCGGCGTAAACTGGTACCAATTGCATGTCCATGAAAGGCGATTTGCCAGGTTTATCAAATTTCTGACCGGGAACCATGGGGTCATGCCAATACAGTACCTTCTTGTCGCTTGGGGCTGGGCCCGATACTGAGGCATCTGCTTGCATCGCACCTGATTCCTTCATTCCTTGACTAATACCTAGACGATAAAGGCCATATCCACTGCCAGCCAGTACACCAGCGGCAACAAGGGTAATAATGATTTTTTTATTGTTCATAGCGCATCCTTGTTCGTGGATTCGTGTGAATGATTACCTTGCCCATCAGCAGGAAACAGGAAATTGAGTTGTGCCCAGAGACGGGCGGTGTCAGCTTGCAATTGCAAGGCCTGTAGCCTTACATCAATCTCATTCCGGCGTGTAGCCAATAGGTCGGGCAGACTGGATTTGCCACCGCGATAGGCACCCAGAGTGGCTTGAGTACGTTCTTTGGCTAGTGGTATCAATTCACGTTCATAGCGGGAGCTGCGTTCCAGGCCACTTTGCCACTCTTCTATCATTGCCCTGGTTTCAGCGACGTGGGCGCGGAGTGTTTCATCGCGCTCGGCTTTTGCCTGCTCGACCATCGCCAGCTTCGATGACAGTTCACGATCCTGACGATTCTTTTGGTCCCACTGGAAAGGCAGAGAGATATCGACCGACACCATATTGGAATATGCCGGGCCACGCTGCTGGAATGCGACTTCGACCGTCCAGTCTGGCTTTTTATTGGCTTCTGCGAGTTTTGCGTCTGCTTCAGCGATTTCCGTTTGCCTGGTCAATACTGCGATCTGGGGATGGTGGGTCAGCGATTTGTCCAGCGCTGTTAAATCCAGACGGATGCTGCCTATACTTGGTTCTCCCGCCAATGGAAGTTCAGTAGCAAGACCTGTCCAGCGATCCAGCATTATTCTGGCAGTACGTACCTTGCGCTGGATATCACTGTAGCGGTCATCCACCATGCTCAGCGCGCTTCTGGCCGCGAAGATATCTGCCTGACTACCCCGCCCGGCGCGGTAGCTGCTCTCTGCTGCCTCGATTTCGAGTTTGGCCTGATTCGCCTGTTCAGCGGCAATGGCGGCCATGCGTTCTGCATAGTACCGGTCTAGCCAGGCAATAGCAGTGTCACGCTGGATGGCTGCAATCGTGCTGGATTTCTCTGCCATGGACTTGTTCACGGCACGGTCATAGCGGGCAGCGCGCAACTGGCGCTTGTCACTACCGGTCAGCTCTTGCATTATGCCGATGCGGCGCATGGTCATGAAATCACTGTTCAGACTGCCACGGTCGGGACCACTGACTGGCAGGTTATCAATACCGGCTTTCAAAACCGGATCAGGTAATTGACCAGCAGCGACAGCCATTTCGCGGGAAGCAGTAGCCGCCAGTTCTTGGGCAATCAACTGGAGCGAGTGTGCTACTGCCAGTTGTTGGGCTTGCCCCAAGGTGAGTGGAATATCCGCGGCAAAAGCGGGGCATGAGAATAAAGTGAACAAACCAGTGGCAATTGCAATGCGAATGGCATTAGTCCGCGCAGCATATGGCGCAGCAAAAATAGATAACATGGAAGCTCCAGGCGACAATCAATAACAACGCACGCCACAGCAAGACGTGGCGACGGATGGATCAGGCGCTTATGGAGTTAAATGCGGAAACAGCAATTACGTATGACAATCGGTGGTGCGGCGCTTCTTAAGAAATATGCTGAAAGATGGTGCGTGGAAGATAGGACAGCCACTACATCTGCGGTTTCCACGATGAGTATTAAGCCAGTACTTATAAAAGGCTGTACGTCAGGCGATTGCGGCTTATCCAACGACTGTTTGCTTAACGGGTCCTGCGCATGGGTCTGGCAAAGTGCTGCTTGCTCCTGGTCCATGCCTGCGCAGTCTGGCATGGACCAGGAACCGGTGATTAACGATGTCACGTCTGAATTACTGCCAGTCCCAAGCTTCATTCCCGGACAGGCGTATGCCGCTACTGCAAACTGCATGAATAGCAGGCTACATAGCATGGCAAATACGGCAAGCATCCGGGAGGTGTGGGAAATTCTCATAAAACGTGCAATTGCTTTCTTGTTCACTGACTTTTTACAGCTTATTGACTATAGTCGCGACTCTGGCTTTGAAATTACAAGCAAAACGAAAAATTTCTGCATTGCCAGCAATGCGGTTTAATTGTAACGTCCTTAAGTGACGACCATTACATCTATAGCGACCCGCTTCTATCATACCATTCTGCTTATTTTGATAAGCAGGAGCCACGAGTGGCTGAAGTAACATTAACAGGTATTATTCAACGCTGATAGATTCGTGACAGATTTCAATACCAGAGATCGCCACACAACTGAACACTGCTTGCAACACTGTCTCCAGCCATCTTCGCTTTGAAGTAACCGGGATTTAAAAGATTCTATGAACCGGTCTACAACCTGCGCCAGGAAGCGAAAGTGGAACAAACTGACGGCGTCAATTGAGCTAGCGAACGAAGAATTTATAGACCGCAAATTATCCTCCATCCATTATGAATTGACGTAACTGACAAAGATGGTTACTTCATTTTCTCCAATTGAATATTTTGACAATTGGTTGCAGTGTGACATGAAAATATTGTGTAAAGTTCCGGCAATCAGATTCATCGCAAAAATAAATACATAGAATCATCGACTTTATTAAAAATTGCAGCCGCAAAATAAAAATGCACGACTCTGATTAGTGCTAAACAGCTCTTCAAAAAAAGGGATTTGTTTAGTAATTTGCTAAACAACAGCTTTTATGGTTTACGGTGATAGTATGCTGGTCAAGAAATATTTACTGGTCCTTCGTATGACGCATGCAGCTCAATCAATTGCATCAAAAATGTCTTCAACAGCGATATGTATTTTGCTGTTAAAAGGTCCGCAATAAACCAATCTCATGCCTAATCGAAAAAAATTTTATTTCAGCTTACATGGTGTTGCTTTCAGGGACGCTGAGCTTTTCAAGTCGTATGTTCGTGTACTGAACTTCAACTTGCAGTATCAATGGTTGTACCGTGAAACGTCACCTGATCTCATCATTTATGGTGACGGAGCGACCCCGTCCAATTCACAAAAAGATACTGGTGTATTGCATGCACTGACCCTCTCTGCATCAAATACAGGAGACGAAAAATACTTGTCCCTGCCTTTGAATTCCATTGAAATTGCGACTGCTTTAAATCGCATAGGTATGGCAATCGGTGGAAATTCGACTACGCCCATAGCGACACAATTACCGGCTTCTGATCTTGCGCAACACTATCGCCTGAAGCGATGGCCACCAGCGAACCTGGTCAATACCCGTGACCGCATTCGCCTGGCAACAGTCATGACGAAGCAAGCGATTTCGGTAGAAACGCTGAATAAAAAGTCTGGTCTGGATATCGAAATATGCAAGTCCTTTATATCGGACCTGCACTCGTCAGGACTGTTATCAAAAGAATCCATGGAAATAAAACTGGAAAATCCAAATCAACCGCCTGTGCCTGCATATATTCAACCTGGCGTCCTGTCGCGGATACGTAGCAAGCTTTCTCGTATCATGGGAACAGATTGATCATGGAATACAAAGTATTGTTTACCGGCCCTGCCGGCGCAGGAAAAACAACCGCCATCACTGCAGTGAGTGAAGTAACGACACTGAATACAGATGTCAAAAATAATGACGTGGACATTGATAAATTGACCACGACGGTTGGGCTGGACTATGGAGAAATGTCTCTGAGTAATGGAGACAAATTAAGACTGTACGGCACGCCCGGCCAGCAACGCTTCGATTTTATGTGGGAGATATTATCGCGTGGTGCATTGGGTCTGGTCATTTTAATTGATAACCGCAAGCCTGATCCTGTGGCTGATTTGAACGTTTATCTGGACGGCTTTAAGAGTTTGATTGATACGACAAGTTGCGTAGTCGCCATCAGTCACATGGATACACATCCTGAACCAAATATTGAATATTTTTCTGAACACCTTAATCAACGTGGCATCTTGTGCCCGGTTTTGGAAGCAGATGTTCGTGAAGCCAGGCATGTTGCTGAATTGTTAGAGTTACTGATGCTTCAGCTAGAAGCGAAGCAAGATATGGTTAGAGATATGGATAGTTATGCAGATTGATCAAAGTTTGACAGAGAGCGCAAAAAAAGCAGTTGATTTTGTCCATTCGCAAGTAAAAGGAATAAAGGCTGTTGTGATTTCTACGGAAGATGGCTTTGAAGTCGCCTCGCGCGTTGAAAGTAATGCACTGGTTACCCGCTTGTCTGCGATGTCGAGTTCGCTGGCATCTCTCGGTGCATTGGCTGGTGAAGAAAGCAATCTTGGCGCATGTGAAAACCTGATCATAGAAGCCAAATTTGGATTGTTACTGATATTCCAGATACAGAGAGAACAAGGTTCGCTGATCATGAGTGTGGTCGCAGGGCGGGATGCGATAGTGGGGCAAATATTATATTTTGCGAAGCAGGCAGCGCGTAATTTGCAGAATGCTTAAGGACTACAAAATCCTGGAACAAAAGCCTTCGACAGGCAGGAAACAGGCCGCTAGAGAAACTGACCATTCCCTGAATTAAAGAAGCCCGCACATTATCGTGCATAGATTATTTCAAACAAATGTCGTTTAGGCGTCACGTCGTTTGTTTTTTCATTGACGTCCTCATTTTGGAGTTTTGAATGGCTAGTATTAATCAATCAGTACAAAGTTTACTGAGCCTGGATGGTGCGCAATGTGCAGCGTTGGTAGATTCAGGCAGTGGCATGATCTTGGGACAAGCAGGAAGCGGGCTGGATCTGGAAATTGCAGCAGCTGGTAATACCGAAGTAGTTCGTGCAAAACTGAAAACCATGCAATCCCTGGCAATCGATGATGTGATTGAAGACATCCTCATTACCCTGGGCAAGCAATACCATATCCTGCGTCCTTTGGCCAAACACGAAGGCTTGTTTTTGTATGTCGTGCTTGATAAATCCAAATCCAACCTGGCACTTGCACGCCGCAAAGTATCCGATATTGAAGCTGGGCTGGAAATGTAATTTCTCTGGCAAATGGCGTGATCTTTGCTCAGCAACTGCACAGGTCGGAAGCTGTCGCCGGGTTCCATGCCATTTGCATTGCCTCAAGCGAATAATGCATCTTCCATGCAATTTTCCTGAGGCTTCAATGGCTGACTCTTTTCTGGAGTCAGTCATGCCTTCCCAAACTACCCTGCCATGTAAAAGTAGCTAAGGAAGCGTCAATGCGGATACATGTTATTCGTTTGTATGCTGAATTGACCCGCCAATCAGTTTGATCCACCTTCTACTTCCTGGCGAAGGCTGCCACCTGTCATACCCCCTTTCAAATCTCAACTCTTTCAAATCCTCGTGAAACTGTTTTGAGCTACGTCGTCGTTTACGCTTTTTTCCAGCTTCGGTCTTAAGTCAACTTGAAAGCCGCATTGCATATTTATCGATGACAGTGCTTGTTTGCCGCTGTGCGGGGTCACAATAGATGCAGATTATCCAGCATAGTGGGACAATTATTAAAAATTTCATTTTTTAAAATCAAATGCTTACAATTTCAGATGTGCGACAAAAGACGTAAATAGATCAAAAAATAGTACGATCTGATTTTGGTGTTTTACACAATAGAAAATATTCAGAATAAGATGAGTGAAGCTCTTCATGCGAAACTTGCCCCTATCTAAGCGCGGAGAGGCTCCTAAGCAATGCGCGAAATTTCGCTTGTTGCTTGTTTAAATAAGCCAGGCAGTCTATCCATAAAATATCCATGAGTACACCAGCACCCAGCCCAAGACTATTCGTCATTTTTGCCAAGGAAGCACATGTAGCAGCAATCTTCGCGCGAGGACCAAGCAACTGGTTTCACGTCATTCGCTGGGATACCCGCAATGACGTCTTTCAATCTGGCGCATGGATGCGTGGCCGTTTATACCCTCAACGCTGTGACCTGTCGCCAGATGGGGAACTGTTACTCTATTTCGTGCTTCAGGCGCGACCCTGGCGCAAAGACTATAAATAAATAAGGTAATCCCCCGGCTCTGCCGGGGGACTCCTCAAGGTTTGACCTATACGGCGGTCGGTTTGAAACTTCTATCTCTACCAAAAGAAGGAGTTTCAAGATGAAAGAGTATCAAAG